>NZ_OZ075109.1:309316-618632 GCF_964186625.1 Asticcacaulis sp. MM231
TCGGCTGCATGAAGGCGCCCGGACGATTGAGGCGTTTGCCGCCCATAAGCACGGTTGCGCCATGCTCGATCGCTGTATCGACCTGTGCCAGAAGCTGAAGAAGGGCCGTCTCACTCGAAAGCGGACCGAGCGTCGTCTTGACGTCCATAGGATCCCCCGCTTCAAGCCTGGAGAGCGCTGCCTGAAACTTCTCCATGAACGGACCGGCGATGTCGCCAACCAGAATAAAGCGCTTGGAGGCGCAGCAGGTCTGCCCGGTATTATACATGCGGCCCCACACGGCCCATTTCACGGTCTCGTCGAGGTCGGCGTCGGGGAAGACGATGAAGGCATCGCTACCGCCCAGTTCCATCGACGAAATTTTCAGGTTCTGCCCTGCCTTGGCGGCGAGGCTTTGGCCGGCGGCGACGCTGCCGGTCAGGGCCACGCCTTTGATGCGTGGATCGGCGACGATGGCTTCAGACTGGTTATGCGATATCAGGAGGTTGGTGTAGAGGCCCTTAGGTGCACCAGCATCGAGCAACAATTGCTCGAACAGCATGCCGCACTGAGGCACGATGCCGGCATGCTTGATCATGAGCACATTGCCAGCCATCAGGTGCGGCCCGGCGACAGGAGGATCGATCGATGTCGACGGGGAGGGGACGGTCATTGTGACTGAGCAATGCCTGCTCAACCATGATCGCAATCCAGACTTGAACCGTGAGCAAATCGAAGAGAATTTGCGCAACTATCTGGGCTGCGACACAGTCATTTGGTTGGAACATGGCGTCTATCTTGACGAGACCAAAGGCCACACCGATAACTTTTGTCGCTTCGTGGCGCCCGGCGAGGTGATATTGACGTGGACGGACGATCAGAATGACCCGCAATATCCTATTTCGACGGCGGCCCTGATGCGCCTGAACGTGGCCGCCGACGCCCATGGCCGCAAGCTGACGGTGCACAAGCTCTACCAACCGAGCCCGGTCCTGATCTCAGCGGCTGAGGCCGCCGGTGTGGATCAGGTCGAAGGCACCTTGCCGCGCACAGAAGGTGACCGGTTGGCTGCGTCCTACGTCAACTTCTATATAGCCAATGGCGTTATCGTCATGCCAGCCTTTGACGACCCTATGGACCTGCCGGCGCAACAGTCCCTGGCCAAGCTCTTCCCTTCGCGGAAAATCATCGCCGTACCTGGCCGGGAAATCCTGCTGGGCGGCGGCAATGTCCACTGTATCACCCAGCAGCAACCTCTGGCCCTTCCGGCTTCGCTGCGTTCGGTTGCCTGACCTGTGCGTCTTGTCATAGCGCTGGGCGGCAACGCCTTGTTGAAACGCGGTGAACCCTTAAGCGCCGCCAATCAGGCACGTAACATGGCCATGTCCGCCAAGGGTCTGGCAGCGGTTTGCGCAGGTCACGAGGTCGCGCTTGTGCACGGCAATGGCCCACAGGTGGGTCTGCTCGCGCTTGAAGCTGCCCTCTATAAGGCGGTTCCTCCCTATCCGTTCGATGTCTTGGGGGCTGAATCTCAAGGCATGATAGGCTATGTCATCGCTCAGGCGATGCGCAGCGTGCTCCCAGGGCGAGAGATTTCAGCACTCGTCACTCAAACCCTTGTCGACGAAGATGATGCAGCGTTCAACCACCCGACCAAGCCCATAGGCCCCGTCTACAGCGAAGCTGAGCTTGCGGCCATCAAAGCGCCATCGGATTGGCATTTTAGCCCGGACGGTGCAGGGACGCGACGTGTGGTTCCATCGCCGACGCCCTTGAGCATTATGGAGTTAGAGTCGATCCAGCGCCTTGTGAGGGCTGGTGTCCTGACGATCTGTTGTGGCGGCGGCGGTATACCGGTCGTCGTATCTGGTACGGCTGGCGCCGTCAGGGGTGTGGAGGCAGTCATCGACAAAGACCTGTGCGCGGCACTTCTGGCCATCGCACTCGGTGCCGATCACCTTATCATCCTGACCGACGTCGACGGCATTTACAGGGACTGGAGGGGACCAGACGAAAGGCTCATCCGCTCTATAGGCGTGACTGAACTTCAAGCGATGAGGTTCGCCGGCGGCACGATGGGACCGAAGGTCGAGGCAGCTTGCTGGTTTGTCAGGGAAACGGGGATGCCGGTTTCCATAGGAAATCTCGAGGCGGCTTCAGCCGTCATGGCAGGTGCAGCGGGCACCCGCGTCTTCGGTCACTAGGCGGGCTCCGTGCCTGACGCGGCTAGAGCCAATCTTGCCAGGGCCGGTAAAGATTTCGACTTCGTCTTTTTCATGATGGCATTGCGATGATTTTCTACGGTGCGCTGACTTATGCCAAGATCGGCGGCAATGTTTTTGCTCGGATCTCCCGCCAGGACCCGCTCCATGATCTGCTTTTGCCGAATTGTCAGGGCACCTAACACGCTGACGGCATTCTGCTGCCAGGCACCGCGACGGCTTTCGTCATGTGACACCTCCAGAGCGCGCTCGACGGACAAAAGCAGGTCCTGGGAGGACACTGGTTTCTCGATGAAATCTGTGGCCCCGGCTTTCATCGCCAGGACGGCGGTTGCGACGTCCGTATTACCTGTGATCATGACGGCTGGAAGATGGTGACCGGCCTCGGCAAGGCGCTGTAACAGCTCTACCCCCTTCATGCCCGGCAGATAGGCATCGATCAGAAGACAGCCTTCGGTGCCGGGCACGTAGTCGTCAAGGAAATCTTCGCAGGACGCGAAGTCCACGACGCGCCGCCCATCATGGATTAGCATCGATTTTATCGAATCCCTGAAGACGTTGTCGTCATCGACGACAAAAACGGTTGGCTTTGTCGTGTTGTCGGGCAAGCGGGCGGCGAGCGCCACTTCCTTCGATTTGAGGAGTGAATTCACCAGCACGCGCTGAACAGTCTGGGTCAAGAGAGCGGGCTTGACCGGCTTGATGAGGCGAACAAACTGTTGCTCAGCAATTCCAGCCTGGGTGGCGCTCGACATATCTGCCGTCATGATAATCACGGGTACAGCCGGCCTCAGGGGGGTGTGTAAGACCTGATGCAATCTCTTAGCCGTCTCCAGGCCATTCATGTGGTTGGTCAGGTTAAAATCGCTAAGAATCAAATCGGGCCTGATCTTCAGACGCTTGATGAGGGCTAGCGCTGAATCACCATCCGCTGCGGTGTAGGTGAGATAGCCTTCCGCATTGAGCATGATCTCGATGAGATCGCGCTCATCGGCATCATCTTCGATAACCAGCACCGTCCCCGTTTTCCGACTGAGTGACTTTTCTGCGAACGACGTGGGAGGGGTGGCAAGGGTTACCTGACCTGTGCTGCTATCGAGCCCGACCTCAACCGAAAAGACCGAACCCCGCCCTTCCTTGGAACAAACGCGAACACGATGACCCAACATGGCGCCAAGACGCTGAACGATGGATAGCCCCAGACCCAAGCCTCGGTTGGTGTCGTGCCTGGGGTTATCGAGCTGTTCGTATTCGTTGAAAATCGACCCGAGCGCTGCCTCTGGGATACCGATGCCCGTGTCGAATATCTCGATTGTCAACGTTTGGGCATGTCTGCGGCAGCCGACGAGAAATCTTACCGGCTTTGGTATATTTTAGCGCGTTGTTGAGCAGGTTTCTGACCATCTGCTCAAGCAGGCGTGGGTCTGAGACCACATAGGCGCTACAAGGCATGACGACGAGCTCCAGCCTTTGTGCCTGGGCGTGATAGACAAATTCGCCTCGCACGCGGTTCAGAAGGTCATTGATGGGAAAGGCTAAGGGCTCGGCGTGCACCGTCCCGGCTTCGATCTGGTTGATATCGAGCAAGGCGTTGAGCATGCCGGTGATAGCGGCCAGAATATCTTCGAAGCGACCCACGAGTTTAAGCGACTTTTCCCCCTCGACGGACCGTTGCAACAGGCCCTGGATCAGTTTCAGGGATTGCAGGGGCTGACGCAGATCATGACTGGCGGCGGCGAGGAAACGGGATTTTCCGATATTGGCGAGTTGTGCCTCTTGCTTCGCGGCTTCAAGGGCCACGGCCGCTTTGCGCCGCTCTGTAATATCGGCGAACGTAATGACCACGCCCTCAACACCGTCACCGGGCACACGGTAGGGCAGGATACGACGGATATACCACGCACCTGTACCGGCCTCGATTTCGCGTTCCACCGGTTGCAAGGTTTTGAGAACATGCTCTGATTCCTTCAGAAGGTCCGCGTCACTTGCCAGCGATCTAAGGTCGGCCAGAGGGCGGCCGACATCACCGGGTATGACGCTGAAAAGAAGGCGCGTCGCGGGGGTAAAGAAACGGATCTTGAGGTCCCGGTCCAGAAAGAGGGTGGCGAGGTCCGTGCTATAGAGGACATTTTGTAAATCGTTGGAGGTTGTGCGCTGGCGCTCGAGTGTCTCCTGCAACTGGGTGTTCAGCGCGGTCAGTTCTTCATTCAGCGACTGGAGTTCTTCCTTGGAGGTCAACATCTCCTCATTTGTAGACTGAAACTCTTCGTTGACCGACAGTGCCTCTTCGTTGATCGCCTTCTGCTCTTCGCCCGATATTTCAAGGTTACGAATAGCGGCAGAGAGTTCAGTCCGGGTCGATTTGAGCTCCATTTCCAGCTCTGTCACGCGACTGGGATCCAAGGTCGCATCCATAGATTTGGCAGGGGGAGAGGTCGATGGTACCTCGATAAAGCACACGAGCAACAGACGCTCGCCGTCATTTTCGACAGGCAGGATGTCTATGTTGAAGCCGAAGTCCGTTTCTGCCTGGTTAATGCGACCACCCTTTACGGTCACAGCCTTTTTCTCGTGGATGGCTTGCTGAAGGGCCGACCTCAATTTTGTCCTGACGGCGTCCCGCGCAAGGGAAAGGATATCATATACGGCCAGTCCAGAGGGCATGGTCAGATAGCGATCCGTAGCGCCTGTAAAATGAAGACACTCATTTTTTTCATTGATAAGGACGGAGGTCGGGGCGAACCTCTCCATCACGGTCTTGCGTGCCAGATCTGCGAGGGCCGCTGGACGTGTTGGGGCTTGATCGTTGGTGCGTGGCTTCAGGACGGCGGGTCCGTCGCTCTTGCCAAGGCCAAAGGCCAGGTCGCCGGGTTGACTGCGGCCAACGTGACGATAGAGCCGCTCCGTTTTTGAAATGACCGAGAACCGGTTCTCGGCACTGCCAACTGTTTCCGACGTACCCAACAATAACATTCCATGGTCGCGAAGGGCAAAATGAAAGAGCGCAACGACCTTGGCCTGGGCTTCGGGCTTCAGGTAAATCAGCAAATTCCGGCATGATATGAGATCGAGACGCGAAAACGGCGGGTCGGATAGAACATCCTGTACGGTGAAGACCACATGCCCGCGCAACTCAATGGAGACCCGGAAATGATCGCCTTCCTTTGAGAAAAATCTGGCCAGTCGATCCGCGGACACCTCAGATCTTATTGAGCCCGGATAAAGGCCTTCGCGTGCGTTAGCCACAGCATCGGGGTCAACGTCAGACGCAAAAATTTGTAATGTCAACGCGCTCTTGGCGGCATCCATCGCCTCTCGGAAGATCATGGCGATCGAGTAGGCTTCTTCTCCTGTGCTGCAGCCGGCAATCCAGATGCGTAAAGGCAAATCGATAGGCTGCTTGGCGATCAACTCAGGGGCAATTTTCGATGCAAGATAGTCGAAGACCTTAGGGTCGCGAAAGAAACCGGTGACATTGATTAAAAGATCGTTCGCCAGGAGATCCACTTCACCTGCATCGTGGCGGAGAAAATCGAGGTATCGTGGCATGTCGGCGTCGGCGATGCCTGCCATCGTCATACGCCGTTCTGTTCGTCGTTGCAGCGTTCCAGGCTTGTAAAGGGTGAAGTCATGGGCCGTGTTTTGTCGCAACAGATCGACGATTTCTGCCAGTGGGCCGTCGAAACCCTCGACGCTCTCAATAGCGTCAGCTTTTGGATCAGCCTTTCTTTCGGGTTTAGGCAATGCCTTAGGGCTTGAGGTGGCGCCATCCCTTAGGTGTAATGCGCGCTTTACGAGGGCTGCGGGAATATCGGCGATCTTCAGAACCTCATCGACGCACTCGGTCAGAATGGCGCTGCGCGGCATGCCACCGAACCCGGCTTCCTCCGGATCTTGCGCTATGACATAGCCGCCTGCATCGCGAAGGGCTTTCAATTCGGCGCTGCCATCGGCCCCCGTACCGGAAAGCACGACACCGATGGCACGTGACCCAAGGTCCTCCGCCATCGCGTGCAACAAGAAATCGAAAGGCAGGCGCAAGCCGTGCGGCTGTGCAGGCGGGGTAATTTTCAGACTTCCCTTTGATACAGACAGATAGGTGCCTGGCGGAATGATATAGAGGTGTCCGGGCTCAATGCTGGCGCCCTCCGATGCCTGTGAAACCTGCAGCACCGTGTGACCCGTCAGCAACTCAACCATCAGGCTTTCGTGATTGGGCTCCAGGTGCTGAACGAGAATGAACGCCATGCCGGTATCAGCCGGTAGAGCGGCGAACAACTTGCGGCAGGCCTCCAACCCTCCGGCTGACGCACCAATACCCACGATGGGAAAGCCAGACCGTGTCGCCGGTTGCACGCGCGGCATCTGTATACCCGCTTCCTTTGGAAGAGGGTGCGCCGGCTCAGGCGGCGTGACGACGGCTATCATATTGTCTCGCGAAACGGCTCAGAAGTAGCAGAACGGCGACGCCGCCCTCATCAAGCAAATAGTTGGCCATGTCTATTATGCAAAATCGAGCGTGCGCCTCAAGTTTCGATGTGTCAATTCCTACCCATGTCGCAGCCGTATATAAGTAGTTTCCGACCCTCTGACAGAATCGGCCAGAGTGTATGCTTTATAAAATATGAAATTTTGGCACTGAAAACCGGTAATAATACAATGAGCGTCATCATGAGATCTATAGCCTTGGCTGTCGCCATTATTATTAGCGGTGCACCTTTTGATCCGGCCCAAGCCCAGCCTCAGGCGCGTCGGGACGCTTCATGCCCTCAAATTGGTTTGCTAGTGCAAATTTCAATGGGGGCCTCCCAGTCCGACCTGGGCAGGGCCCTCAAACGGTTGGCCTATGTGAGACAAGCCTTGGCCATTACCACGAGGCAAGAGGCGGCCTGGGAAGGATACGCCAACTCTGTGACCACCGTGGCGAGGCGGCGATCCTTGTCAGCGGGCATCGTGAACGATTTCCCTCGTCGTCCAACGGCGCCAGATCAGATGCGTCGTCGTATTTCGGATGTTGAAAATCTGCTCGCTGGCCTCAAGACCATCGAGCCCTTTGAACGTGGCCTTTACGACGCTCTCACGGACAACCAGCAGGCCTTGGCCGACAGACTTGTCAGTCTGAATTGCGTGGCCTGGGACACCGGCAATTGACCTGCCTCATTGGACATCAGCCCGCCATTTGTGTCCCTGTGCTCTCCAAAACTCGCCTCTGCGGTTGAGAAAGCCACGGGTCCTTACATGAAAAAGTTTCGCGTTTTGATTATCGAAGATGATGGCATGATTAGTCTTCTGTTGACGATCCTCCTTGAGGACATGGGTTACGACGTCTGCGCTGCGGAAGCCACGGAGAATGGAGCCGTAGCAGCGGCAGAGCGTACCCAGCCGGATCTTATTATCGCGGATATGAATTTGCTGGAGGGGAGTGGACTTGGCGCGATTGACCGGATCTCCCTCGCCCGCAGCACGCCGCACATATTCGCGACGGCTAATGTCGCCGCCATACGCGCGTCGAGACCAGACGCGGTGATGATTTAGAAGCCTTTCAAGATTGAGGAGCTTCAGGCCGCTATAGATACAGCCTTGGGCTCAGCCGTGCTTGTGTAGCTGAGAGCGCGCCGGTCGGGGCGGTGGACCCGAGCAGACTAGTCAATGCCCTGGGCGGATCGAATGAGTAGTTTCCGACACTTAACAACGCCGGCGATTAAACTCTATGAAGATCAGCCTCGGCCCGCTCAACCCGAACGCTTCTGGTTTCTGTTTTGACGGATGAGATCGTCAAAGACCGTGTCGTCGCAGAGCCAGAATGGGAACCCTGTATTCGACGGCAAGCTCTTCACGGAGCTGGCTCCACCCTCAATCGCAATTCCCGTAAGGACAATCATGCCCCCTATCCTGACACCCGCTTCGTCATCCCAACCCGCAGGGAACTCCGGCTTCGTACAGCCGCCTACGCTCAAAGAGGCGCCCTTCTCTGGCAGGACCTTGCGTAATCTTGCGCGCGTGGCCAGCGGCCGGGAGCCTCGCTTCGAGATCGCGCCGCGCTCTCGACACTGAGCATCTGGCCTTGGGCTTCCGGACGCATCTGCATCGACCAAATTCGACATCGCTAATTTGAAGGGCTTGCCTATGGACACCTCTGTTGAACTTACGGAACAAAACTCGGCCCGCTGCGCGCACCTGATCGGCGGAGGCATTGGATCGCTGGCTGCTGCAGCGTTCATGATCCGGGACGGTAATATGCCGGGCAGCCAGATTACGATTTACGAAGCGCAGGGCACCCTCGGCGGTAGCCTGGACGGGGCGGGCAATCCGACCGAAGGGTACCGTCTTCGCGGCGGACGCATGCTCACGACCGACAATTATGAGTGCACATGGGACCTATTCAGGAGCATCCCTTCGCTAAATGATCCGGCTATGACCGTCTACCAGGAGACGATCGATTTCAATGAGCATCATAAGTCACACGCGATGGCGCGTCTGGTCGACAAAAACCATCACGTCGTCGAGGTTTCATCGATGGGCTTCTCCATGGATGATCGCCTAGAATTGCTCAAAATATTCGAGGCGACCGAGGATGATCTGGGAGCCAGCCGGATAACCGACTGGCTTTCGCCGGCCTTCCTGGAAACGCCCTTCTGGCATATGTGGCAGACGACCTTTGCCTTTCAGCCCTGGCACAGCGCCATAGAATTCAAACGCTACTTACACCGCTTCATGCTTGAATTCACACGCATCGAGACACTCGCCGGCGTCAAGCGCACCGTCTACAATCAATATGACTCGATGGTCAGGCCGTTGGTGCGATGGCTTGAAGGGCAGGGCGTCCACTTTCAGACCCATTGCCGGGTAACGGACCTCGGTCTAAAAGTCGAGTTGGCAAAGCGGGTCGTAACGGACCTGTACTGTTTGCGCGATGGCAAACCGCAGGCCATTTCCGTTAAGTCCGGAGACCTTGTTTTTCTGCAGAACGGTTCCATGACAGATGCCTCCAGTTTTGGTTCGATGTCTGAGGCACCGCCGAAATTGGGCAAACGCTCGAGCGCAAACTGGTCACTTTGGGAAAAGTTGGCCAAGGACAACCCCGAATATGGCAATCCAGGTGCCTTCAACGCAAGTGTCCCGGAAACCTTATGGACGTCCTTTACCGTCACGCTGCCGAACACCGCGTTCTTCGACGCCATGCAGGCGTTTTCAGGCAATGTGGCGGGCACTGGCGGCTTGGTGACTTTTAAAGATTTCCAACTGGCTGATGTCGATAGTCCTGGCGCATCAGCCGCACTTCGCCCGGCAGCCATCCGATGTCCAGGTTTTCTGGGGTTACGGCCTCCATCCCGGTCGCGTCGGGAACTTCGTTGCCAAGACGATGTCGGATTGCAACGGCTTCGACATCTTGCATGAGCTTTGTGGGCATCTCAATTTAGACCCGGAGATTTTCCAAGGCGCTCAGTGTATCCCGTGTCGAATGCCTTATATCACAAGCATGTTCATGCCGCGATTGCACACCGATCGTCCGCTGCCTGTCCCCGAGACATCGAAAAATCTCGCCTTTGTGAGCCAGTTCGTTGAAATCAAGGATGATGTCGTTTTCACCGTCGAATACTCGATCCGCGCGGCCATGATGGCTGTTTATCAGTTGTTGGAAATCCAAAGACCGGTCGTGCCGATCAAGCACCACGATCATTCCCTCAAAATCGATATTCAGGCCGCCATCAAGGCCCTCGTCTAATTCAAACCTCTTTCAGACCATCAGATCACGAAGGTACTCCCAGATGTCATTTTTTCATGCTGTCCTGCTTATCGACCATCACACCGCCAAGGTTCTGCAATTTGATGCCGAGCAGGTCGAGATCGAAACAATTTTCGAGAAGACCGTCTTTACCCGACAGCACAATAGCCAGGTCCGAACTGAGCACGAGTTCTTTGCCGAGGTCTGCAACGCGTTGACAGGGATCACGGAGATTCTGGTCGTTGGCTCACATATGGCTCAGGCGGATTTTCGCCGGAACATCGAAAAGCATCATACGTCAGTGGCGAACAGGGTCGTGGGCTGGGAAACGGTGGATCACCCCACAGATCCGCAACTGGTGGCCTTCGCGAGACGCTACTTCAACGCACGTGAACGCGAGGCCGGATCACCACCCGTCGCAACCTGATCACCTTCGCAGCAGATGATTTAGCGGGGCAGGCCGGTAAGCGCTCGGAGCAAAATTAACTGATCGTTCGTTTTGCCGGTCGTCGTTGCCTTGGCGGCAAAAAGGTCAATTATCAAGATCACTGAAATTACCGCGGGGATAACGACGTTATCTGGCGATGAGCTTGTTGAATAGGCGCCTTTTAGGGGCGAGGCTGTGTCGAGTGCATGACGTGTAACAGCGCCCAGGCCGACACGGCTCCAGCTAAACAACATACCACAATAGCGGCCTGTGGATGGAGACCGACGTTGCGCTTTGCGATGTAAAAACGCTCCAGGCTGACGCGTTTTAGCCCCTGCGCTGCGGCAAATGCCTCTTCGTCCAGGCTTTCTATTGCGCGTATCGCGTCGTGTTTAGCGACGAAACCGACATCTTCAAGAAGACCCGTGATGTGTCGTCGCAGTTCGATCAGGTCGCCACGGATTGTATAGATCGCGTTGTCCCAGTAGGTCGGTGTCATGATGGTCGTCCCGTGAATTCAGGCGTTGTTAATGGCATTTCGAAGGTAAAGAGGGTTTCATTGGGATTGGACTTTGCGGCGAGTTGGCCACCATGGGCGCGAGCAATCTCCGAGGCAATATAGAGACCAAGGCCTAAACCCTGCTGGCAAGGACGTATCTCATCTCGCGTAAACGGTTGAAACAACCGGGCCAAGGCGGCTTTGGGGATAGGTTCACCGGAATTGGCAACCGAGAGAAGCAAGGCCCCATCATTACAGTGTGCAAGAATAGTAACCGGCCCTGTTATGCTTCCGTGAACCAGCGCATTTGCGACCAGATTGGACAAGAGTTGCGACAGGCGGCCTGGATCACAATCCACGGCGTCAGGCAGGTTGATGTCGGCGGATATCTGCCGCTCTGAGTAGCTCGAACGTAACTCATCGATCACCTGCATGAGAATTGGCCCAAGCCGCACGGGCGTGCGGCTAAGCGACATCCCGTCACCTAGTCGTCCACGCGCAAAATCTAAAACGTCGTCTATAAGCGCCGACATTCTGTCAGCGCTGCCTTTAACCACCTTTGCTACGAGCCGCTGGCGTTCGTCCAAAGGGCTCAGGGCCATGATATCCATGCCAGAAAGGATCGCGGAGAGCGGGTTTCGGAGGTCATGCCCAAGGACGGCGATAAACTGCTCACGCAGAGCTGAGGCCTGGCGCTCTGCCATCAGCCCGCAGTGTGCTGCGTCTTGATCGCCGCAAAAACCTCCGACGGAGGGTGGCTGGCCGGCGAGGCGGCCTCCAGGCACTATATCTGCCCGTGCCCGATCCGGTGTTTCCAACGCTAAGATTGTCACCGTAAGTCCCCTTTTATGATCATCAAACCTCAATCCGATGAATTTGCGTAGTCTAGGTTGGACTATGCCCCTTGATAATCTCTCTTCGAAGCGATCGCTGTTTTCGGCGCGTAGGTTAGCGGAGTGGTAAGCAGGTATTGTTCTAACCTATCCTCAGTCTTTTAGCAGGCTCGGAATCTACTCATGGGGTTACGTCATGTTCCAATTGGATTGCAGTAATTGCGTCTGTGGCAGGTACCCTAGGCGAGCGAAGACTGAGGCTTGAAGAAAAAGGCTGCAACCAGATGGAGGTCTTTGCGGACGGTGGTCTCATCATCCCCGACGATCCAGAATTTCATTGGTATCGCCTGTTATGAACTCAGAATCAGGCTTTCGACTTAAACATCGGGCGAATTGTCGAGATGAATCTTAAGGCCGACATCAGCTTATCCGTGCGCACACTACCCGGCGCGGCTTCGGCAACAAAGAAAGGCTTGCCGACGATGTCGTAGTGATAGCCACCGAAATCGAACATCGCCGGATTGGCGCGGTTCCTGGAGGCCTGCTTAGGCTGGTCGCTGTCCCTGAGCAAGACCCGGGCACTTTCATACAAGCGAATGCTCTTGGAGGTTTCTATCTCGCGGAAACTGCGCGCGGTTCAGCCTATCTGACTTGGCACGCCGCCTTAACCGGAAGCAAAGATGGAACAAAGGACTCGTCTCTCATTTCTATAGCTGCTCCAGAAAGGATCTTTGGCGTCATGTCTGGCGCCCTTACGGCCACCTTTTCAGACCTCCGCCGGCGAGCGCAGGCGTTGAGCAGGTCAACCCCCGGCTTCGAACAGTACGTCCATTGGCTGTCCCCGCAATTGAACAAGCAACCTGGCGGCGGCGTACGCATGGCCGCACGCGCCAGTGATCATATCTCTCTTCAGAAGCGGCTCGAGTACGAACTTGGCTATCATGCTCCCCATGATCTTGCGCAGGATGCGTCTTAACAGTTGTCAAAAAGGGGGGGCGAAGGAGGGCAGTGTCACCTTGATGGTATGCGTGTGCACAGTTTCACCACGCATGAAGTCGCGGATGACTTCGGTGACTTCGGGTGACACCATGAAAAGGTTATGTCCGGCGTTTTCTACCGTGACCGTCTGGGCGTTGACCAGGCCGGCAACGGCAGCGGCCTGTTCAGCCGGATAGGTCCGGCCGTCCAGCGTGCCGGTCAGGACCAGCGTCGGGATGGTACTTTGGGGCGCCGTGCGAAAACCCTCGCCGAGATCGAGGCCAAGGGCGCCGGCGACCTGTGGCATGGGGTAATTCAGCATGTCACCGAGCAAGGCCGTCTGGGCCTCAGTTTCGACCCGCGACAGGCGCTTCGCATCAATGCCGGAAGCGATATCCATGGCGAGCGACATCAGCGTAAATTCTTCCGGTTCGCCCGGCGTTACGAAGCGCCCTAAGATGTCAGCGACGTGCTGGGTTATCCCGTTGTCGACCGCGAGATAGAGCATCAGCAGGTTTGACGCGTTCTTGGGATCAGCAATCATGCCGCTTGCCAGCATTTGCATGGTTTCAGTGGTGAGCAGCATGGGCTTGGGGCCTGTAGGTGTCGACACGGTTATCAAGGTGGTCTCGCTATCGAGCTTGGCATGAACGCGACGGATCAGGGCTTTGATGTCCGGATAGGCTGCCCTGGCCGCGGGCTCCTGGTTGATAGCGGCTTGCAGTCTGTCAAAGTAAGCGTCCGTCTCAGAAGGCAGCTTCACGGTTTGATCAAGACCCTCCACACTGGACAGAACGACCTTGTCCAGTCGAGGGCCTATTTCCTTTATGGCGGCCAGCGCCAGATGCGTTCCGTAGGAAATGCCCCACAGCGAGATTTTCGGGGCGCCCAGATGTGCGCGCAGCGCGTCCAGATCCTGTGTGCTCTGAATTGTTGTGTAGCCGGCGGGATCAAATCCGGCCTTACGCCAAAACGCACCGCAGCTTTCAACAGCTTGGCGCAACAGGGCATTTCGCTCGGTCCTGGAGACGTGGCGGTCCATCGGAATGATGGTATCTGATACGCAATTGGGAGCGTCTGCCGACGCACCGGCACCACGCTGATCGAGGGCAATAACGTCGCCGAACTCACGCATGGCCATGAAGAGCGGGAACCGCTCATGCTTTGCGGTCTCGATACCTGAGCCACCTGGGCCACCGGACAGATATATGATCGGGGCACCCGGTTGCGTGCCGGTCGCCGGGAAGCGCACATAATGGACCTCCAACTGGCGACCGTTCGGGTGCGCCCGGTTTTCCGGTACAGTGAAGGCGCCACGGAACGCTTCGATCGTCTCGCCAGATGCGGTTTCGAAAGTAAAGGCCTGATCGTTGGCGGCGTAGGCGGTCGTGGTAAAAACAGCCGTCAGGACAACAAGCGACGTGGTGTGTTTTCCGAAAATCATATATGGGCCCTTTCATGGCAAGCCTGATGAGGCTAGGCGCAGGGCCTGCGCGTTTCATTATGATTTCGGCCAGTGGTGCTGGATTTCCGGTCAGCGGCAATGACTGGTCGCACAATATCGGTTAACGGTAGGCTATGAAATCAGTTCTCCTTGCTATTGCCCTTTGTCTCATATCACTGCCGGTTCGTGCCGCTGTTGTGACGCCTATAAAGGATGTCGTCACCTGTCCGGGCGGTACGGATCATCCGCCTGTGCGCTTCGATCTGCTAGGGTGCGCGCGAGGCGAATTGGTCGATCTGGATCCTCAGAATCGCGATCTTTGGTTACATGCCCGGGTGGGGGTGGGCGCATCTGCGTTGAGCAAAGGGCCGCTCGGTCTATTTGTTTCGGCCAAGGCAGCGAGTGTCGCCTATGTAAATGGCGTACGGATCGGGCAAAACGGTACGCCGGGAGCACAGGCGGCATCAGAATCCCCAGGGCGCATGGATGCCGTCTTCTTTATTCCGCCGGGGCTTTTGCATGTCGGTGAAAACGACGTCGTCCTGCGCCTGTCATCTTTCCACAATGTTCTACGCTTAGCCCGCCCTGTACATGTCATAGCCATCGCGCCGTTTGGCCAGCCTTTGGACATGATCCTGCGCGCCTACTGGCCGTCACTGGTGACCTTCGGCGTTCTCCTGGCCGGTGCCTTCGTTTTTGCGAGCTCCGCCTTGTCTAAAGTCAATCGCCGGGAGCCCATCCTCCTGGCGGTGATGTCCGTTATCGCAGCGCTACAACTCTTCGCCGAAGCGTATCGTGGCCTTGCACCTTATCCGTACCCCGTTCAGGACTGGCGTCTCATAACCCTTGCCACCTGTGCCTCACTCTTCGCCATAACGCTTGCGGCGCTGGTGATTTTCCGTTTTGTGCCGTCATGGCAGAAATCTGTATTGGGTGGGGTGACGGCGGTCATCTTGTTTCCGCTCGTCGTCGTGTCTGGTTATGATGGCAAGGCCACGTTTGTTTTGCTTGTCGCGACGGTAGCCAGCGCCCTCATAGCGGGATATGCGGCGCTTAAGGGGAGTCGGGCCGCTCTCATCGCTGGGGGGGCGTTTAGCCTGGTTGCGGTATCGATCTTTGTCTTCCAGGGTAGCTTTCTCGACGCTCTGTTTTATTACGAAGCGGCTGCTGCGATCCTGATACTGTTCACGGTTCGCGTTGTCCTTTTTGAAAGGGAACGACGCAAGCACGAGAGCTTGCAAATGCGAGCGCATGACCTGGAACTGGCTCTGGCGCGCGCCATGCAGTCAAAGACCCCTGCGGTCATTCGGGTAAATAGCGCCGGCGCGCTGACCATGGTGAACGCGACAGACATCGCCATGTGTAAGGGCGCAGATGACTATGTCGAACTGCATCTCAGCGATGGTCGCTCGATACTGCATAATGGTGCCTTGGTGGACCTTGAAAAGGTACTCCCAAGAAATTTTCTGCGCGTGCATCGTTCCTTTCTTGTAAACACGGGCTATGTCGAAAAGCTTACGCGCGAGGCGACGGGTGTTGGTATGCTCACGCTTGCTACGGGTGCCAAAGTTCCTGTGAGCCGACGTATTATGCCGAAGGTGAGAAACGTTTTAGGTGGGGCGTGATGGCCATCCTCTATTGAGCATGCTGTTCCGTTCTCTGAGAGGCTTCAGGTCCTCCAAACACGTCGATCTCGGCCTAGCCGTTGATAAGTGGCTGTCTACCCCCTTATAGTCTGAAATCCATTGCGCTATGACGCGCCAACAGAGACAAAGATCCTGGGCACTTAAGTCGTTCAAGAACGTGCTGAAAGATGATAAATTCACGGATAGCCACATCGACAGTTATGCCCCATGTTTGACAGAATTCAGACAGCGAACCAGCTCAGTCAATGTCATACCAGATTGCCAAATTCACTTCGAGAGATGTCAATTCAGGCAGGTTAGGCGTGGCAGCAGACGCAGCTCAAAGTGCGATTATATGAATTTGGGGGTCTCGAAAGTGGATCGAGCCGAACGAGGCATAGAACGCATAAAAGAACGCCCGGCCTGCACGCTCCTGTGTGTTTGCATTAAAACACGGAAAAATTCGTTTTAAAGAGCGGATCTTGCGGCCCTAGATATTTAAATCAGGCGGCCCTCATCACCGTAAACGCGCATAACACAACATCTGGGCTCTGAATCCTTCAGTTTGCGTCGACGATAAACATCCGAGCTTCCTGCGCCAGGTCGCGCTCAGCCTTAATCGGCGCATATTCGGATGAATTATAGAAGGCCAGCGCATCGGCGAGCGTCCTGAATTCAAAGATGCCGGCCATTGGCAACGGCGCCACATCCCCTTCTAGCACCTGTGATACGGGCCCGAAATGAAGAATGCGGCCCCCTGCTGCCTGTAGCGCTGCCTGGAAGCGTGGCGCAAGCACGGCTTGTCTGGCCGGATCTTTTATACGTAGGTTAACGTGGACATAAGCTGTCATTGCGTGACTCCAGTAGAATGCTGTATATGCATTATTATATCAATTGAAGCTTGTCGAGGCCCGCAAATGACCCATGTTTCTGATCTCTATCGCCGCCTCGAAACCGAGTGTCCGGCATTTCAAGCCCGGGTCACTACGCGGGTGCTCGCGCGATACTACAATTCCTGGTTTCGGCCTTTGGGGATCACCGGTGAGCAGTTCAGCCTTCTGGTAGGGATTGGCGGCAGTCAAAAGCCGACGCTCGCTGAACTAGCGGCGCGCGCCGGGGTCGACGCGACCACTCTTAGCCGCAACGTGAAGAGCCTTGAGCGGCGGGATCTCGTTCGTAGTCATGGGGGACGTGGTCGAGCTGGCAAACGCCTTGTACTTACCGAGGGAGGGCAACGGCTGATGAACGAGTTGATAGCTGTTTGGGAGCTCGCCCAGGTTCATTTGGCTGGGACTCTTGGTGAGGAGCCATCGCGTGTAGCCCATAGTGCCATGTCCCGGCTCGCAATCGCGGCGGAAGCTGCCAACTCAGCTCATCTGCCAACTCGTTCCTCAAGAACTTAGATTTGAGCATCGGAAATTCTTGTGACATTACGGAAGATTGGTAATATTCCCCAATATGGTCATCGAAGGAAACATCGGCATGCAGTTGACGAAGCACTGGGATGTGGCCCTGGACTGAAGAAAGGTCGTGGATGTGTAGCGCCGGCAGCAAAGTGATGCGGCCACTTTCTTTATATGGGGGCATTTTCACCTGTATTCGTCGTCCCGCGATGTGCGCTGATGAACAGCGCGACGGCAGCGCGGCAATATGAGTTGATTTCGTAGTCGTTCTCAGCGCGCGCTGTATCAAAAGGGGCGACAGCCAGTAGGTCTGAGCCTTTGAAAAGCGCAGCAAACAGACGGGCGGATTGCGCAGGATCGGGTACATGTAAGACCGCCTTTGTATGTAACTGATTTAAAAGAGCTTCGAGCTGGGTGATGAAGCGTGCCTGACCGGCTTCGTAATAAAGCTTGCTCAGAGGCTCTCGGTTCGTCTTATCAACCATGATCATCGTCTCGACGCTGCGTACGTCCGAGCTCAATAAGAGGCGAAGCAGACTGGTGCCAACGGCCAGAAGCTGCTCCTCGGCCGATCCATCGCACCCCTCGAACAAAGATCGTGGCGCGAATGTATGACAGCGGGCAGCAATCGCTGCGCTGAACAACGCCTCCTTATTCTCAAAATGCCGATAGATACTGAGCTTGGATATCTTCGCGTGCTGGGCGACCTTGTCCATTGTGGTCGCCTGGAACCCCAAGTCTACAAAGAGGTCACAGGCCACATCGACTATTGTTTGTCCAAGCGCCTCGTTGGCAGGTCGGCCGCGGCGCCCTTGTTTTTTTTCGGTCATAATAATAACAGTACTTGACAGTATCCATATTGCGGATTTACGATACCGCTCAGTATCTAAACTACACGAACCGTTGGATCAGTGTCAACCATGTCTTCCAAATCAAATTTTTCCGGGCAGGTCGCTTTCGCAGCGCTGGCTTCGGCAACAATCCTGCTAAGTGCGTGTCATGCGCCGAACAAGGTGGAGAAGAGCGACCGCCATCGTGTGCTCGTTTTCCAGGTAGGCGCGGGGACAGAAGCAGGGACTGGCTATTCCGGCACCCTTCACGCCCGCGTCGAGCAAGACTTGTCCTTTCGCGTCGGTGGCCGAATCCTGGAGCGTAAGGTCAATGTTGGTGACCGCGTAACGGCGGGCCAATTGTTGATGCGCCTTGACCCTGTCGATTACGAAGATGCTGTCAAGGGTGCGGTGGCGGCGGTGTCCGCGGCTCAGGCCCAGGCAACACGCGCAAACGCAAGTTTTGAACGCTTGACCGCTCTTGCCGCATCCGGTTCGACCTCGGCGGACACCATTGAGCAGGCCAGGGCAGCCAAGGATTTGCTGACGCCAGCCTTAGGGCCGCTCAGGCACAACTCGCGACGGTCCGAAATCAAAGGGCCTATACTGAATTGCGCGCCGACGGCGCCGGCATTATCACAGCGATCCCGGCAGAAGCCGGCCAGGTGACAGGCGTCGGTCAGCCAGTGATACAAATCGCCATGGCCGGCCCGCCTGAAGCGGTGGTCGGCCTGCCGGACGGACGCCACACACCCGGAGAAATCGCCACCGTCACCGTTTTTGGTGCGCCATCGGGCACGCATACAGCTCGCCTTCGCCAGATTTCTGCATCGGCCGATCCGTCGACGCGCCTCTTCGAGGCGCGCTATGTCCTAGACGCCACCTTGGCCGACGCCCCCCTGGGATCCACAGTGACAGTAATACCGTCCGTTGCCCCAGCCTCGTCCCCGGGACTCGACGTACCGCTGTCCGCGCTTGTCGATAAGGGTGCGGGGACGAGTGTATGGACCATCGACGCGAAGGGGCGGGTGACCTCGCAACCTGTCAAGGTCTCGCGCATCAATGAAGAGACGGCTTCGATCACCGAAGGTCTGTCGCAGGGCGACGTCATTGTCGCCGCCGGGGCGCAGTTGCTCCATGAAGGCGAAGTGGTATCGCCCGTCCGTGGGGGTGTACTGTGAGTTTCCCCAATCTTTCCGCGCTGGCTGTCCGCGAGCGTGCCGTGACCCTCTTTCTGATTCTGGCCGTTCTCGCGGCCGGGGCCTTCGCCTTCGTCAAACTCGGGCGGGCTGAAGATCCGCGCTTCACTGTCAAGATCATGACGGTGACGGCCGTGTGGCCCGGCGCGACTGCCAGGGAAATGGACGAAAACGTCGGCGACGTTCTAGAAAAGCGCCTTCAGGAGCTCCAGTACTACGACCGTGTCGAAACCACGGCGCAGCCGGGGGTGTTGCAGGCCAAGGTCATCCTGAAAGATTCAACGCCGCCGTCCGCCGTGCCGGACCAATTCTACCAGGTGCGCAAAAAGCTGTCCGATGAAGCCCGCAACCTGCCGAATGGCGTCTATGGCCCGTTCTTCGATGATGAATTCAGCGATGTCTATTTCTCTCTCTATGCTGTCCAGGCAAAGGGATTGCCCAATCGCGATCTCGTAAAGCGGGCCGAAGATCTCAGGCAGCAATTGTTGCAGGTCCCCGGTGTCCAGAAGGTCAAAATACTCGGCGAGCGGCCTCAGGCGATATATGTCGATATACCGCAGGCCAGGCTGGCCACTTTGGGTGTAACTGCGCAGGACATTGTCAACGCCCTGCGGGGGCGAAACGATGTCACTCCGTCTGGTTCTATCGAGACGTCGGGGCCCAGGGTGCAACTCCGTCTCGACAGTGGACTGACCTCCCTCGACGATGTCCGCAATGTCACACTTAACGTTCGGGGCAAGCTTCTCAAGATCGGAAATTTTGCTGATGTCCGTAAAGGCTACGAAGATCCTGCGACTTTTGAAATCAACCATGCCGGGCAACCGGCTGTCGTCCTCGGCGTCGTCATGGCCCCGCGGTACAATGGGCTGACGCTCGGCAAGGCCTTGGATAGCGAAGAGCAAACCTTGCGTGCCCTGCTTCCCCAAGGGCTAACAATCACCAAGTTTTCGGATCAAGCAAAGGCCATCCACCATTCCGTCGACGAGTTCATGATGAAGTTCATGATGGCGCTTGGCGTCGTGATGCTTGTCTCCCTGGTCGCGCTCGGTTTCCGCGTCGGTCTGGTCGTTGCCGCCGCCGTGCCCCTGACGCTTTCCATCGTGTTTATCATCATGCTGCTAACTGGCCGCGATCTCGACCGTGTGACGCTCGGCGCCCTGATCATTTCGCTTGGCCTACTGGTCGACGACGCCATCATCGCCATCGAAATGATGGTGGTCAAGTTGGAGGAGGGGTATGACCGGATCAAGGCCGCGACCTTTGCCTGGACCACCACTGCCGCGCCAATGCTCTCCGGTACGCTCGTGACCATATTGGGCTTCATCCCTGTAGGCTTTGCGCAGTCGTCGGCCGGGGAATATGCCGGCAATATCTTCTGGGTGGTCGGTTTTGCCCTTATCACCTCGTGGGTGGTGGCCGTCACCTTCACGCCGTACCTTGGTGTTGTCATGCTCCCGAACATCAAGCCGCGACATGATCACGACTCCATGTATGCTACCAAGACCTATACCCGGTTCCGTAGCCTGGTACGGATGGCGATCGATCGCCGCGGCATTACCATCGGCGTAACGATCGGCCTGTTCCTCTTGTCCGGCGCGGGCATGGTCCTGGTCAAGAAGCAGTTCTTCCCGAACTCGGACCGCACGGAACTAACCGTTGAGATCAAGATGCCCGTCGGATCGGCCTTCGAGGCGACCAAAGGCCTGACACGCCTGCTTGAGGCGGACCTGCAGAAGCAGCCCGAAGCCGCCGATGTCTCGGCCTATATTGGTCAGGGTGCCCCGCGCTTTTTCTTCTCGTTAAATCCTGAACTGCCGAACCCGGCCTATGCCCAGGTCGTCATCCAGACGAAGGATGTCGAGGCCCGCGGTCGGCTCAAGGCCCGCATCCGTCAGTGGGCGAATGATGGTCGCTATCCCGAGGCTCGGATACGTGTGACACAATTCCTCTTCGGGCCGCCTGTTCCCTATCCCGTGCTGTTCCGCGTCGCCGGGCCTGAGGAAAGCGGAATCATGAAGATCGCCGAACAGGTCAGGGGCGTCATGCAGCAGAACCCCGATGTTCTCGATCCGCACCTCGACTGGGGCGACAAGACGCCTGTCATGCACTACGCCATCGACGACGCCCGCATGGCTCAGCTCAATCTGACCCGGCAGTCTGTGGAGTTGCAGATGCAGGGCCTGGTGTCCGGTGTTCAGGCCACCCAGATCCGCGACGGAACACGGACGATAGGCGTCGTGCTGCGCACGCCTGAAAGCGATAGACGGTCCCCGGCCAATCTGACCGGTCTGACGGTTACCAATACCCTTGGCCAGGCCATTCCGCTCAGCGCCGTCGTTCACGCGACCTTCGCTAGCGAAGGTCAGCAGATCAAGCGCTACGACCGCGACCTCTTCGTCGCCGTACAGGGCGACGTGCGCGACGGAGTCCAGCCGCCGGACGCCACGGCAAAGCTGTTGCCAAAGCTTGCGGCCATCAAGGCCAACCTACCTGCGGGCTATCGCATCGATACTGGTGGCTCGGTGGAGGAAAGCGCCAAGGCCAACGTCGCACTCGCCGCTGTTGTGCCCGTCATGATCCTGTTGACGTTGGTCGTGCTGATGATCCAGGTTAGGGCCTTCTCCACCATGTGGATGGTCTTTGCCACCGCGCCACTCGGTCTGGTGGGCGCCGTACCCACCATGCTGATCTTCAACCAGCCCTTCGGCTTCAACGCCATTCTGGCCCTGATCGGGTTGTCCGGCATCCTGATGCGCAACACCCTGATTCTTGTCCAGCAGATCAATGACAACAAGGCGCAGGGGGCCTCCGACTACGATGCCGTCGTCGAAGCAACCGTCCGTCGCGCGCGTCCGGTCATTCTGACGGCCGCCGCCGCTATGCTCGCCTTCATTCCCCTGACCCATTCGGTCTTCTGGGGCGCCCTGGCCTTCGTCCTGATTGGTGGCGTCGGCGTTGGCACCGTGCTGACGCTTGTCTTCCTCCCGGCCCTCTATGCCTTCTGGTTCAAGGTCCGTAAGCCGCAAAGCGAGATCTCTAATGCTTAAGTTCCAGATCCTACTCCCGACATTAGCTGTGCTCGCGGCGTGTTCGACCCCCACCGCCCGTCTTCCCGTAGCACCGTCACCTGTCAGTTGGCCTGTGGCAAGCGATAGCGCACAGCTCCAGGCAAAGGCGTGGTGGACGCAAGGTGCTGACCCGATCCTTCTGGACCTGATCGCCGCTGCCAACCACGACAGCCACAACATCAGGATGGCCGAGGCAAGGTTAAAGGAGGCTCGCGCCTCTCACGTTACGGCACGCTCACTTCTCTTCCCCGATATCAGCGCTACGGGTGCCGAGCAGCGTGGCGATGTGGGTCTGACCTACAATTACAAAACGATCGACATCACGCAGGGACAGCTCAATGCCAGTTATGACCTGGACCTGTTCGGTGGCCTCAAGGCGCGCTCAAAGGCCGCCGGCGCTGCGGCAAAGGCCGCAGGTGCCTCTTTGGATGATGTTCGCGGCGCTGTGCGCCTCGAAATCGTGGCAACCTATATCGGTTTGAGACAATGCCAGCAGGATCTCGAAAGTTTCCGGACAATGGCTTCCGCCGCACATGAAATCTCCGCAAGCTATGAACAGCAATGGCGCAAAGGGCTGATTACCCAGGGGCAATTCCGCTCGTCGGAGATCGAAGCGAGAGCCGCCGATACGGGTGTCAGCCGGCTGACCGAGGCCTGCGAACAGTATGTCAACGCCATCAGCGTGCTGGCGGGCGACGACCAGATGCACCTGAGAGAGCGGCTTTTGGCTATGGGGGCAGTTCCGGCCTTGCGTCACCCGGACACGACCGATGCCCCCATGAGCATCCTGCGTCAGCGCCCGGATATACAGGCCGCTGAGGCGAACCTGACGGCCGCGAGGGCTTCGACGCGTTCGGCCCAGGCCTCGTTGTTTCCTGATTTATCAATCACTGCCTTTTACGGCAATCAGGATACCAGTGTCAGATCGTCGTTCGACGTATGGAACACGGCCGCATCTGTGTATTGGCCACTCCTGAATTTCGGCCGGATCAAAAGCCAAATAGATATGGCATCGGCGCGCGAGGTCGAGGCCTATGAAGGTTATCGCCTGACCGCCGTTGCCGCGCTCGCCGACGTGCGTACGAAGTTGAGCGCAGTCGAACAGGCGGACCGGCGCCAAAGCCTGGCCTCGGCTGACGTTCAGTCTTCAAACCGACAGCATGGCGAAGCCACGCAGCAATACCAGGTGGGTCTCGTTCCGAAGATCGCCTATTTGGCCTCGGTCATACGCAATGAGCAGTCCCGTCGGGCGCTGATAGATGCCGATGCTGAACGCTCGATCAGGGCGGCGGCACTTTACCGGGCCGAAGGGCTCTAGCCGTTACCTCATTGAACAGTCTAAAGTTTTAAGGATTGAACTATGTCAAAGCACAAAGTCGTCGTCATAACCGGGGCGTCGTCCGGGATCGGGGAGGCGACAACCCGTCTCTTGTCTGAAAAAGGATTCCGGGTTTATGCAGGCGTCAGGAATGTCGAGCGCGCAAAGCCGATGCTGAACGTTCAATACGGGTATCTCGACGTGACGAATGAAGCCTCTGCCGTTAAGTTTGTCGATTGGGTCCTGGCCGAAGCGGGACGGATCGACGTCCTGATCAACAATGCGGGCGGATCCTTGGTCGGGCCTGTAGAGAAGACATCGGTCGAGGAAGCTCAGTCCTTATTCGACACGAATGTGTTCGGTCCTTTACGGATGGTCCGCGCTGCCTTGCCGTCGATGCGCAAGGCTCGATCCGGATTGATCATCAATATCAGTTCTGTTCTCGGCTTCTTGCCGGCACCATTCATGGGGCTCTATGCCAGCAGCAAACATGCCCTGGAAGGATTGTCTGAGTTCCTCGATCACGAGGTACGCGAATACAATGTCCGTGTTGTTTTGCTCCAACCATCGTTCACGAAAACGAACTTCGATACCAATGCGAGGTTGGTGGGCGAGCCATTCGGTACGTACGCGCTCCGAGCCGAGGCGGTCATGAAATCCGTGCTGGCGCAGATCAAATTGGCGCCTGCGCCTGAGGCTGTCGCACAGAAGATTCTGACGGTAATCGATGCGCCTTATCGGATGCGCCAGCCGGCCGATGGTCGCGCAAAACTGCTGAGCCGCTTACGTCGCTTCATGCCGGCGACCGCGGTTGATGGCAGCCTGCGTAAAAGTTTTGGCTTGGGTAAATAGTGGCATCAATCCATGTAGCGGGCGCTGGCTGGTTAGAAATGGTGGCCTGCGTTCAGGACACAACATGTCATGACTAATCATGAACCCAATGTGGTTTCAGACTTCCCGAGGGGGGATGGCTCGGTTCCGAGATTTGTTTACGAGCGAAATCTCTAAACGCCTGGACCTTGAGACCGGCAGCAACTATCAGCCCACCAGGGCCTTGGTCAAGTCAAGGCAAGCCGACAGCATGCCTTGTCAGGAGCGTTCAAACCTCCACAGTGACCGGTGCCTAGCCTCTTGAGTTAGGCGGTACGCCCCAAAGCATCGTTCGTTAGCAACTCAACACGGGGCAACAGGCGACTTTGAATGACAAGTACCGCAGCGCCCAACGCGGCCGCATCCTTCGACGTCGTAGAGGGTTCAAACCGCGTCAGAGGGATAGCGCCTTCTTGCGCAGCCGTTCGGATATTAAGGGCATCGCATAGTTTGATTGTGATGAAGTGCGGTAACTGGCCGCCTATGAAATGGACATTCGGGCTCAGGATGTAGGTAATCGCCAAGAACGGCTGAAGCATCGCATCTGCAGCCATCTCAACCCACGCATCGATGGCTGGCTGCATAGCCTGATCGGACTCGGAGAGGTCGTCTGGACTATCTACGGCAATGCCGTACTTTTCGAGCTCCACATAGAGCGCGTATAGCGAAACGACGTTCCATAACGTGCCAGGACTTCCATCTCTCAGCACAATCGGAATATTGCCGATTTCGCCTGCATGCGTGAGGCTGCCGGCGTAGGATCTGCCGTTAATGATCAGCCCGCAGCCAAGGCCTGCGCTGATCAAAATATAAACGAAACTGGTATGGTTGATACCTCTACCGAACTGCGCCTCGCCAATGGCCGCCGACGTCGCGTCGTTTTCACGATATACGGGCATCATCAGCGCTGCTTGCGCCGCGCCTAAGAAGTCAAACGACGACCATTGATCGTAATCCTTTGGGCGTTCGGCAACTTCCACCCCCCCTAGTCTGTCAGGAATCGCAACGCCTAGACCAATGAGGCGCGACTTGGGGATGAGGTTTTTTTTCAAAATGTCATCGATTGATATCCTAAGGAATTCAAGAACATCATGCGGCAAGGCAAAATGCTTGTCGGCGTAGATGCGATATTTGACCTCTCCGGACAGATCCATCAAGACGAGCGTCATGTGGTCGCGATCGATGTTAAGACCAAGGGCGAAGGCGCCGTCAGCTTTGATGGCGACGCGTGTGGCGGGTTGACCGCGTCCGCCGCTGGTGCGTCCGACTTCAGAGATTGTACCCTCATCAATCAAGCGCCGGCAAATATTGAAAACGGACTGGTGCGACAATCCAGTCAGCTTTGCCAGCTCAAGGCGGGTTACGTCGCCCTTGGCCCGAATAGCTTGCAAAACAACTCTTTGATTGTAGTCTCCCGCCTTGGACAGGTTCGTTCCCGACAGTCCATCAACGCGACCTGTTGACGTTGGGGTCTTATGCGCCATGCAGGGAATTCCTTGTACAGTTACATATCATCCGTTCATCCCTAGACCATCGTTCAGCATTCGCAAACCCTGTTAGGGCGCGAGTCGCGCGAACAGCATGGCCGCTTCTGGCAGCCCAGCTTTCTGCCATTTGAGCAGGTGAAATTCCGCCCTTAGCCCTTCGCTTTGTCCTTCGCTTTCATATTTAAGGCAACCTTGCCGGGAAATAAATTACGACGTTTCAACATAGTGTTACCGCGATGTTAGCGCTACCTGTCATGGGGTGTGACTCAAAAGTCACGCCAAAGAAACTGCCTTGATAGCGCTGTCAAATATCATAAGTAGCTGTAAAATAATAATTTTTTATACAATGGCAATCATTAAAACAATTTGAACAATTTAATTTGCCAGTCTCTAAAATCGGGCGTAAGCATGCTTTTAACGGCAGCCGGATTTCGCAGCCGTAATAAAATGTTTCAAACCAGGGAATGACATCATGAGATCTCATACGAAACGCTACCTGGCGTTGCTGACGGCTGCGTCCGGGTTGGCGATGCTGATGGGCACCGCTGCCGTGGCTCAGGAAGCCGCACCTGCGCAGACAACAGATGCTGATACGGTCGTTGTCGTTAAAGGTATCCGCGCCTCGCTGAAGCGCGCCGTTAATCTGAAACGCAACGCCGACCAAGTCATCGATTCCGTGTCTTCTGAAGACATCGGCAAGTTTCCCGACGCGACCATCTCCGATTCTTTGCAGCGTATTCCTGGCGTCCAGGTACGCCGCGAAGCGGGAGAGGCCGGCGCCGTGAATATCCGCGGCCTTCCGCAGGTGGCCACGCTGTTGAACGGTGAAGCGTTTCTGGGCGCCAATTCGATCACCAACGTGCAGCCCAACTTTGGCGACATCCCGTCGCAACTCATGTCGGGCGCTGACGTCATCAAGTCGACAACCGCAACCCAACTGGGCGCCGGCATTACCGGAACTGTCAACCTGAAAACCTGGAAGCCCTTCGACTTCAAGACGGGGGTAACGGTAACGGGTGCGCTTGAAGGAACCTACGGCGACCAGACCCAAAAGTGGGAACCGAACGCCAATGCTCTTGTGAGTTGGCGCAACTCCGATTTTGGCGCCTTGCTGTCGGTGGCCTATTCGGACATCACCGCTGCCAATCAATATAACGGTATGAACGGAAATTCGGGTTGGGCCGGGAAGGCTGGCGAAAACTGGGCTTTCGCCACGCCGAGTTTTGCACCGAATGGCTACAATACCACCGGTGGCCTGGCCTTCATGAACGGCGACCAGAATGGCAACGGCGTGCTGAACGACGAATTCGTCTCCTATGAAGGTCACGTTGGCTTCAACAAGTCGACCGAGCGCAAGCGTCTGGGCGTCAATGCCGCCTTCCAATGGATGGTGAGCGATGCCCTGCACGTCAATGCAGAGTATTTCCACACGGATCAAACCCAGTGGAACCGCCAAGTTGGCATTGATGCTAAATCCAAGTGGGCAAGCTGGGGCTGGTTCAGCCCGGTGAACGCCACCGACACTGGCTACAGCGATAATGGTAACGAGCTCTATACCGTCCAGACCTACAAACTGAACGCGCTGCGCCTTGGCACCTATACGGAAAACAATCGGTTCGATTCCAAGTCAGACAACTTCAACCTGGCCGTCAACTATGACAACGGCGGCGCCTTCAGCTTCACGGCTCGTGTCCTGCACGCCAAGGCCACACAGCTCAATATCAATTCCTATGCCGGCCAGAGCCTGGGCACCGAGTACCAGTATTCTGACGGCCCGAATCCGGCAACGAACGACCTCGATACAGTCGGACTCAACCATTTCCCCGATGGCAACCATGTCACCAACCCAACAGGCTTCAGTGGTCTGCAGGTCATTACAGTCGATTACCGCGGTGATTCACCAGCCTGGAGTGGTTTGGATTCGGCGCTTCTTGGCAACAAGGCCAACTATGTCATGGACGGGGCTTCGTCGGAAAACAATTACGATCGTACCTCGACCATGGACGTGGCGCGCTTCGATGGTCACTACAAGTTCTCGGAAAATCTCCGGATCGATTTCGGCGCCCGTTTCTCTGACCGCGATATCAAGAACGATGCCTTTGACTACCTGGCTCCCCTCTACAAGGACTACTCGGCGGTAGGCACGGGCGCGCTCAATGGTGCAGGGTGTCTCGTCAAGTGGAAGTCCACCGATGTTGTCCTCAATGGCGGCGATGGCAATGCCGGCTGTCATGCCGGCGACGCGGGCGGCTACTTTACGGCTTCGAAAGGGATTCCTTTGACGGCCTATGGCAGCGACGTCATTGCGATCAACAATTTTGGTGGCATCAGCGGCATCCCCACGGCCTACGCTATTGACCCGCATGCCATGGATGACCCTTTGGCCTGGCATGAAAAGTACTGGCCCGGTGAAACCCGTGTCGCCAACCCGGGTGCTTCCTATCAGGTCGGCATTAAGCAGACCGGCGGCTATGTTCAGGCTAACCTCAACGGGGATGTCGGCGTACCTTTCCGCATGAATGCCGGTCTTCAGGTGATCACGACAAATCTTGATGTCATTCAAAATCTGCCGGGCGCATCTGGTCTTTACGGTGCTGCCAACGTCAACAACGGCACCAAGGAAACCAAGCGAAAGTTCACCGATATCCTGCCCTCGATCAACATGTCGTTTGATATCCGCGATGACGTCAAGCTGCGCGCTGCCTACGCTCGCAACATGACCATTTTGGATGCGGCACAGTGGGGCGGCGCTCTGTCGCTCTACTACGCAAAAGATCCGGTGACAGGCAACTTCCTGGTTACCGGCGGCAATGAATCGGGCAATCCCAACCTCGATCCCTGGCGTTCGAGCAATTATGACCTGTCCGTCGAATGGTATAACGCACCGGGTTCGCTGTTCAGCGTCGGCCTCTTCTATGTTGATATCGACAGCTTCATAGAAAACGTGAGTGTGCAACGCGACTATCCCGATCAAACCGGTGGCGGCCACCGCGTCGTGACCATCAACACGTCAGGTCAGGGCGACGGCGGCACGCTGAAAGGCATCGAGCTGAACGCCAAGCAAGCGTTCACCTATCTGCCGGGCATCTGGTCGAATTTCGGTGTTGATGCCAACTACACCTATTCCCCTTCGTTCTCAGGCAAGAAGGATCTGAACGGCGACGATTTGCCATTCCAGGACAACTCTGTCCATCAGGTGAACTTCTCGGTCTGGTATCAGAAGGGCCCGCTTCAGGCACGTATTGCGGATAATTACCGTTCCAAGCGCGCCGTATCGGCCGATCAATTGTGGGGTACGCCTGGCCTGGAGCTTTACCAAAAGCCGACCAACTATGTCGACGCCTCCGTCTCGTATGACTTTGCGCCCAACATGACGGCCTATATCCAGGGCTCCAACCTGACCGGTGAAAAGGAAAGCTACTACTTCCAGTGGGAAAATCAGTACGCTTACCAAAACATCTATGAAAAGCGGGTCACCCTGGGCGTGCGCGCCAAGTTCTAAACCTCTGACAGTCGTGTGCGCTCCCTGACACATGACCGTTGTAAGCGCCCTGAAGGAATCTTCAGGGCGCTTCTTTCCTTGACGTGTGAGCCTGGCTTTTATGACTTCGATCCCATCGATATCGGCGAATGATCTGTCGCAGGCAGCTTTCGATAAGATCGTCGGCGAGCGCCAGCCCGTCGTTCTTCGCGCCTTTGCCGGGGCCTGGCCTTCGGTTAAGGCCGCGATATCCGGCGATGAGGCCTTATGCCAATATCTCGCCCGGATGAGCGACAAACGGGCTTATGAAGTCCTGGTGGCTCCGCCCTCCGCCCGAGGGTTGTTTTTCTATGAGGCTAAGCTTCAAGGCTTTAACTTCAATAGGCAGAACGTGCCGCTTTGTACGTTTCTCGACCACCTTCTGGCCTTGCGCAACACGCTTGACGCGCCGACGCTTTACTTGCAGTCAACGCCGACCGCTGAGATTTTGCCCGCCTTTCAGGCCGAAAATCCCAATACTGTTTTGGGGGCTGAGGTTGGCCCCCGTGCATGGATCGGTAATGCGACACGTATTGCCACCCATTACGATGTGGCTGACAATGTCGCGGTCGTGGTGGCCGGTCGCCGCCGGTTCACACTCTTTCCGCCCGATCAGGTGAGCAATCTTTATGTCGGACCGCTCGATTTTACCTTGGCAGGTCAGCCGGTCAGCCTTGCCGATCCGGATGCGCCGGATTTCGAACGATTCCCGAGGTTTCGGCAGGCACTCGACGTGGCACGGACCGCTGAGTTGGACGCAGGCGACGCCATCTACATTCCGAGCCCCTGGTGGCATTCTGTGGCGGCGATGTCTCAGCTCAACATGCTGGTAAACTACTGGTGGCGTGATTATCCGACGGCTTGCGGCACTCCTTTTAACTGGCTGGTGCATGGATTGCTCAGCGTCCGCCACTTGCCGAAGGCGGAACGTGACGCCTGGCGCGCCATGGTCGACCACTATGTTTTCGAAGATCATGGCGATCCGGCAGCGCATATTCCAGTGTCGGCTAGGTCGGTGCTAGGCACCATGAGCAGCGATCTGGCGCGTCATTTAAAGCGTTGGCTGGCGAAGGAATTCAGCAAATGACGTGGGGGCTGATGGGACTATGAAAAAGGTAATTATCGCGGGCGGCGGCACAGCCGGATGGATGGCGGCGGCAAGCCTGGCGCATCAGCTCGCTCACCTCGATCTAGACATTACCTTGATCGAGTTGTCCGATATCGGCAAAGTGGGCGTAGGGGAGGCCACCGTGCCTGCGATACGAGACTATATCGGTTCGCTTGGACTGGATATTTTTGACGTGATGCGCGACACGCAGGCTACGGCCAAACTAGGCATTCGCTTTGACGACTGGTCGCACGACGGCGACAGTTTTTTCCATCCCTTTGGGCTCTATGGTGTGCCGGCCGGTCAAACAGCTTTCCACCACCTGTGTCACCGGTTACGTGAAGCCGGTGAAGATACACCTTTGGCGGCCTATAATCTGTGCACGCAACTGGCGCTCGCGGAACGCTTTACCCTACCTAATCTAACACCAAAAGCCGCGTTTGAGGCCTATGATTGGGCCATCCATTTTGACGCAGGCCTGTTCGCGCAATGCCTGCGCACCTTTGCCACAAGGCTGGGTGTAAAGCGTATCGATGCCAGAATCCATGATGTCGCGATAGCGGACAACGGCCACATCAAAAGTCTCAGGCTTGACGATGGTCGGGACATCGAGGGAGAGCTCTTTATCGATTGCTCCGGGTTCAGGGCCCTTCTGATACGGGGCGCTCTCAAAAGCGGTTATCAGAATTGGCAGAAATGGCTGCCTTGTAACCGCGCTGTGGCCCTGCCATGCGAGAGGACCGGCCCGCTCACGCCCTACACGCGTTCGACGGCCTTGTCCGCCGGGTGGGCCTGGCGCATTCCGTTGCAGCATCGTGTCGGGAATGGCTATGTGTATTCCAGTGACCACCTCACGCAGGATGAGGCCGAGACAGGGTTGCGATCCCGTCTGGAAGGACCGGCTCTGGCAAGCGCCAACCATCTGCGCTTTGTCACCGGGCATGCCACCGAAGTCTGGAAAGCCAACTGCGTTGCCATCGGTTTGGCCGCCGGCTTTCTTGAACCTTTGGAATCCACGAGCATCGTGCTGATTCAGACAGGCATTGAAAAGCTCATCAAGCTGTTTCCTGGCAGGGGTTTGGTGGCTGCCAGCCTGCGCGAGTACAATCGGACGACGACCCTCGAATACGAACGGGTTCGCGATTTCATCATTCTGCATTACTGGGCATCCGGCCGGAAAGAGCCGATGTGGAAGGCCTGTCAGGCGATGGCTTTGCCTGATCACTTGCAGCAGAAGATCGATGTGTTCAGGGCGTCGGGACATCTGGTGCGCTATGAATGGGAAAGCTTCCATGACCCGAGTTGGCTCAGCATGTATGCTGGTTTTGGCATAAACGCTTCGTCACGTGATTTGACGGCGGACAGGTTCGATGTGCCACAACTGCGCGATATCTGTACGCGGATGACGCGCGACATCCAGTCGCGAGTGGCTTCAGCCGAAACCCACGCGCAGTTTCTGGCGAGGTCCTTGAGAGTTGAGGCATGAAGACTGACCGGACGCCAAAAGCTGCCATGGTGCGCGTACACCGGGTAGGTCCGAACGACGCCTGCGTATCTACTTACAACCTCAGTAAAAGCGATTTTCAACAGGCTCATCAAAGTGACGAGGAGGCTAGCTATGACTAATGTGTTCGTTGAACCGGATCAGAGGTAAGCGGAGATTTTGAAGTTTATGTATCAAGCGAAATACGCCTTGAAATAATACTTCAAATTGATTTAATAATAAATGGGCAGCCAGGATAAGAAACGAGGACAGGGTATGAGTTTGAAAACAGCGCAACAGCGACTTGCAGATTTGCGGGCTGAATTTGAGGCGCTTGTTTCAGCGCCCAATGCGCCGCATCACAGTCTGTTGGCGCCCGGTAATGGCATCTATCAGCGCTGGCAGCATCCGGTCATCACTGCCGCCCACGTGCCGCTGGAATGGCGCTATGATATCAATCCACAAACCAATCCCTTCATGATGGAGCGGATGGGCATCAACGCCACCTTCAATGCCGGCGCGATGAAATGGCAGAATAAGTATATCGTTGTGGTCCGTGTCGAGGGGGATGACCGTAAGTCGTTCTTTGCCATCGCCGAGAGCGCCAACGGCGTCGATAATTTCCGCTTCTGGCCGAAACCGGTTGTGTTGCCGCAGACCGATGAGCCGGACACCAATGTCTATGACATGCGCCTGACGCAGCATGAAGACGGCTGGATCTATGGTCTCTTCTGCACCGAGCGCAAAGACCATGCCCTACCCAACGATCTTTCCGCGGCGACGGCGCAATGCGGCATCGCCCGCACGAAAGATCTTGTCACCTGGGAGCGGCTACCTGATCTGATTACCCACTCAGGCCAGCAGCGCAATGTCGTGCTGCATCCGGAGTTTGTCGCCGATAAATCTGGAAAAACCAGGTACGCGCTCTATACCCGTCCGCAGGATGGCTTTATCTCGGTCGGTTCGGGCGGCGGCATCGGCTGGGGGCTGACCGACGACATGACGCAGGCGGTTATCGACGAGGAAGTCATCGTCGATAACAAGGCCTACCACACGATCAAGGAAATCAAGAACGGGCAGGGACCGGCGCCGATCAAAACGCCGGATGGCTGGCTGCATCTGGCGCATGGTGTGCGCAACACCGCTGCCGGCCTGCGTTACGTGCTCTACATGTTCATGACCGCGCTTGATGCGCCGTGGAAGATCATTCATGCGCCGGGCGGTCATTTTATCGCGCCGCAGGGCGAGGAACGCGTGGGCGACGTGTCGAACGTCACCTTCTCAAACGGCTGGATCGCTGACGCGGATGGCAAGGTCTTCATCTATTACGCCTCGTCGGATACGCGCCTGCATGTGGCGACATCGTCGGTGGCGCAACTGGTCGATTATTGTAAAAATACCCCCGCCGATCCGTTGACTTCGGCGGCCTGCGTGCACCAGCGTATGGAGCTGATAGCCAAAAACGAAGCCTACAGCGCAGCTTTCGGGACAGGTCAATGACGCGTCGCACCGAAACCCTTCGTAAAGCTGCCCGCCAAGAGGGCGAGAGCCTGATGTCGTGGTGGGCGAGCCATATGGTCGATGACGTGCACGGCGGATTTCTAGGTGAGGTCGACGCTGGAGGGCGGCCTGTGTTGGGCGCTCCCAAGAGCGCCATTCTGAACACCCGCTTGTTATGGTTCTTTTCAGCCATGGCCACATGGCTGCATTCTGATGAAGCCTTGTTACTTGCCCACCGCGCGGCCAACTATATCCGGAGCCACTTCCTCGATCCGGATCACGGCGGCGTTTACTGGCTGCTCGACCATCGCGGTCAGGTCATTGACGCCAAGAAGCAGGCCTACGCGCAAGGCTTCGCCATCTACGCCTTCGCCGAATATTATCGCGCCACAGGGGACATGGCCTGGCTGAAGATTGCGCATCAGTTGCAACGCGACATTGAAGAGCGTTTTTGGGACCATGAGCACGGTGGCTATATCGAGGCCATGAGTGCCTATTGGCAGGGCGTTGGCGACCAGCGGTTATCGGAGCAGGATGCCGATTGTCCCAAAACCATGAACACGCATCTGCATATTCTCGAAGCCTATACTAACCTGCACCGCGCTGCGCCCGATGAAATTACCCATGCCGCCTTGTCACGCGCGCTCAATATTTTCATTGAACGTTTCATCGATACGGACGCGCACAGGCTAAAGTTATTTTTCGACATGGATTGGACGGATCGGACGCAAGCCACGTCCTATGGGCATGATATCGAAGCCAGTTGGTTGGTTTGGGAAGCCGTAGTGGCTTTGCGTGACCGGGAATTGGCCGCGCGCGTGCGCGGCCTCTGCCTCAACCTGGCGCGTGCCGCGCTGGTTGACGGAAGGAATTCCGACGGCGGCTTGGGCTACGAAAAGACGTTCGACGGACATCTGGACGCGGCCGGTGAATGGTGGGGTCAGGCAGAAGGCTTGGTCGGGTTTGTCAATGCTTGGCAGCTAAGCGGTGACGACGACTATCTGGCGGCAAGCGAAGCGCTATGGAGCCATATTCAAGAGCAATTCATAGGCGACGGTGGCAACGAATGGACATGGTATGCCGCCAATGCCGGGCGCGCGCAGCGGTACAGGGCAGGGATGTGGAAATGCCCGTATCATAATGGCCGCGCGATGATGGAACTGGATCACCGGCTCGAAGATCACTGAGACAATCGACGCAATACGACCCGAAAAAATAACAGGGCAGGAAACATGAACTTACAACCAATCGATCTGGCCATCGTGGGAGGCTATATTCTCCTGACGATCGGACTCGGCTTCTGGGTGGCGAAGCTATCCTCAGGCAGTTTGCAAAGCTATTTCCTCGCCGGCAACAAGCTGCCGTGGTGGGTGCTGGGGCTTTCCAATGCGTCAGGCATGTTCGATGTCGCGGGCACCATGTGGATGGTGGGGCTGCTGGTGGTCTATGGCCTGAAATCGGTGTTCATTCCCTGGCTTTGGCCGGTCTTCAACCAGATATTCCTGATGGCATTCCTGGCTATCTGGCTGCGGCGTTCGGGTAAGCTGACGGGCGCCGAATGGATCAGTTTTCGCTTTGGCGAGGATGCCGGCGCGCGCGCCTCCCATCTCATCAATGTCGTTTTTGCCCTGATCAACGTCGTGGGGATGCTGGCCTTCGGTTTCTTAGGTATCGGCAAGCTGGCGGCGGAATTCAGTCCCTGGCAACTCGCCGCTGACCCGTTGCTAAACGACAAGCTCTATGGCCTGATCGTCGTGGCCCTGACCACGGTCTATTCGGTCAAGGGCGGGATGTATTCGGTCGTCATGACCGAAATCTTGCAGTTCTTTATCAAACTGGTCGTCTGTATCGCCATCGCCTGGATCGCTGTGACGCTGGTGACGCCCGAGATGATCCGCGCCGCGGTGCCGACCGGCTGGCACGACATCCTGTTTGGTTGGAAACTCAATCTCGATTGGGCAAGTGTCGCCCAGGCGGCCAAGCCTGAGAACAAGGTGGTAGCCACAACGGCCATCTCTGTCATTGCTGTAGAAGGTCATTCGGCTTTCGGTATCTTCTTTATCCTTATGACCTTCCAGGGCGTCTTCAAAGCCATGGCCGGGCCGGCGCCGAACTACGATATGCAGCGCCTGCTTTCGGCAAAATCGCCCACCGAAGCCGCCAAGATCGCCGGCTTCGTCAATGTGGTGCTGCTTTTTCCGCGCTATCTGATGATCGCCGGTATGGCTATTCTGGCCTTGTGTTTTATCGGCCCCCAGTGGACGCATCTGGAAGCCGCAGCCGTCGCTTCCGGGCAGGCCTATACCGGCGATATCGACAGCATCTTGCCGTGGGTGATCCGCAACTATATGCCGACGGGCCTGATGGGCCTGGCCTTGGCGGGCATGCTGTCAGCCTTCATGGCTACCTATTCGGCCTCGCTCAACGCAGCCCCCGCCTATGTGGTCAACGACATCTATAAAAAGTACCTTCGTCCGGATGCGTCTGAGAAAACACTTGTGCATCTGTCTTACGCCACCTCCCTGACCTTCGCTGTGCTTGGTGCCTTCATCGGCTGGCAGCTCACCTCCATCAACGATATCGTAGGCTGGATTACCACGGGCCTCTACGGGGGCTACACGGTCGCCAATGTCATTAAGTGGTACTGGTGGCGGCTGAATGGCACGGGCTATGCGGCGAGTATGGCTCTGGGTGTCGCGGTCGCCATGTGGATGGTGATTTATAAGGACGCGGATGGCCACGCCATCGACGCTCTGGCTGCCTTTCCCTGGCTATTCGCGGCCTGCGCCCTTGTCGCCGTGGCGGGCTCTTATCTGACCCGGCCAACTGATATGGCAACCCTTAAGCTGTTTTATAAAAAGACGCGTCCATGGGGTGTCTGGGGACCGGTCTTGCACGCCTTACGGACTGACGAGCCAAATGCACAGCCGAACAGGGACTTCTGGCGTGATATGTTCAACGCGCTTGTCGGTGTTCTTTGGCAGACCGCCATAACCGCCTCGGCGATTTTTCTGATGATCCGTGAGATGGAAAAATTCTGGCTGGCGCTTGGTCTGGTGGCACTATGCTCGGTCATCATGAAATTCACCTGGTGGGACAGGATGCGTGATGAGCCAGAGCCAATCTAAAGCGCAAAGGTCATGATGCGGCTTTCTCGGAGCAAATTCGATACGATGAGGGTTTCGACGCTGTACGAAGGTCATCTTTGTCCGACACGGCGAGAGTGCCGGAAATGCCGATATACCGAGTTACGACCTGACGCGCATACCGCTAACTAAAAAGAGCCAGGTGCAAGCGAAAGCTGTAGCGGACGACTGGAAAGCCAAGCCGTCTCTGATCGCGACATCGCCCTATTTGCGTGCGCAATCAATAGCCGGTCCGGCCATCGAACGGTTTATCGACGTGCCGGTACATATGTTGAGAAACGAGGAGTTCGTGTACCTTGATCCCTCTGTTTTGTGTGGTTCAACGCACGCTCAAAGGCGGTCAGCCGTTGAGGACTACAGGAAAAGGGGCGATCCCAATTATGCCAGTGGGGTGGGGGCGAGAGCTTTCATTGTCTGCTGCATCGCATACGAGAGGTTTTTCCATTGGCTTAGCCAGTTGGATGACAACGCACTGGTCTACGCCTTTAGCCATGGCCAATTCATGCAGGCTGCAAGTTTATTGATCGCGGAACCTGAGGTAGGTGACATCCATCTCATGCGAACTTTTGCCACTCTACATGATGCCCGGCCGATTGCGGCTGTATTCGGGCGCCAAAACAATAAGCTCGCCCTCAGACGAGCCAATTGTCTGGTGGTTCTGGCGGTAGGGGGTTGCTTATGACCAAGCCGGATTAGGCGCCTGCTTGGCTATTCGGCAGCAAACGGAACATTCTCGCTGTCCTGCCAAAGTCTGCTCATCTTCCATTGCTGTTCCATCACGCCTGGGCCGAACAGTTTCGAGCCGCCGAGGCATTCGGGCAGAAACTGCATTCGCGCACCTTCTTTAAGGATCAGAGCGGTATTGGCGAGCGCCAGCAGGCCCTTGCGCCGCCAGACGGTCGAGCCGCCATTCGCTTTGAGGATGGCGAAGTGGCCCTCGTCTTCTTCGAGTTCGTTCATTGATAAATTTCGCCTCACCCTGACTGCGGTCGATAGAGATCGGAATCCTCGTCACCATGAACGCGCATAAATGTATACCCAGGTGTAATATCTCGCATGCGCCGCAGGGAGGGAAAGAAAAGTAACGGCGGATACCGCAAGTCTCCGCCGTTACTGCTACATTCCATACCGCAAGCGCAACGTTACTGATCTTGGCGTTCCTGGCGTAACCCAGACGCTGTCATAGCTGTTATCGACATACGCTTTATCGAACAGGTTATCGCCTTCAAGCCGCAATTCCACCTTCTCAGTAGCCTGCCAGCCGATGCTGGCGCGGGCGGTGACGTAGGACGGAAGTACGAACCCGCTATTGTTCGGATCGCCTGGACGATCTCCGACAAACACGAATCCGCCGGTATAGTTGAATGATCCTACGGCCTTACGCGCCGGGGCATAACTTACGAAGATCGCGCCACTGTGTTTGGGGATATTGCTCAAAGGGCCACCAACGAGCGCTGCCGTCGTATCGCGCGTCACCTTAGCATCGACATAGGTATAGACGCCGGTCACGTAGGTTGCCCGGTTCAGGCTATAGGTCGTTTCAATCTCAATGCCTTTTGAGCGCGCCTCACCGAGGGCGACCTGATAGGCCGAATCCGCCGGATCCGTGGCGAGGATATTGTCTTTTGTGATGTCGAACACCGACACAGTTCCTGTCAGCTTTTTCTTCATAAGGCTGAATTTTGCCCCGGCCTCAAAGGCCTCGCCTTCTTCAGGGGCAAACGGCTTGTTAAAGCGATCCGACCCTTGATTGTAACGGAATGACTGCCCGTAGCTGGCGTAGAGTGACCAGGTCTCTGAAGGCTTATAGGTAATCGCCGCGCGCGGTGAGGTCTTCGACACCGACTGTGAGATCGCAGTGTTATTGATACGGTTGGTGACGGTCTGGTCAACAGTGTCGTAGCGAAGGCCAAGAAGCACAGTCCATTGATCGCCAATGCTGATCAGATCCTGCACAAACAGGCCAGACCCGGTCAGGTCCTCGTGGTTATCGGTATTGAGCGGGGCAACCGGCTTCGTCTGCCCATAGACCGGATTGTAGATGTTGATGCCGTAAGGATTGGCTGCCGTCGGGTTAAAGCGCCAGAACTGACGGTACTGGTTGTAACCGAAGCCATCTGCACCGATACGCATCTGGTGTTCGGTCCCGAAGGCTGATTTCAGGATACTGAGTTCCAGACGGCCACTCAGATCATCCCAGTTGTAATCATGCACGCGCAACTGACGGCGAAGGATTCCGTCCGATTGCAGGAGGCGGTTATGCGTCGACTGCCCCACCAATGAGCCATCGCGATAAGCCAAACCCGCCTCAAGCGAGACCCCTTCGGATAGATCATAGGTACCGGACACCTGGTGTTGCCAACTTGTCTGATGGATATGGCCGTCATTCGGTTCGCCCAAAAAGCGCGTTACGGGCAATGCCAGAGCATCACCACCCACCGCCACAAGGCCGCGATCATGGACAAAGTTCACCCGGTTGAATTCGGCCTGATAGAGAAAGCGCAGTCCGTCACGCGGTTCGTAGGCAATCGAGGGCGCCACCAGGACGCGGTCAGAATCGGTGAAATCACGAAATCCGTCAGAGCGTTCGGCGACGGCGATCAGCCGCGTCTTGATCTGTGAGCCAATAGGCGTGCCGGTATCGACCGAGCCGCGATAGGTGTCGAAACTGCCCGCCGAGACATCGAAGCCGAAATGTTGTAGATTGAGCGGCGCCTTGGTAACGATATTGATTGAACCGCCGGGCTCGCCCTTACCGGACAAGGCTGAGGCTGGGCCTTTTAGGACTTCAAAGCGCTCGATGGTCGCCACGTCGCGTCTGGCGTTAAAACCACGATTGGCGCTGAAGCGGTTAATCAGCAGGTCAGGCCCCTGATTGATGTCGCCGGAAAAGCCGCGGATGGCATAGGCATCCCAGGCCCCGCCAAAGCTGTTCTGACGCGACATGCCGCCGGCCAGATCATAAAGCTCACCCAGCTTGGTGAAACCGGCGTCGCTGATCAGTTGCTCATCCATCACCCGCACATTTTGCGGCAGACGCAATGGTTCGATATCCATGCCCTTGATGCTCGCGGCGGCTTTGCGCGATCCGGTGACCACAACCGTCGTTGTCGCGCCTGCGCCGGCCTCTTCGTCGGCCATCGCAAGCCCTGCCCATCCGGCACCTGTAAGCATGGCCGCCGCAGAAACCGAAGCCGCAACATATTTCGTTTGTAATTTCATGAAAATCCCCAATTGCACCCTTGAAGTGTTACGTAATAACATAATACTAGGGACGCATTAGCGAAATGTAAGGGCAATGGCAATGACAGAAATAACACAATCGGCGGGCCTAGAGGCTCTGACATTGAAGGGTGTTTGCGCAGGATATGGCGGCAAGGCGGTTCTGAATGGGTTGAGTCTCGGGGTGAGTGCCGGAGAAATCTATGCCCTGTTGGGGGGCAATGGCGCGGGTAAATCCACGACACTAAAGGTGCTTTTAGGGTTTCTCAAGCCGCAGTCGGGCGACGTCGTTGTGGCCGGTGAAGACATCATCGCCGATCCCGCAAAAGCGCGGTCGCGCATCGCCTATGTGCCGGAAAATGTCGCCCTATATGAGCACTTAAACGCCCGTGAAAATCTCGCCTACCTTTTGACACTGGCAGGTGTCGACCCGGAACGCGGACGGATTGAAGAGGCCCTGGATGCTGTCGGGCTTGATCCGGCCGCACGCAAAAAACACTTAAGCGGCTATTCCAAGGGTATGCGGCAAAAGGTGGCGATTGCCCTGGCTGTCGCGCGCGATGTGCCTGTCCTCCTGCTGGATGAGCCCACCTCAGGACTCGATCCGCTCGCCATCTCTGAATTCCATAATCTGCTGGATGTTTTGCGTGGAAAGGGCACGGCGATATTGATGGTCACCCATGACCTCCTGGGGGCGACACAGGTCGCTGACCGCATCGGCTTTTTGAAGTTGGGCCGCATGATCACCGTGGAGCAAAAGTCTGACATGACCGGCTTCGATATCAACGCACTGTACCTGGCCTATCAATCTGTCGAGGTGCAAGCCGCATGAAAATTCTTGTCTCTGTCGCGCTAAATGAAGCGCGCGCACTCTGGCGCAACAAAACGGCCGTCATCAGTGCAGGTTTGTTTCTGGCCTTGAGCTTGATCGCGGCACTCAATGCTTATGATCAATACCAATATACTCAGACTCTGCGTCAGACCTATCAGTCCGCTGCCAACCAGGCTTTTGATGCACAACCCGATCGTCACCCACACCGTATGGTGCATTACGGGCATTTCGTTTTCAGGCCGCTCAATCCGATGGCGGCCTTCGACCCCGGTATTGATGCCTATACTGGACACATGCTCTATCTGGAGGGGCATCGTCAAAACAGCGCCAACTTTTCTGATACGCGCCAGAACACCTCGCTAATGCGCTTTGGACAGTTGACGCCAGCGTTTAGCCTTCAGGTCCTGGCGCCGCTATTGCTTGTATTTTTAGGCTTTGGGATGCTGGCGCGGGAGCACGAAAGCGGCACGCTTGCGCTTTGTCTCACCCAGGGTGTCAGAGGTGCACAGCTTTTCTGGGGCAAGGCTCTGTGCCTTATCGGTGTGGCCGGACTTATCCTGTTGCCATCGCTGGCGACGGTCAGCTTTCTGGCCGGACGGGCGGGTATAGGCGTGGCGCTCACCGCTTCGATCATTTCGGGATATGTGTTGTACCTCCTGATCTGGTCCGGGGGCATTCTTGTGGTGTCGGGCCTGGCGCGCAAAAGCCGCGACGCGCTTCTGATTCTTATGGGCGTATGGGCATTTGTATGCGTGTTCGTGCCGCGTATCGCGCCTGATTTCATTGCGCACTCGCGCCCGTTGTTGACGCAGATGGAAACCGATATTCGCATTCACAAAGAGCTTAAGGCCATGGGAGACAGCCACGACCCCAATGATCCCTATTTCAATGCGTTCAAAGCCAGAGTGCTGAAATCTTACGGGGTGACACGCGTCGAGGATTTGCCGGTCAATTATAAGGGCCTGTTGGCGGTCGAGGGGGAGGCAATGACCAGCGGTCTGTTCAAGGCCTATACACAGCGCAATTTCAATCAGCAGGAGGCCCAGATGCGGATGATGGATGCCGTTGGCTGGCTATCACCGGTTATTGCCGTTCAGCGCGTATCCATGAGTGCGTCCGGCACGGATCTGACGGCCTATCACGCCTTCCTAAATCAAGGCGAAGCCTACCGCTTCGGGCTGGTGCAAAACCTGAACCAACTTCAGGCGCAAGCCCTGACCTATGCCGACGATACGAATAAAGCCAAAGAAAACAGAATCTCGCACAGCCATTGGCAGGCCTATCCTGATTTTAACTATATTCCGCCGGCAGAGTCCGCCCGGTTAAACCTCAGCCTGCCGGCCTTAGGTATTTTGGCCTTGTGGTTACTTGTGGTTTTTGCCCTTGGCCAGATGGTGGCGGCGCGTCAGACGAGGGCTTTGGCATGAATGCGCTTAAATTTGAATGGACATTGCTTACGCGGTCAAAGCCGACGCTGATAGCGGTCATAATCCTCAGCCTGTTGTCGATTTTCGCGGTCGGACGCGGCCTCACCGAAGTGGGCCGTCAGAGCGCGGTGATCTCTCATCTTGAGAGCCTGCAAAAAAGCGACATGGCCGATTTGGCCAAGGCCTACGGCCCCGAAGGCGATGCGGGTTATGTCGCCTACTATAGCTTCTTTCATACCTTTGATCCGCCTTCGAACCTCGCCTTTGCAGCCCTCGGGCAACGTGATGTCCTGCCCTATAATCTGAGAGTGAGGGCACTTGGCCTACAGGCTCAGCTTTACGAAGGCGATATTTTCAATCCGGAACTGGCCTTGCCGGGACGCTTTGATCTCAGCTTTGTCCTCATCTATCTGGCACCACTATTCCTGGTCGTGCTGTTGCATGATCTGGTGTCGCATGAAGCTGAAACCGGACGTCTAAATCTGTTGCGCGCCTCGCCGAAAGTTGGCGGAGGCTTCTGGGCGCGACGGGCAGGGCTCCGGGGCATGTTGATCTGGGCGGCCGTGGCGGTCCCCTTCATGGCGGGCGCGATGATCGCCCAGGCGCCCTTTATTGCAACTTTGGAGGTGCTGGGGCTCATGGCGCTCTATGTTGCGTTCTGGACGGGGCTTTGTCTGGTGACTTCAGCGTTTGGTTTAGGATCCCGACTCAATACGCTGGCTCTGCTCAGTCAGTGGATGGTTCTGGTTCTGATCGCGCCGGTCGTGGCTCACATTGCCATCAGCCGCGCTGTTCCCGTGCCTCAGGGTGTCGATATCGTGCTGAAACAACGCCAATCGGTGCATGGGGCGTGGGAAGTCCCCAAAGTTCTGACTATGGAGCGCTTTTTTCAGACCCACCCCGAATGGAAGAACACGCCACCGCTGGGTGAAGCCTTTGAGTGGAAATGGTACTTCGCCTTTCATCAACTCGGTGACGAAACCGTATCGTCCGATGTTCAGGCCTATCGAGACAGCATCGAACGGCGTCAGGATTATGCGCAAGGGGTTGGCTTTTTCCTCCCGTCAGTGGGAACTCAACTTATGTTGGAACGGCTCGCCGACACCGATATCAAACGTTATCTGGGATATCAGCAGCAGGTAGCGGACTTTCATACGGCTCTAAGGCACTTTTATTACCCCTATATCTTTAACAAGGTCGCGTTCCATGAGACTGAGTTTGCTAAGGCGCCTCGGTTCGAGGCCAAGCCCCATTCCAGTGGCGGCGGAATTCTGGGACTTGTGGCCCTGCTAGGCCTGACAGCGCTCATCTGGTGGGCGGGTCTTCGGCTATTGCGCCAAAGGCTGGGTTAGACAATGCGAAGCCATGCGAGCAAGGGCCAATAGCTACGCCAACAGTATTTTGCTTCCCGCGCTCTTTGAGCGCGCGACACATCGTGACATTTGCGTTCGCTTCGTGACGGCCAATGTCCAGCGGTGTAGTTCTACATCTGTTTGGGACGTAGTGGAAGCCACATCCGCTTCAATCCTTTTGGGGAACGCATGCGCTCTGCCAGATGTGAGACTAGGCTTTAGTCGTGTTGCAAGTCACTAACCGGCACTTGCAACACGAACTCGCCCGACCTTTGAAAATGCAGAACGACCGTTTCCTTCGATCCTGCAACCAGTCTGTGCTTCGTGCCGGTCAGCATAAGGTGCGTGCCCATGGGGTCGAGGCGTATATGGCCGTGAGGTGGAATAACGAGCCCCTGATCAAGGTCTTCCATCGTCATCACATTGCCCTGCATCTTCATCCTGTGGAAGGTCACGCGGTCAGCGCAGATGCAATCGGCCGATAGCAGAGTATCTTCGTTCGGTCCGGAATTGACGATGTTGAGGTACAGAGTTGAGGTCGGGACATTGCCCAGCGAGGCGCGCATCATATAGTTACGGACGGTCAGGTCTCTCAAGCGAACCGTTGGGGCCAGATCGTTCGATACCATCACCTTGCGATCGGGCATAGACACGGTGGTCATGCAGGCGACGACCAGCGCAATGGCCACCATAATAGAAAGCTCGACCTTTATAGCCAGGCGAAAACGGTGGACCGCCGTGACCTCGGTATCGAGCTTAGGCGTCAGTACGACCTTATTGAGGGTCGCGAGGGCTAGCAGGACAGCGACGAGGCACAGCTTGAGCAGCAGCCAGCGCACATAGTCGCCGCTGAAATCTATATCCGTACCCAACAGACCGATGACAATCACCAGACCCGCCATTAGTATGCCCGCGACCCCGAACAGGGCCTGGCGGCTGAACCTTCTGATGACGAGAGCCGGAGGCTTCGCACTGTTCAGATTGAGCAGGGTCCAAAGACCGCCCACCCACCAGGCGGCAAGCAACACATGAACGCCTGCCACCAAGCCCCAGGCCGCGCCGTGCGCCGCAGAATGGCCGGCGATGCCAAAGCCCGAGATCAGGCCTAGGCCAGCGATGAGGGCCAGCCACCTTTGTACGGGTACACAGGCTAACAGGATCGCGCTGAGGGTCTGGACTATGAGGCCGATCCCGACCGGCTCTTCATAGATGGCACTAAGCGTCGGCATGTTGAATCCGCCACCCAGCCGCAGGAACAACAGAAACAGACTGGCGAGACTTGCACCAGCAGACATAAGGGCCGCGTGGCGGATGATCATTTCGAGACCACCCGAGAGGCTTGTCCGCAGCGTCATCGCGCTGAACACTGTCCCGGCAGCCGTCAGGGTGGCTGCGTAGAGGACGGCCTTGGCCAGAATGGCGAGGACGGTTTCCACCGTCATGAATGCGGGCGAATGACGACGAGGATTGTGCCTTCCATCACGTGCCCATCTTCGGACAGGGCTTTCCAGCGCAGCTCATTTCGCCCGGCGGGCAGGTTGGGCGCCTGGACGGTAAAGCTATCGGACTTGCCGGTTGGCGCGAACGGTAAGCGCTTTGACTTGGATCCATTGACATCACGGATCTGGGTCAGCCGGACGGGGCTTGCGAAGGTCAGGGCAATAGAAGGCGGCGACTGCTCAAGGATCGCGCCGCTTTCGGGCACCGAACCTGTTAAGGCGGTATGCGCACCTACGCTTAGAGGAAGTGCAGCGAGTGCGGCGGAGAGGACGAGGGCGCTGAACTTCATGGTATCTTCCTTTGGGGTTTGGGCCACGGGTCTGAAAAACGCGGATCCGTCAGGACGGCATCGTCGGTAAGAGAATTGAGAAACGCCTTGAGGTCATCGCGCTCGGAGGGCGTGAGGGTAAAGCCCGAGATGAACGAACTCTTGAGCGGATTGTTCTTGCCGACGCCCGCATTAGGGCCATTTTGAATCGTGCGCCCACCGGCGGCATAGTGATCGATGACGTCGTCAAGGGTCTTGGCGGAACCGTCGTGGAAATAGGGCGCGGTCACAGCGACGTTGCGCAAGCTGGGGGTTCGCATGCGGCCCATATCATCGTCGCGGCCCGTGATCTCACGAATGCCGGTATTGTCGGCCGGATAGCCGCCCTTGCCATCCATGTTGTAGAGCCCGGTATTATGAAATGCCGAGGTGCCCATTGGATTGCGGGCATGGCGTTCGGAGTCGGTGAAGTTGAGACCATTGTGGCAATGGTGGCATTCCAGACGCTCACCGAAGAACAGGGCCTCGCCGCGCAAGGCGGCATCCGACATGACGGTCATGTCATTGTCATAGCGATAGCGGTCGTAGGGGGAGCGGAAGGACACGATGGAGCGCTCAAATGCGGCAAGCGCCCGGGTAAGAGTCGCCAGTGAGATGTCGCCCTTGGCTTCGGGAAAGGCGGCCCTGAACAACTTCGGGTACATAGGCTCCGCTTTCAGGCGGGTGATCATCTCGTCTTCGTGCTTGTCGATGCCAAGCTCCGGCGGCGTCACATTGGTCAGGGGCACCAGAGCTTGTTGTTCAGCGGTGTGCAGAAGCGGATTTGACCAGGTCAGGGCCGGAAAATAGGCGGCATTGACCAGCGGCATGGCATTGCGCGGGGTATGTTGGCCCGTCACCCCGATCGAAGTCGGACGTCCATCGGTAAAGGCCTTCGACTGAATATGGCAGGAGGCGCACGACAGGGTGCCGTCGACCGACAGCCGCGTATCGTAAAACAGGTAGCGCCCAAGTTCGACCTTGGCCTTGGTCGTCGGATTGCCTTTCGGCTCCAGAGGCTGCGGCGCCCAGGCCGGTAGATGGAAGTCGAACTTGCTCACCACGAAGTCGCCCAACTCGGACAACTTCGCCGAGGCGCCGGTGGCCTTTATCCCGAGAATCGCAAAGGCAGCCAGGTACAGGGCGAGCGTGAAGCGCTTCATCGCTTATCTGACGGAGACGAAATGCTGACCGGCGGACGGCTTGCCACGGAAGGGCAGGCCAAAGCGGTCCATAATGGCGATGCAGTCGTCATCATCCTCGAACGCCATGCATCCCGGTGCGCTTTGCGGCGCGTTGGCGGTGATGTCCGTCTGAGCAAGCAGATCACCCAGGTCGAACACAACGACATGGGTGCGCGCCTCGAAACTGGAGAGACGGTACTCAGGCCGATTGGGGTTGCTGCACGCCACTGTGGGCGCTGTGGTGATCGCTCCTGCGCCGCAGCCTGTGCTGCCGAGATGGATCGAGAAACCGCTGGCTGTCGCCGTCTTGCCGGGCGCCGGCGAGGTCGCCAGATCGATGGTGGTGAACTTGAAGCCGATGCGCCAGGGCCAGGCGGTTGCCGGCACGTTCAGCGGCGCAGGCGCCAGCGTCGGATCCTGATGGTTGATGTCGAAGGGGACGCCGACCTCGAAAACGAGACCCTTATAGTTGGCCTTGGGTGCTTCGAGGGTAACCTTGGTGTGCAAGGCGCTGTTGCCGTTGCAGTTGCCGGTGCCGTCCTCAAAATCGATCAAGGCGACCTTATTGTCCTGCCAGACGCCGTCGGCCACCAGTTTGGCGGGTACTTCGCGGCCCTGATCGTCAATCCAGCGCAAGGCGGACACGAAAATACGGAAGTCCTGAAGCTTGAGCGTTGCGCCGGTCGAACCGACATTGTCATAGGCCGTGCCACAGTGCAGGGGCTGTCCATTGACCGCGGCAGCGAAATTGATGTCGACCGTCTTGGGTTTTGCAAGCGCGTGTGGCGCCAGCAAACACACGGTGGCCGAGAGCAGTGTTGCCAGTTGCTTGCGCATGTGGACCTCATAATTATTTTCTTCGGGACTAGACGGATCTGTTATGCCGCATCGAGAGGCCTTGTTCACTTGGACACTTTGTCCAAGGGGGCATGATCATTATCTCAGTGATTTTACACGAGGTGATCTTCTGGCTGCGTTTGAGCAGAAAACCTTGCCGATGCCTTTAGAGCGTGTTCCGATCTGATTGGATCAGATCGGCGCTAATTTTATGTTTTGACGCGCTTTCCGAAAAGTGCGTCACACTTTTCGGAAAGCGCTCTAGTAGGCGAGGCGCAAGCTCAGTGACACCGTGCGCGGCGCGCCTGGATGGACCCAGTCCGCCACAAACTGGTGCGATCCGGTGTAGTAACGGGTATCGAATAGATTATTGACGTTCAGTTGAAGGGCCGCTTGGGCGCCGGAGGCCTTAAAGCTGTAAGACGCCATGGCATCCACACGCGTATAGGCGGGCATGATGAAGGTATTGCCGACATCGCCCCACCGGTCGCCCTGATAAAAGGCGCCAGCGCCCAGCCGCCACTTTGGCGATACATCGTAGCTTGCCCACAGGCTGGCGGCTGTCTTGGGTACGTTGGCGAGGGTCTTGCCGGTGTAATAGGCGTCTTCCACCACCTTGGCCTCGGTGTAGGCGTATGAGGCGATGAGCGAAAGTTTGGATGTGATTTCACCGAGCGCATCGACTTCGACGCCTCGGGAACGGGCTTCACCTGTCGTTAGAATCGTTTGCGGGTAGAGCGAATAATCGCTGCGGTTCTTTTTAGTAAGTTCGTATATGGCCACATTGGCACTCAAGCGATTGTCAGGAGAGACGTACTTGTAACCGACTTCTGATTGCTGAGCGATTTCAGGCTTCAGCGCCGTGATACCGTCCACATCGCGTCCGTTATTAGCCGACAATGACTTCTGATATTGGCCGTAAAAGACCTGATTAGACTTGTAGGCCCAGACAAGGCCGACACGCGGGGAGGTGAAAGATACCTCATTGGGTGCTGTGCCCGGCATGGCGTAGATGGCCTTCGTCTTGTCGTGACGTAGGGCAATCACCAGATTGAGACCGTTGCCGAAATCGATTTGGTCCTGCGCGTAAACACCCTCCCAGCTATTCCGATCTTCCATGTCCATCGGCATGGCAAGGCTGGTGTCGAGGCCGGGCGCACCGCCCAAGGCCGGGTTATATAGATCGACGGACGCTATCTGCTCGAAATAGGTGGTGCCTGACTTTTGGGCTTCGTAGGTCTCGGCGCCGACGAGGACATTATGCGTAGCGCCGCCCCAGCGTATCGTGCCGGTCAGGTCCGCCGTAACCTGATGCATGTCATATTTGCCATCCGGTCGTACGTAGTAGTAATAGCGGCAGGTGGTTGCGGGGGTGGCGCCGATATCGCACAAAGGATCAGCCGATCCAGACAGATCGACACGATACGGTGCAATATCGACCTCCTCAGTGTCGGCGGTCACCTTGACGCCACGAATTTTCAGGCTCCAGTCATCGCTGAACGCGTGGGTATATTCGACGCGCGCTGAGACGCTTTTTTCGCCCGATAGCTGTGGCGCGTCATTGTACTGAGTATTGAGTGGCAGATTGGCGACACGATCTCCAATGGCGGGTAAGCCATAGTCTGTGCGGTAGCTATGGTCGACGTAGTCAACGCTGGCATAGAGCGTGTTGTTGGTATTCGGAGACCATTGGCCGCGCAGGCCGAACGCCGTCATATGCTCTTCAACAAAATCCCGATAGGAATCGGTATCATATTGGCTGGTGGAAAAGCCCAGCAGTAGAGACTTGTCCTCATTGACCGCGCCGCTTGCGCTTAAAACAGAGCGTGACAAACCATACTCACCCAGGGTCTGTTCGAAATCAAATCCCGGCTTCACCTTAAGTGAGCGGCTCACAACATTGACCAGACCGCCAGGCTCACCACGCCCAAAGAGGACGGAGTTCGGTCCCTTTATGACCTCGACAGACTTCACATCTGCCATATTGACCGGAAGGCCGGTCACCTTGGCGCCATCCACATAGTAGGTTGAGCTGCCCGACATGCTGCCCATGGCCGTCATCGAGGTCGATGAAAAACCGCGGAGGATGAGCAGTGGCTGTGTTTCGCCGTTGAAACCGAAGTCGGTGGTCACGCCCGCTACGTTGCGCGTGGCTTCGGCCAGGGTCAGGGTATGCTGATCGTCCAAAACCTGCTCAGGTACTACCTGGATGGCTTGGGGTGTCAATAGGTTGCGGGCCTTGGTCTTGTTGGCGGTCGTCGTTTGGGCCGGTAATAGCTTTTCACCGACGACGATGACCTCCGTTCCCTTCGTGTCATCAGGTGCCGTCTCCTGCGCTGTGGCGGCTGAGGCCGATATGAGTGCGAACGTGGCGGCGGAGAGGAAAAGAAACTGTTTCATATGATCAACCTGTTGAACAGATGATTGCCATAGACGGTGTGGTGGCGCTTAGCACTTGGACAAAATGCCCAAGGGCGCATCGGACGCGATGACTGTTGCGCAAAGGAAACGCTCATTGAGCCTTGCATCGACAGAGGCTTTTAATCTGCCGGGGGGCGATAGTTTGCCCAGGCGGGGCGCTCTACGAAGAGATATGTCGAGGGCGTCCAGGTGGATATCGGCCAGCCTCCCGAATTTATCTCATTGTTTTGGTATTGTATAAGCTGAGGCGATCTTATCCGCTCAGCCTGGCTATTCACGTCATGGGGCGCTTCGCCAGTTTACGCGCCAGCGTCCGACGGTGCATGTTCAGCCGGCGTGCGGTTTCCGAGATGTTGTAATTGGACTGGACCAGCACTTCGTTGATGCGTTCCCATTCCACGGTCTTCAACGAACTCTTTTTATCCGTTATCGGAATGTCGGTTTCGCCGTCGGCTTTTTCGAAGGCGGCCAGAATGTCCTCGAGGTTCGCCGGTTTGGCCAGATAGTGGCAGGCGCCCAGTTTGACAGCCGCGACGGCTGTCGTGATGCTGGCATAGCCGGTCAAAACAACGATCTTCATTGTGGGGTTCAGGGCATTCAGGCCCTTGACGCACTCGAGACCGGAGGGGCCCAGCATGCGCAGGTCGACCACAGCATAATCCGGCAGAAAGGTTTCGGCCTCGGCAAGCGCCGTGTCGGTGCCATGGGCCACGCGCGCGTCAAAGTGCCGGCGTTCAAAGGACCGTCTGAGGGTCTCCGCCAACACCTGATCATCATCGACGATCAGGACCCTAGAAGGCTTCTGCGGTATGGCCTTTGGCTTGTCAGTTGGCATGAGGCGTCATCCGGATGGCATCAAGCGGCAGGGTGAGTGTGACAACGCCGCCCAAGAGGCTGCCGTCCTTAGAGATGTCGTTGCCGGCCTGGAAGGTGCCGCCCAGTTTACGCACCGTATTGGTCACCAGAAAGAGCCCGAGGCCGCGCCCGTGCCCTTTTCCGGTTGCGCCCTTGGTCGTGACATAGGGCTGACCCAAGCGATCGAGAATGTCCTGGGTAAAGCCTGGGCCATGATCCCTGACGGCAATGATCACGTGTTCGTCCTCAAGACGCGCAGTGAACCGGATACCGGCGGCGCCGGCCGATGTGACGGCCTCCTGGGCGTTATCGAGAAGGTTGGTAAGCGCCTGTTGAATGACGCGGTCCGCGACGACATCGACCGCAGGCACGGTGATCTCAGTCGTAAGGCTCGCTTCGGGATGAGACAGGCGCCAGGTGTCAGCCGTCTCACGCAGAAACGCTTCCAAAGTCTGAACGCCAGCGCCTTCGCCGCGCGCATCCCCGGAAGAGGTCAGGATGTCAGAAACAATCGCCTTGCAGCGACTGACCTGCATCTGCATGGTCTGGATATCCGCCTTGAGGTCGGACTTTTTACGCGGCAGCGGCAGATCATGCCAGTCCTGTAGAATGACCGAGAGGGTGGTCAGAGGCGTGCCCAATTCGTGGGCTGCGCCAGCGCTCAGCAACCCCATTCGGATGATATGGCTCTCCTCCAGCGCCTGGGCTTTCATGGCTTCCAGTTCGGTGTCGCGGGTCCTGAGGTTGTTGCGAATACGCGTGATCATGTAAACGAGAGCGCCGGCGCAGATTCCATAGCCCAGCATCATGCCGTTCATGTGCAGACTGGAATGGTCAATCAAACTCGATGCGGCGTGCCCGGTCCCCTCCATGCCCGGCATATCCATCATTTGGGGCATGGGATGGCCCATGCCCGCGACGGCGAGGGCGAGATAGGCCAGCAGGGTGATCCCATAAATCGACCAGGCATAGACGGCACTCAGCATGACGGCGCCGATAATGACTGGCAGCATGAAAAACGATACGAACGGGTTGGAGGTGCCGCCGCTAAAATGGAGTTGCAGGGCCAGCACGAGAACGTCGACCACGAGGCCAAGAAACAGGTCGAGATTGCTGACGGGCTTCAGCACATGCAGTCTGTGCAAGCTGTAGAGGTTCAAGACGGCGAGGACAGAGGCTGTCAGCACCATGTAGGTTACGGGCAAGACGATGCTCAGGCCGTAATAGGTGACAAAAATAGCGATCATTTGCGCGCAAAAGGCCATGCCCCGGAGATTGATAAGGACACGCAGGTTCTGGCGATTGGCAGTCTGATCAATGGCGTGAAGGGATGTCATCTTATGAATTACGAACCTTGCGGGCAGGGCTGGATTAATAAATTTTGGACGCACGAAGTGAAGGACCAGTCGCTGCTCATGAAGTAGACGATTTGCGTCCACCTTTGACAAGGTCGAACCAGGGCGCCAGGTGGAACAGACCCATCAGGGCGTACATAAGCCACATGCTGTTTAGGATGGTCCCTGCAGCCTCTGGCAGCTTGTACCCGAAAACGAACAGAGGGGGAGAGCTCATATCCATGCCCATCATGGCCATATGCTCGGCCATGGCGCCATGGCCTGACGAGGGGTTAACATAGAGGAGTGCGGCCAGGCCCCAGAAGACGGGCGTGGCCAGCAGATGGATAAATCCTTTCAGATAACGCATAACGCCCCCTCCGTGAGTGGCTGACTGTGTCGGTCATTTATGAGATGTCTGTCCGTCCATGCGCATGATGCCGCCGAAACGGGAGAGTTTTTGCAAACGCTCCTTCGGCATGCTAGCTTCCGCCTTGGTCAGGGCCTCCGACAAGCGGCGGGCATCGGCCGCCGGTACGCCCGCCTGTTCCAGGGCAGCCTGCGACCTTATGCCATCGCCGGCGCACAGGACGACCCGCCACCCGCCATCGCTCATTTGCAATAGGGCGCGTCCGCCCATGGTGCCTTGCGACCAGTCGACCAGCGCGTGGTCCCCAGACACCAAAACCGGATCGAGCTCAAGGGTAACGCCTGCCTGGTCGAACTGTTTATGGAGTGTGTCGCGGATCAGCGCGTCGGACGAGTCAGTCTTCGGCGCACAGGCCGTTATACCGAGGCCGGCGACGAGCAGTAGGACGATAAGGCTTCGTTTCATGGTTAGGTTTCTTGTAATTGAGGGGCGGCGTATCCGCCGCCCAGGTGATGGCTTAAAACCGGTAGGCGACGCCCGCGAAAACACTGCGACCTTCGCCAGGGTAGAAGACATCGGTCGAGGCGGTGCGTGCATCGGTCACCGCGCCGAATTCCGCGACATATTTTTCGTCGGTCAGATTGCGGGCATCGATGTAAAGCGTGACGCCAGACTTGAGCTTCCAGCCGGTATTGAGGTTCAAAAGCGCATAGCCCGGCGCCTTCAGGGTATTGGCATAATCGACATAGACCTTGGACAGGCGCCAGTCGATCGCCGGCTCGACGAAGAAGCCAGACGGATGGGCGTAGTTGAGCGCGATACGGTATTGGTGCTCCGGCACGACCGGCAGGCGGCCATCGCCATAGATCGGATCGTTGTCAAACCTGAAATCCGAATAGGCATAGGTCTGGCGAACGACCAGCTTGCCGACCGCAACCGGCGCCCGCCAGTCGAGACTGGCTTCCAGGCCCTGGTGGACTGTGTTGCGAGCATTGAAGAAGGCGGCCGGATACCCCGTCGCGGCGCTGAAGCTCAACAGCTCGCCCTTGATCTGCGCGCGATAGAGCGTGACGTCCCAGGTGAAAACGCCGCTCTTGCCACGGGTGCCGAGCTCACCGGTGACGGCCTTTTGCGCGCGCACGGGCACGAATTGCGGCACGGGCGACTGGACCAATGCGCCATAGTGCGGCGGTTCCACCGACTGCGTGATATTGGCGTAGATCTGGGTGCCCGTATCGCCCTGCCACAGAAGGCCGATGCGCGGGGCGAACCAGTTGAAGTCCTTTGAAGCGTTGTTAGTGGCGTTCAGGCGATCCGTATAGTCACGGGTCGCCTTGCCATAGGAGGCGCCGAGCACCACGGCAAGCTTCTCCGTCGTGAAATAACGGCCCTCCGCGAAGATGTCGAGACCTGAAGCTTCCTGGTGACCACGGCCGAACTGGAAGCCGCTTTGTCCACCCATATTGACGTAGAGACCCTGATTGCTGGTGCCCTGACGATAGGACAGGCCATAGAACAGATCGGCCTTATGTCCCCCTAAGGTGCCGTTCCAGTCGAACCGCCCGAACAGACCCTGGGTGTGGATTTCCTGATCGATGACGATCGAAATGGGATGATGCAGGCTGGTCGCGGTCGCGTAGATACCCCCTTCGAAGACGAGGTCATCGCTCAGACGCCAGTGGGTCTGCACGGTCATGCGACCGACCTTCTGATCGCGCGCCCAGTCGTTGGCCTCGACGCCCGCCCCGGCGTTCTCAGGTGTTGTCAGAGCCGCGTTCAGACTAAGGGTGCCTGGCACCTCCTGGTTGATGTCGGCGCCGGTGACGATCAGGCGGACCTCCTGCTCTTCACCGAACGTGTAGCCCACATTAAGCGAGGCGCGGGTTTGATCCTGCTTACTGTGCGTCCGGTAGCCGTCGGCCTTCATGGCGCTGACGGAGGCATAGACGTCCCAGTTGCCGAGGGTGCGGGCAATCGCGCCATTGCCGCGCAGGGTTCCGAATGAACCGCCCTCGACACGCAGGAGATTGGCGGACTTCAGCCGTCTTGCCGGTCGGCGTGATCAGGTTGATGGCGCCGCCCAGTTGCGCGCCACCGAAGCGCAGGGCGTTGCCGCCCTTATAGACCTCGATATAGCGCGCGTTCAGGGCGTCGACCTTCTGAAAATCGGAAAAGCCGTCGGCATCTGCGAACGGAACGCCATCTTGCGCCAACAGGACCCCGCGCTGGTGATAGGACTGGTCGATGCCGGAGCCACGAATCGACAAACGTGATTCTTCGCCGTAGCGCTTGTTGGACAGGACACCCGGGACGTCACGCAGCAGGTCTGGAAATCCAATGGCCAGACGCGTTTCATAGGTTTCATTGGCGACAACGGATACCGAACCGGGTGTGCGGGCGAGGGCGGCACGCGCCTCTTGCACGACCTTCGGATCTTCTGGGTTCTTCTGTGCGGTCACGATAACCGTCGTGACGGCGTCTTGGCCGTCGGTGGTTTGTGCCAGAACCGGCGTCGTCAGAAGCGCGCAGGCCGCAGCGCTGATATAGAGGTAGGATTTCATAAATAGTCCCAATTGGTCGATAGATATTGGGCCTTATAGCCACCTTTATCCCTGAAAACCCTTGGACACTTTGTCCAATGGCAGATCGTCACAATAAGGGAGAAGCTGCGTGCCTCTAAAAGAAGGGGCATTGCATGAAACCGATAGCCGCCATAACCGTCCTGGCCTTGTTGGCCGGCGCAGGATGCTCGCGTGAACCGGCCTCTGATCATGCGGGCGCGCAGGGTGATACGAAGTCGTCTGTGTCGTGGCCGGTTGTATCCGATGTGGTCGCCGGTGACCTGACCATCAGCGAATACGCGGCACGTGCGACCCTGGGCAACGGCACCACCAGTGCGGCCTATCTAAAGGTCACCAATGCGGGCAAGACAGATGATAGTCTGCTGAGCGTGACTTGCGACTGCGCGACGTCAGTGTCGCTCCATACGATGAGCATGGACGGTAATATGATGAACATGGGGGAGGCGAAGGATGGCTTCCCCATCCCAGCAGGGCAATCCCTATCGCTCACCCCAGGCGGCAACCATATCATGCTGGCTGGCCTGAAGGCGCCTCTGAAAGACGGGCAGACAAAGACGGTCGTTTTGACCTTCGCCAGGACCGGCGCCGTTAAGGTGGACCTTCCCGTAACGAATACCTTGTCGTCGGACGGCATGTAACCGGCGCAAGGAGGCTATTCGGTTGCCAGGCTTAGCTTTCTTTGCAGGTTCCGCCGCCCGATCCGCAAACGACGGGCTGTCTCGGAGACATTGTAGTTGGTGTCCATCATGGTGCGATTGATCTTTTCCCACTCCAGATCCTTAAGCGTGGTCTTCTCGGTGGGAATAGGGACCTCAAGCGAACCGTTGGTACGGCCGAAGGCGGACAGGATATCATTTACCCCGACGGGTTTGGCCAGATAATGACAGGCGCCCGACTGAATGGCACTCACCGCCGTCGCAATGCTGGCGTAGCCGGTCAGGACGACAATCCGCATTTTTGGAACTCAAGGCGTGCAAACCGGCAAGGCAGTCGAGCCCGGACGCGCCGTCCATGCGCAGATCAACCACGGCGAAGTCAGGCTTGAACCTGGGAGCGGCCCGCAGGGCATGTTCCGTCGAGTGGGAGATATAGACCTTGAAACCGCGGCGCGTGAAGGCGCGGCCGAGGCTTGCCGTCAGGTCTGGATCATCATCGACGAGCAGGACGTTTTGGGACATGACGATGAGAGACCTTGCGCACAAAGGCAATACGAGCGGGACTGCACGACTTATAGCCTCTCGCAACAAGGGGCGCACTTGGTCACTTTGTCCAAGTGACAAACTGCCCCGTGTCGGTCGTCGTGCGGATATGACAATGAGGCATTTGGAGGATGTTCATGATGCCGGGAATGCCCAAGATGAGCACCAAGAAAACGATTTTGCTGGTGGATGACGACGCTGTACTGATGGACAGCCTGCGGGCGTCCTTTCGGCGCCGCGGTTACCGCGTCGTCTCCTGTCAAAACGCTTCGGCCGCCATCGCCGTGGCTGGTGAGGTCTCGCCGGACATGGCCGTTGTCGACCTGAATCTCGGAAAGGGGCCGAACGGCCTTTGGTGTGTTCAGGCTCTTAAGGCACAACAACCCGAGTTGACGGTTGTGCTTCTCACCGGTTACGCCAGCGTAGCTACGGCCGTTGAGGCCATCAAGTTTGGCGCGTGTCACTATGTGTGCAAACCGGCGTCAGTTCCCGATATTCTGGCTGCACTGGGTGAGGCGACACCATCACCGTTAGCAGAACCCGAACCTGCTCAAGTCTCGGTTTTAAGGGCCGAGGAGTTGAAAGGGATACAGGAGGTGATGACTTTAACGGGCGGCAACATATCCGAAGCGGCCAGACGCCTGGGCCTTCATCGCCGATCACTTCAGCGAAAGCTGAAGATGTTAAGTTAAGCGAGACTGGGCGTGCGCTTGAACAGTCGAGGTCACGGACATCACGAGAGAATGTATTCGTCGTATCCCCATCCTACTGTGAGATACAGCCCGCGGCAGACCCGGGCGGTCCACAATCGGGAAAATGCCGAAAGCGCAATCTCGTAGCACGCCTGTTTAACAAATCTAAAAACTGAAGTAGGGGTTTTACATGGCACGACACAACCTAGGAATTTCACCTCGGTTGCGTCAGCCTTGGTTGAAAATAGCAAAGAATGCCCTTTGACCTCGGAAGCCTAACGCTCAATAAACAGAGGAAATGCTTAATGAAACTCCAAACTCTGGCTCTACACCACGCCTATAAGCCCGAGGCGCCACAGCGTCCGGCGGCGGTGCCAATCTACCAAACAACCTCCTACACATTCGACGATACACAACACGGAGCGGACCTGTTCGATCTGAAAGTTGCCGGCAATATCTATTCCCGTATTATGAACCCGACCACGGCCGTTCTGGAGCAGCGCGTCGCTGAAATGGAGGGCGGTATAGGTGGCTTGTGTGTCGCGTCCGGCATGGCCGCCATCACGGCAGCCATAGAGGCCATTACAGATGCCGGCGACAATATCGTTTCGGTTAGCCAGCTTTATGGTGGCACCTATAATCTGTTCATGCACACGTTTCCGCGGCAGGGGATCGAGGTCCGCCTTTTTGCAGCCGATGATTTTGACACGCTGGAACGCCTGATCGACACCAGGACCAAGGCGGTCTTTTGCGAATCCATCGGCAATCCGGCCGGAAATATTGTCGATCTCAAGCGCATCAGTGAAATTGCCCACCGTCACGGCGTCCCGGTGATCGTCGATAACACGGTCGCTACCCCGTTTCTGTGCAGACCCTTTGATTTCGGCGCGGACATTGTCGTCCACTCCCTGACCAAATATATCGGCGGCCATGGCAATTCCATCGGTGGTATTATAGTCGATTCCGGCAAGTTCGATTGGACCGCTCAAAAGGCACGTTTCAAGGCTTTGAATGAGCCTGACCCCTCGTATCACGGCGTCGTTTACACCGAAGCGTTTGGGCCGGCGGCCTATATTGGTCGGTGTCGCGTCGTGCCGTTGCGCAACAAAGGCGCGGCCTTATCCCCGCATAGTGCGTTTCTGATTATAATGGGGCTGGAAACCCTGTGTCTTCGCATGGAACGCCACTGCAGCAACGCACAAGCCGTGGCGGAGTATCTCAATAGCCACCCTAAGATTGCCTGGGTCAATTATGCGGGATTGCCGGACAACCGGTATAATGCTTTGGCGCAGGCCTATACCCGGGGCAAGGCCTCGGGCATTGTGTCCTTTGGCATTAAAGGCGGGCGTGATGCTGGCGCGACTTTTATCGACGCCTTGCAGATGATCTATCGTCTCGTGAACATCGGCGATGCCAAATCGCTCGCATGTCATCCCGCCTCCACCACGCATCGTCAACTCGGCCCGGATGAACTGGTTAAGGCCGGTGTGTCCGAGGACTTGGTCCGGTTGTCGATCGGCATTGAACATATCGACGACATCATCGCAGATGTGTCGCAAGCTCTGGATAAGGTATAAGGCAGTTAGGGCGCGGTTGATTCCGCGCCCTAACTCCTCTGGTGCGCTATGAAAGCTCACAACTTAACATAGGCTTCTGTATCGACGATGGAATCGCAGACAAAGCCCAGCACCGATATTAGGATTGCATGTACCGATCCGGCCGGGACTGCAACGCTCACCCAGCCTGTTTCCGACCGGATGATTTAGCAACCAGCAGGCTTCAGGCGGTCGTTTTAAATATCGAGCGCACCCTTGCCAGGCGATTTACGTTCCATCCTCGAACATAGACGATTGCATGGCGATACGGTGGGGGCAGAGCCATGTGCGCCACCCCGTTCTAAGGGATCGAAAGGTCAAGGTACGAGCGGTCTGCTTTTCCAGGTTTGCCTTAACGTGGCTGCTGAGCGGGCCGTGGCATCGAATCCGAACCTTTTTATTGCTGAAAATCAATCGTTGATGTTTTTTCTGGCGAACTCACAGAACTCGTCGTCGCAGCTTAAATGCGGGCCCATTATTTTGCTCAGTTAGGGAACATTCTCTTCTAGCAAACTGCTTAAAAAGGAGCCTGCCCATAGGCCTTATTGTGCACCTCGCGACCCGCTTCACTTGGACACTCTGTCATCGCGAGTCGGACGTCAGAAATTCACGCCTATGCTCAATGACACGTTGCGCCCTTCGCCGGGCAGAATATAGCGCGCGACGTGAAGATGGCTGGCGGCATAGTAGCGTTGATCGAACAGATTTTTAACATTAAGCTGAAGCACGACCGGCTTGCCTGCCGTATTAAATCGGTAGCCCTGAACCAGGTCGACGCGCGTATATCCCGGCAATACGGTCGTATTGGCTTCGTCGGCAAATCTCTTGCCTTGAGCATAGACGCCGGCGCCACTGAACAGGCTATCGCTCCATTGATAGTGACCGAAGACGCTCAAGGTATCACGTGCGGTATTGGCCATGCGCTTGCCGATGAATTCACTGTTACGCGTATACCGGGCATCGATATTGGCATAGGCCATATCAAGCGATAGGCGCTCGGTTACTTGACCGTTGAGGGTGGCCTCCACACCTTTCGAACGGCCTTCACCAGCAATGGTCTTGTCGTAGATATAGGCTGTGGATGGATCATCCGCCAGAAGGTTCGTCTCGTCGAGTTGATAGGCCGCTAAACCCGCGCGAAGCGTGCCGCTGGCGAAACGGCCTTTCCAGCCGACTTCGTACTGCGTGCTTCGACGCGAAGGCAGGGACTGGTTAGCCTTGCTCGTCGCCTGGTTGGGGGCCGTCCCCGTCGCATAGGACGTATAGACCGTTTGATTGAGCGTTAGGTCATAGGTGACGCCAGCCTTCGGATTGAGGCGGTGTTCCTGCCGAGACAGAGTTCCTGCCGTTCCGTAAAGGAAGTCCTGGTCGACATATTCTACGCCTAGGACCACACCCAGCTTCCCGGCATCGATGCGGTCCTGCAGGGAATACAGCTGACTATTGAGGCGAAGATTGGTGATTGTCTGCGCCAAGGTCCCCGTCGGCGCGACGACTAGGCCATATACCGGATTGAAAATATCGATATTGGGGCTGTTGGCGGCCGGAACGCGGAGAGATTTTAGATCGAGTGTCTCCCGGTACGTTTCGGCGCTGGCATAAAGATTGTGGGTTAACGACCCTTGGGGCAGGCTTGCGACGAGCGAGGCCCGAACATTATCTGTCTTGCGCGTGCTTCCAGGTTCGTAGGCGGTGGCGCGGGTATAGACACCCGTCTGGCCGGCGACTGCACTGAACACCGAATTGCGGATGGAACTCTGTTCGCTGTCGGCGTGGACAGCGTCGAGGTACAGGGTGACGGCGGGGGCCAGCTTAAAATCGGTGTGGACGGTATAGATGCGATTGTCGGTCTTCGAATGGGCGAACGGCTCACCGAGTTGGCGGTCCAGAGGGATCGCGGCGGGCTTGCCATTGATCGCCGGAACCCCAAAGTCCGGCTGGTAGCTTTGATTGGTGCCTTCGAAGTCGAAGAGCAGATGGTAGGCATCGCTATGGCTTTTCGCGATGGCGAATTTGACGCCATCGAGCGTATCGGAGACATGGCGCCATTCGCTGGCCGAAGAGTGGCCGAGAACCAGGCGCGCAGCCAACTCCTTGTCCTTGGAAATGACGAAATTCGTATCGTACCAGGCCTCGGATTGATTGTGCGCTCCGATCAAGCCGTATACCGAGCTGAAATCGCGCAATTGCGGCGTCTTGGTGATGATGTCGACAGTTCCACCCGGTTCGCTGCGTACGGCCGCCGTCGCGCCGGCACCACGCACCACGTCGATGCGGCCGATAAAGCCTTGTGCATAGCCATAGTTCGACAGTCGGGCCCCGTCGCGCAGGATGCGACTATTGCCTGTTCCGCTGTCGGCGATGGCACCGCGCAAAATGAAATTGGGCGAATGTGCGCCGGTGAAGCTGAGATCGGCCTGAGCGCCAGGAACATTTCGCAGCGCATCCTGAAAACTCGTGCCACCCTGGGCCGTAACCGTGTCGAGATCGATTGTGCTGGTCGACAAGGGGACCTTGCTATCGGGCGCAGCCGCCCCGAGGCCACAAGTCTGGAGTTTACCCTTGACAATGACCTCGGTCGCTCTGTCGTCCGCCGTTGCCTGAGCAAAGGCGGAACCCGATACGCAGAGGCAGGAGATGGCAACAGTGAGCAAAAGATGCGATTTCATGGAGGCCCCAATTTGAGTTTAGGGCGGTATAGTCGGCATCGGCCGTCAGCGCACTTGGGCACTTTGTCCAAGCAACAAGTCCACCATAGTCCACGATGAGACGTTTCGTCCGATAGACAATCTGTCAAATTTTAATAGCCGGTTCAGCGCTGCATTAGTCGATTTTGAGCTTCGTCGTTCGGAACAATTGATGAAGCAGTCTACTAAACCCGTTCAGTCCGATGATTTCTGGTCGCGGCTGGCCGTGACGCCTCATCGGAGGGGCAGACGGTTAATGCCGCGCAGAGCGCCCCGACCATCGTTACGCTGGGACAACTCGACAAGATGACCATTGAAGCTGAAATCGCATAGGCCGACGTAATCAACATTACGCCGGGCATGTCGGTTTACTTTACGATCCTTGGGGCGCCGGATCACCGGTATTACAGACATATCCGAAAGATTGAACCGGCACCTACGACCTTCACGTCAGAGGGTATCCACGACGACGTGCAGGCGATGATCCTGGAGGGAGACCTTGTCGCGGCGCAACTCCTAGCTGTCTACTTTTGCCTTCGGGGCTCCCCCAATCTCCATGCATGTGGTCCAAAAGGAGTTAAGATACGGCTATTTCGCCGTTCGGTTCTGTTCACGGGCCAGCCGCTTAGCGAGCAATTTTCGTGACCGCTCGGCATAACTACGGCATGCCCCAGGTTTGTTGTTATATCGCCCTTCGCCCGCATTGTCGGGGTGTGCGGAGATCAGTATGTCGCATGCCAGCCCGTCCATACGCCTGTAGCTCGCCTCGAAACCTCTGACGATCGGAGCGCTCGAAGGGGCGATATAGCGATAGGCATCAGCCGACACGGGGTTGAGGCTAGACGCAAAGACAATTGACTTGCATGTCTTGCCCTCACATGCCTGCCAGCCCCAACTCATACTGCCGATCGTGTGCCCCGGCGTCGCGTGCGCGGTAATCGCCGTACGGCCTAGCTTTAGTACTTCGCCGTCCTTCACCACGCGCAACCGCGTCACAGGCGGCCATCTGCCGCCATAGTCGAACTGCGGATCGTCCTTGGCCAGCGCTCCCAATCGCAAACCATCGGCACCTCGTAGGCTTGCGACCACGGTCGCGCCAGTAGAGCGCACAAGTGCGGCAAGCCCGCCGCTATGGTCGAAATGCGGCTCAGTGCTCAGAATAAATTTGATGTCTTTGGGATCAAACCCCAACTCGCGAACATTGGCCAGGATTGCTGGTGCCGCCTGGGGCAGTGCGCCATCGATAAGCACCAGCCCTGCGCCTGTGTCGATCAGCGCAACGCTAAGCCCTTGGAAGCCGACGAGATAGCTGTTCCCGAAAATCTTCTCGGGGGGTAAAGGCGCGAGCCATTCCTTGGCCCTTTCTACCGCCATCGGGCGCGTCAAAGGGTCATCTGTAACCGGTTCATCTATACTCCCCGCACTCGCGATCATCGGGGTATGTGCGTCTCCCATAATAGCCAGCGGCATATTGCTCGCAGCCAGCAGTAGGGTCGCAATTGTCGTTATTGTAATCATCTTAGTCTCCCTTTGCGGTCTAGGATGCCAATTGATACCGCACCCGACAAAGCATAATTTCTGGACAAAGCCATGAGTATAATTCATGGTTGGTCATGGACCGCGCCCAACTCCCACTCAATGCCCTGCGCGCTTTCGAGGCGGCAGCGCGGCATCTCAACTTCACCCGAGCAGCGATCGAACTTTGTGTTAGCCAAGGCGCGGTCAGTCATCAGGTGGGGCAGCTCGAACGACGCCTCGGCACGCGCCTTTTTCACCGCCTGCCGCGGGGCCTCGCACTAACCGATGAGGGCCATGCGCTCGTCCCCGTGCTCGCCGAGGCGTTCGACCGTCTTTCCGCGACGCTCGACCAATATACCGAAGGTCGCTTCCGCGAGGCGCTGAAAGTCGGTGTCGTCGGCACTTTCGCAACCGGCTGGCTGCTGCCGCGCCTGGATGCGTTCGCTCGTGCGCACCCATCGATTGACCTGCGCATCTCGACCAACAACAATCGCGTCGACCTGGCCGGTGAAGCGTTGGATTTTGCTATCCGCTTCGGTGACGGCGCTTGGCATGGAACCCATGTCGAACCTCTTATTGCGGCACCGATGGCCCCGGTTTGTGCCCCGGCCATTGCGGGGCGGCTCCAGTCCCCCGCCGATTTCGTCCACGAAAGACTGCTGCGCTCCTACCGTCCAGACGAATGGGCGCTCTGGTTCAATGCCGCAGGCGTGCCGGCGCCAGTCCTGCGCGGTCCGGTCTTCGACAGTTCGGCGCTGATGGCAGTGACGGCCGCAGCGGGACTTGGCATCGCGCTTGTGCCGCCCGCGATGTTCATGCGCGAACTTGCGTCAAAGTTACTTGTTCAGCCCTTCGCAATCACGATTGATGTCGGCCGTTACTGGCTCACTCGCCTCCTGTCGCGTCCCGAAAGTGACGCGATGCGGCGCTTTCGGAATTGGTTGATGGAAGAGATTGCGGCCGACCCATCCCAATCTTCATAATGTAATAGCGTCGGCTTTAGGGAACTGACAATGCGGGCTTTCTCCACTCCCCTTTCCCCTGAAATTCGCACGGGCTGGCGCGGGACATGCCTGTTCGTCGGGCGCTGGAGGAGGTGGGCCTTCCTTACGAGGTTCGAGGGGTTTCATTCAAGGCTTTAAGGGCACCTGCATTCTTTGAAAAACAGTCGTTCGGTCAGGTTCCTGTCTTTGAGGAGGGCGCCCTTGTCCTGTTTGAAGCGGGTGCCATCGTCCTTCATATCGCTACGCGCTATACGGGATTGCTGCCAGACAGTGGCCGAATAACTTGATATCACCATGTTGTGGATGTGCTAGCCAGCGACCTCTTCCGCTATTACCCTTTTCGCAAAAATGGTAATATATTTATTTAGGAGTGTGTGTTATTACCGTTTTCGCGAAAAAGGTAATAGGCATGAAAATACTCGACCATACCTACCAGACTTTGTATTCCGAGCTGGCGCAACGCAGCTTGGACGCACAGTTTTCGGAGGGGTTTTCTATCGACGGTCGTTTCATCTCGATGGAGAGTGGCGAACGACGATACTGGTATTTCGACCTGTCGAAAGAAGGAGGCGGAAAGCAACGCACTTATGTTGGCCCAGTTGATGATCCTGTCATCACAGAACGAGTTGAAAAGTTCAAGGATCTTAAGGCGGATAATCGCGCACGACGTAAGCTTGTCTCAACCCTTGTACGCGAGGCGTACTTGCCAAGGCCTGAAATATTCGTAGGCAACATAATCGGAGCTCTTGTGGAGGCCGGCTTCTTCCGCCTCCGGGGTGTCATGGTTGGCACGGTGGCGTTTCAATGTTATTCGGCTCTTCTGGGCGTTCGTCTCTCGAATACGATTATGCAGACGGGCGATGTCGATTTTGCCCAATTCCATTCTATATCGGTAGCTGTCGGGGATACGATGCCGCCGGTCATCGACGTGTTGCGCCAAGTAGACCCAACATTTCGGGAAGTACCTCATCAGGCCGATAACCGCTATTCAACCCAGTTCATCGCCCGATCTGGTTACAAGGTGGAGTTTTTGACACCGAATACCGGCTCGGATGACTATGCCGGCAGGCCGGCACAGATGCCCGCACTCGGGGGAGCCTCGGCGCAGCCGTTACACTTTTTAGATTTCCTAATCCATCAACCTGTACGAGCCGTAGTGCTTCACGGGGCGGGGCTGCCGATACTTGTGCCCGCGCCGGAAAGATATGCGATTCACAAACTCATCGTCGGGTCTCGTCGCCGGATCGATGACGATGGAACGGCGAAAAGTCGCAAGGACCGTCAGCAGGCGCAAAGCTTAATGGAGACAATGATCGAACTCCGGCAAGGTGACGCTGTCGCGGATGCATACATGGAAGCTTGGGACCGAGGTCCGGCGTGGCGTGAAGCCATTGAAAGCAGTATGCATTATTTAGGGAATGAGGGTCTTCTCGCAAATTTAGCAGCGAGTATGAGGCGTCTGGGCGGTGACCCTTCCGGTTACGGGTTGCGGTAGTTGCCTTGCACTCGAGTGATCTATTAACACACCATTTAGCACAAATATTTTTCAACGTATAAAATTCTATTTATCTTCAATAAGATGTGCGAATTTCGCTGCGGCTCATAACCTGAAGGTCGTCAGTTCAAATCTGCCCCCGCAACCAACTTAACTACGCCTTCGGGTGTTGTGACAGGAAGTCCATCAGAATGCATAACACAGACCCCCGAGGCGAAAGCCAAGAGGTTTTTTTTGCCGGTATTGGCTTGATGGCGTCGAAATATATCAGCTTACCAAGAACTGACGTACCTCAGTTGAGATGATCGGGGGCAGTGTCTCTGGGACATCAGACACTGCTCGCGACTCCAAAGAGGTGGAACGGGAGATCACATGCACATTCTGTTTGATTGGCCGCAAGCTTTAGCTCGTCTACCTACGGCACAGGCGCAGGATCTCGTCAACAACGGCCTCGCGCCGCTTTTCTGCATGTTGCTCTTCGCCCATATCATGTTCAAGCAAATGGGCGACGGTCCAGCGATTGGACACGTTGTAGAAGCACAGTGCACTGATCGACGTATGTACGTCGATGGGGTTGAGGTCCTGCCGAAACACGCCCATGGCCGCGCCGCGTTCGAGAAGCCGCGTAAGCTGCTGAAGGGCAAATAGTCCGCGCGTCTTAGCCTCTTTCAGAAACCCCATATGCTCGCCCTGATGAATGTTTTCGACCATCACGAGACGGACAAATTCAGGATGTTCCATATGGTAGGTGAACTTCAGCCGCACCAATCGTGCCAGAGCCTCTTCGGGGGGCAAGTCTTCCACACGGATGGCCTCTTCACGTGACCGGATATCGGCGTAACAGCGTTCCAGAACGGCGCGATAGAGGCCTTCCTTATTCTCGAAGTAGTAGTAGATCATCCGCTTGCTGGCGGCCGTCAGTCCACCGATATCGTTGATGCGGCTGCCCGCCAAACCGTCACGGGCGAAGGCATGGGTAGCGATCTCCAGAATGTCTTCTTTTGTACGCTCCGGGTCATTGATACGTGCGTTGCTGGTCGCAGAGATCTTCTTGGGGGCGGCGGTAGGCTTTTTCATCAATCGGCTATTTTCGCGTTTCTGGTTCACGGGCCGTCAAGCTGTCATCGCGGCAGGGGCGCGGTCAACAAAAAACCGTCAGGCGCCCTCGGGCGCGAACTGCTCAAAGGCCGCCATGGCGTCGGCGGCATACATAAATGACGGGCCGCCCCCCATATAGATCGCCATGCCGAGGACTTCGCAAAATTCTTCGCGCGTGACGCCGAGCTTGATCAGGGCCTCGGTATGGAACCCGATGCAGCCGTCGCAGCGCGTGCTGATGCCGATACCTAAAGCAATCAGTTCCTTGGTTTTCTTATCGAGCGCACCGTCGCGCAAGGAGGCGCCGGCGAGACCGGAGAAGGCCTGGGTGACGTCCGGCAGGTTCTTGCGAAGCGTCTTCAGGTTGGCCGAAAGATTGGCGGTTATCGCGGGATAAGACTTGTCCATGGGGTGTGTCCTTTACATGGAGGTAGACATTTAGCGTGGTGGATAGGCTTTCAGCGCGTCAGCCAGATCATGACCTGTGGCGACTTCGGCAACGATCCTAAATTCCCAGGCCTCGCGTGCCTCTGCCTGCAGAATCGCAGCCTCAGCCTCGTCGGGCGGCAGGACGAAGACGCCATCAGCATCACACAGTACCAGATCGCCGGGATGTACGACCGTACCGCCGACGCCGACCGGCGCGTTGATGCGTCCGCCAAGGTCGAGGCGCCGTGTGGTAAGCGGGCTGGCGCCACGGCACCATACTGGTAAGCCAATCGAGGCAATCTCAGACAGGTCGGTGACCGGGCCATCGACGACCACAGCGGCCACACCCTTTTGCTTCAGGGCAAGGGCTACTATGCCACCGACGCAGGCGTAGAGATCGTCATGCAACCGGTCGATCATCAGGATATCTCCCAGCCGCAGTTCTGCCAGAACCCTGTGCAACAGGCTGGAATCGGGGCCGGGTAATGCCAGGGTTACGGCTGTACCAGCTACAGGCGTGCAATCGCCAAGGGGGCGGATATCACGCCGGCAAAAGCCCCACAGATGGGTGTGGCCAAAGGTCGAACTGTGCAGCCGCGACAGGCGTGCCAACAGATCTGGAGACGCAGGCTTTGGCATGGGATGGATATCGTATCTATCCATTGGGGTGGCGGGGGTCACAGGTTTTGAAGTGGATCAAGAAGTCCGCGACATAGGCGGTGAGCCATTCGGTCATGGCGGCCCCTGCGGCGGCGGTGGAGAGGGTGGCGTCACCGCTGCCTATGCCATCGCCAGCCACCTGAGTGACGTCGAGCGGGACGTCGATGGTCCCCCCCTGAAACTGAAGACCGCTGAACTGGTTGGTGATTGGCAAACCGAGTGCGGTCTTGCGTTCAGCGCCTTGCCACAGGGCCGGCCTCATCAGATCGGGAGTCAGGTGCATGGCGACGGAGGTCAAAGGGTCGGCGCCATGACCGCGCACTTTTGACGCATGGGCACCGTGGATATCTGACCACACGCTGTCGGGCATCAGGCGCCACAGGTTGAGGCTGGGCACGATGATTCCATGTTGGCGCCGAAGCTTGTGCGTGACGTCGGCAATCAGGGGCGCATTGGTCGAGTGACCGTTGCAAATAACTATATGGGCGATGTCATGATCGAGGAACGAGGTGATCATATCTTCCAGAACGCGGCTGAAAGTTTCCGCGCGTAACTGGATGCCGCCGGCCATGCCACGGAAAAACTCCGCATAGCCAAAAGGCAGGACCGGGGCACAGATAGCCTTGGCGCGTTCGGCCGCGGCCAGGGCGATCTGTTCGGCCACCACATAATCGCCCATCGGGGCATGCGGGCCCTGTTCTTCCTGTGAACCGAGAGGAAGGAGGATAACCGGTTTGTCGCCCTTCAGGCGTTCTGCGAATTCAACCCAGGTCAAATCCTGCAAGGCATGACGGCGTTTGGTCATATTGTGCCCTCCGCGTGCAGCACCTTATTGAGCGCCAGTGGAATTTGCTGACGCACGCGGACCGACAGCTCCATGTCGATCGGCGCGCTGACAAAGCCTACGCCTTCCGAGACGCGGGCGACGACAGCGCCCCACGGATCGACGATCATCGACTGGCCGAAGGATTGGCGGGGGCCGCTGGGTGTGTTGTAACCGCCCCACTGGGCCGAGGCCAGGAACCAGGTTTCGGTCTCGATGGCGCGCGCCCGGATCAGAGGTTCCCAGTGATCCTTGCCGGTCAGAAGCGTGAAGGCGGCGGGCAGGGCGATCAGGTCGGCGCCTTGCTTCATCAGGCCTTGGAACAATTCTGGGAAACGCAGATCGTAACAGATGGCGCAGCCTACGCGCACGCCTTCACAATCATAGGTGACGATATCGCTACCCCTCAGGATGGTCGCTGATTCATGATAGGCGACGCCGTCAGCCGTCGTGACATCGAACAGGTGGATCTTGCGATAACGCGCCACTTCTGTGCCGCTTCGGTCAAAGACCACCGTCGTATTGTAGGCTTTGCCAGGGACGCCGGACTGTTCATAGAACGAGCCGCCGTAAATCCAGACCCTGTTCTCACGGGCCAGGGTTTGCAGAAGGTTGTAGGTCTCGCCGCCGGTGGAGGGCTCAGCCACGGCGGCAGCACCGGATGAGCCGCCCAGCCATTCGCAATGTTCTGGCAGCAAGATCCAGTCGGGCTGATCGTGAAGAACGGCCGTTTCGACCAGCTCTCGGATTTGCTTGAGGTTGGCCGCCTTGTCGTTGCGGCTGTTCATCTGGATGACGGTGGTTTTGAGCATGGTCTTTTACTTTTTACGCGGGAGCGCGCCGTCGTAGAGCGCGTTGAACATCAGTTTGAAGGCGCCTTGTGTCTGGGCGCGCAGCGCCACTTCGGGACCAAACAGGAAAACCCGCCCTGAGCCATAGGACAGATCGACCACGGCGGCGGTGCCTTGCAGATAGTCGGTGCCGAGCGCCCAGCCGCTGTGAAGCAGGTCCTTGCCCTCGAAACGAATGGGGGTATGGGCATCTATGGCTTCGGGTTTCAGGCGAAAGACCGGGCTGGAATCGAAGAACAGATCGACCTTTGGTTCCAGACCATAGCCGAGCGGGGTGGTCGGGTCGGTCGTGGCGGTCAAGAGGGCGCCGGGGATATAGAACTTGGTGCGCGGCAACACCTGTTCCTGCCTATCGACCATCTGGGTCGTGCCATTTTGTACCGGTAGGTCGAAGGCATCGATAATGCCTTGCGAGGTACTGCCGATCGCCATCAGGGCGCCGCCATTTTTCACAAAAGCCTTGAGTGCAGGGATGGTTTTGTCAGGCGTGATCGTGCCAAGCCAGCCGCGATATTCGGCTGGAATACGCGCCGGATCGGGTTGTTTATGATCGAATTTGCCACGGAACATGCCGCCACCCTTGTTGGTGAAGCGGTTCGGCAGCAGGCTGTCGGACATCAGGACGATGTCATACTTGGCGTTAAGGCCGCCCTTGTCGAGCTCCTTTGGATGTACGACCGTATATGGAAATTCAAACTGCTCGAAAATCCAGCGTGTCCAGCCCGACGGCATGACCCCGCCATAGATATCGACCAGAGCGATACGCGGGCTTTTAAGGGCGGTCTTGGTGGAGGCGGGGACGGCGGCAAGCGCATAGGCGTCGATCCCCAGTTCGGTCACGGCGGCCTTTATGATGGCGGCGGATTGCGGCGTGTTTGGCACCCAGATCGCGCCCGATTCCGGTGCGCCGTCGCCCACAGCCGTGGGCTCGCTCAGCCAGAACGCCTTCTGTTTGGCCTTCATCAGCCGGTTGGTCAGGATGAAGCTGTTATTAGTGGCGTGGCTGATCAGGAAACCTGCCTTGCCAACGCCCGCAATCTTGCCCGGATACGGCTTCAGAACAACGTCGACCGCTTCTGTGGCAACGCTTACGGCATCCTGAGCCTTGTCAAAATGAACGCCCATCTGGTAGGCGAGTGTATAGCCGGAGGCATCGGCCGGTGGGATCGGCGGACCGCCGGGATATTCGAAATTCTCGGCATAGTCCTGGGGCTCGAACATATCGCGCAGATGCGGACGATAAGCCTGCGCCGCCTTGACGATATAGCTGCCGGCCGGATAGGTCTTGCCGGCTTGCGTGAAGCCGGTTATGGCACGCTCGACTGTGACGCCCATCTTGATAAGGGCATTCAGGAACCGCACGGCGGTCGGAAAATCGTGCTGGTTAGGGCTGATGATATAGGCGCGGGCATCACGATAGGCCGGATCGTGCAGCACGTCGTCATAGAAACGCAACTCGATGGCGCTGGAGCCCGTGGTGCGCGTCGGCACCGGTTTCAATCCGGCCGCGGCGGAGGCGGCATGCAGGGCGGTAATGCGGTCCGGCGTCACCGTCCAGCTATCGCGGTTGCCGGCGTCGATACTGTCCTTGCCCATGCGATAAATATTGTAGAGCAGTTTTTCGCGGTTGGAGGCCGCGTAGGTCAAGGTGGCGCGGTTAATCGAGACGCTGTAGGCGACCGATTGCGCCATGGTCCACATCTGCGGCGCGATAGGCGCGGGCTGGTCGTTCTTCGGCAGTTGCCGCTCAGGTACGAGTTGTATGGGCTCCGGCACGACACCGCCGATGATCTCGACCAACAGACCAATGGCGTTGTGAAAATAGGTCGAGGTGCGCAGGTTGCCGTTGGTCCAGGTATCGTAATGGGCACTGGCGCGTGTGACGGCGCCGACCTTGCCTTCGGACAGCAGGCGGCTGTTCAGTGCCGCGCCGACCTCTTGCAGACTGGTCATGGCCAGCGGATTATAGTTGTAGTTGAAGGGATCGCGGAACGGCGGGATGAAAACGACCGTGCCGGCCGGGCCGACCTGATGCTGGTTAAGCACGATCTGTGGCCGCCATTCGTGGTACAGAATACGCGTGATATTTTGCGTCTCGGCCATTTCCGCCATGTAGAAGTCGCGGTTGTTATCGTGACCGATATAGGGGTGATAAAGCTTGGGCAGGCTGTCGAAATTGGTTTCGCGCTCGGCCGGATTTTTAAAGCGCATATACCAGTCAGCGACATAGTCCTGACCGTCCGGATTGTCAGCAGCGAACAGGATGATGACATTGTCGCGGATTCTCTGCGCTTCGGAATCATCACTCGCCACCATGTCGTAAACCTGCTGGATCAGGGCGTGATCGGTCTCGACCTCGCTGGCATGGATGCCGCCATCAACCCAGACGACCGACTTGCCCTTGGCGGCCAGCGCGCGCGCCTCATCGTCCGTCAGCCCCTCGGCGCGACCAAGACGCGCGGAGATGTCCTTGTAGGTATCGAGCAGGGCGAGGTTTTCCGGGGAGGAGACAATTGCCATGATCTGACGGCGTTTCTCGGTGGTTGCACCGATATCGACCAATTGGATGCGATCGCTTTGTGAGGCCAGCACCTGCCAGTATTTTACGGTATCGCTATAATTGGGCACATAGCGATCTTCCCCCATGACATGACCCAGTACCGCCTGGGGCGGGCTTATGGGCGCCTTGGCAGGCGCACTGAGTGCGGTCGTGGCCAGCAGCAGGCAGGCGAACGCGGCGATGGCGGTGGTTTTGCGAATCATAAGGAAGGATTCCGGAAGCGGTCGGGTGTGAAGGCGATCACCGTGAAGGAGATGAAAGCGGCCGACATCACGTAAAAGGCGGGCGCGATATTGGAGCCGGTCTGTTGCACTAGCAGGGTGGCGATGAAGGGGGCGAAGCCGCCGAACAGCATAACGGCTCCGTTATAACCGATCGACAGCGCGGTATACCGCACACGGGTTGGCAGTTGCTCGCACAGAAAGGTGGGCCCCACACCGCTGAACAGACCGCTAAAGATCCCCGCCACCGCCGTGGTCAGGATGACGGAGGCGCCTGTGCGGGCATGATCCATATAAGCAAAAAGCGGATAGGCGATGATCAGGAAGCCGCCGGCGCTCATCAGCAGGAAGGGCTTGCGGCCGATCTTGTCCGACAGGAATCCGGCCAGAGGAATGACGAGGATATTGGCCAGCGCCCCGACCAAGGTGCCGGTATAGGCGATGCTCGGCGCCACCTTGAGGATCCGGATGGCGAAGCTGACGAGAAAGGCGCCGAACGTGTAGCCCGCAACCGTCCATATAATGACGCTGCCGAATATGGTGGCGACGGCGCGGCCATGCTGGGTCAGGGCTTCACGCAGAGGTTTGACCGGCGTAGCGTCTGCCTCGGCCGTGTAGTGCGGGGTATCCTCGACATGGGCACGCAGATAGAAGCCGACCGGGGCCACCAGAATGCCGAGCAGGAAGGGGATACGCCAGCCCCAGGCATCGACCGAGGCGGCCGGCAATATGAGATTGAGCACCAGGGCCGTGCAGACGGCGGAGACGACGGCCAGCGATGTGCTGAGCTGTTGCAGCGCGCCAAACAGGCCGCGCCGGTGTGGTGGGGCGTATTCGACGATGAAGGTTGTGGCGCCACCCCATTCTCCGCCGGCGGCAAAACCCTGCACCAGACGGCAGATGACCAGAAGGACCGGCGCGGCGTAACCGATATGGGCATAGGACGGGATCATTCCGGTGATGCCGGTCGAGGCGGCCATCAGGAACATGGTTATGATCAGCGAAAACTTGCGACCAAAGCGATCACCCAAAGACCCCAGCACGATCGAACCTATCGGACGCATGACGAAGCCGACGCCATAGGTGGCGAAGCTCGACAGGATTGAGGTCAGGGGATCGGCGGCCGGAAACATGGCGCGGCCGATCTGGGCGGCGAAATAGCCATAGATGATGAAGTCGAACAGTTCGAACCAGTTGCCGATCATGGCCGAGCCCAACGCCTTGGCGACGGCTTTTTTCGACGGAGGCGCTTTTAGGGTTTCAGAGGTCGGCACAGCAGAGGTCAAAACACAACTCCGGTCGGCATGAGGAAAGGATTTACTTGGTTGTCTCGGGGGGCGATGGCTTGAGCAGGGGTTGCGCGACATGGCGCGGCGTCACCACCTGGCCGTTCTCGACATAAAAAATACCGTCCTTGATCACCAGATCGACCTTTTGCAGATCATCGAGTGACTGGTCGGGATTGCCGCGCACGACCAGAATGTCAGCCAGCTTGCCGGCTTCCAGACTGCCGATCTTGTCGTCCATGTCGAGCAGGCGGGCATTGACGATGGTGGCCGCTTTCAAGGTATCCGCCAGACTGTAGCCGCCTTTGACGAACCATTTCAACTCGGCGATATAGACATTTGGGATCATCTTGTTGGCATCCCCGATGGTATCGGTGCCGACCCCCATAACGATCCCGGCCGCCTTCATCTTCTTGAAGACGTCGAAATCATCCTGACTGGTCATGGCGAAGCGGCGCGAGGTCGAGCCATAGAAACCGCCATTGCGGTCGATGACATTCTGGTAGACCTGAAGCGTCGGAACCGAGGCAGCATGGTTCTTCGCCATCAGGGTGATGGTGGCATCGGTTCGCGGCAGCGGGTGTTCGATCATGTCGATACCGGCCTTGACGGCCATTTCGGTATAGATGCCCTCGCAGTCGCAGGTCACCTTCAGACCGAGGCGGTGGGCTTCATCGACGGCGGCCTGGACTTCATCGGGCGCGAAATGGCTGGCGATCTTGATGACGCTGGCGCCATCCTTGAAGACCTGACGGACGGCTCCGCGCCAGGCGTCGGCGCCATTGACCTCGATGGCGTAGTCATGGCCGTGGGTTGGGGTGAGAGGGCGTTCGGTGGCATGGCCGCCTGTACCGGTGATGATATGGCCGGCGGTGAAAACGCGCGGCGCCGGGATCGCGTTATCGGCGCTCCATTGCGCCAGCACATAGGGGGCTTCACCAACGCCGTTCAGATCACGTACAGAGGTGAAACCGGATTCGATCAGCCAGCGCAAATTGCGGGTGCCGCGCATGGCGCCATCAACCGCGCTGCCCTGTTCGTCGATATTGGCGTCGCTGTCGGGATAGGTCAGGTGGACGTGCATGTCGATCAGGCCGGGCATGACGGTCTCCCCGGTGACGTCGATCACGCGAGCCTCCGCCGGCCAGTCGGTTGAGCTTGCCGGCAGAATGGCGCGGATATGGTTGTCTTCGATAACAACTGTGGCAGGGCGTGCGGCAGCCGAGACGGCGTCAAAGACGCGCCCGCCGCTCAGCACGGTGATTTTCCCCTTTTCGGCGGAGGGTTTTCGCGGAATGCGCCGAGGGTCGTCGACCGTTTCAATCCCTTTCAGAACCGGCCGGCGATCCTGAAGGCTGACCTGAGCATGGGCGGAGGACATCAGCGTGGTCAGCGCTAAAACGCCTGTGGTCAGAAAACGGCTTGAAGATTTTGTGGAAAAAGACAGGAACATGGTGGCCTCGTGGGAGGAAGGGGGGACAGTGATCCCGGCGAACACTGTCCCTTTATACGCCTTACAGGTACGCTTTACACTGTAGCTCTAGGGGCTACATCTTCCACGACAGGCGGGCGTAGTAATACCCGCCGTAGCCGCCGAAGGGGGAGTAGGCAGCGTAAGGCGAGCTGCCGATGGTGTTGGCGATGGTGTTCTTGTCGGGGTAGACATCCAATAGATTGTAAGCGCCGATCGCGATGCGGTAGCCGTCGCCGAAGGCACGCGACACCTCCAGATCGGTGATGAACTTGGCACCAAACTTCTGGTCGGTGGCCGCCGTCGCGCCCAACAGGCTGAACTCGCCGTAACGGGTTTCCTTGATATTGACGGCATAGGGGCCAGCGCTCCAGTCGAGGCCGAGAATGACCTTGTCCTTCGGCTGAAGTTCGGTGATGTAGCCCTGAGTTTGACGATCAAACAGGGTCAGCCCCAAACCGGCCAATGCGTCCGGCGTCGGCGCGATCTTGTCGATCTCGGTTTCATTGTGGTTGTAACCGAGTGTGGTGCGGAAACGGCCAAATCGCTCGGTTGAGAGATTATAGGTGGCAACCAGATCGATGCCCTTGGTTGTGGTGTCGATGGCATTGGTGAAATAGCGGACATACTGATTGCCGGAGAAGCCGTTGGCAATCAGGATGGCTTTGACGCCGGCGCTGGAGAGCAGGCCGGTCAACTGAATACGATCATCCAGTTCGATCTGATAGGCATCGAGCGTCACGGTGAAGCCGTGGCCTGGCGTCAAGGCGAAGCCAGCGCTGTAGTTGCGCGACTTTTCCGGCTTGAGGGGCTGGGCGCCCAGCGCTACGCCGACAGCAGAGTCGGTTTTGACGATCTTCGATTCGATCAATTGATAGGTGGTGCCGACCAGGTTGAATTGCGTGCCGGTTTGGGCATAACCCATCTGGGCCAGCGAAGGCGCACGGAAGCCGGTCGAAGCGGCGCCACGCAGAGTCAGCCAGTCATTGACCTTGTAGCGCGTCGAAACCTTGCCGCTCACCACATCGCCGGCGCTGTCGTCATAGGTTTCATAACGTGCCGCGGCGGTGACCAGCCACTTCGGTGTGACGTCAAGCGCCAGATCGACATAGGCCGCGGTGACATTACGTGAAATATCGGCTTCGTCGCCTGGCAGGACGATGATAGCGCCCTGCGCGCCGGTCAGGGCCGGTTTGCCCTTGTTGGTGCCGGAGGTGTAATAGTAGCCGCCGTTGGCGTAGGCCGCTTCATCGAGCGCATGGGTCTGGTAGTTTTCGTGACGGAACTCTGCGCCGGTCGATACCTGCAAGGCCTTGCCGCCCAAAACATCGAAATGGCGCGTGAGGTCGAGGTTCGTGGTCCACTGATCGAACTGAGAGCTGTAGGTCTCGAAGCTGGTCGGGCTGGCGGCGCCCAGGGAAGCATTGAGCGAATTGTCTGCGCCGTTGATGACATGGTCGCGACCAAAGGTCGTGCCAAGTGTGCTGTCCCAGCCCTTGAAGGTGCCCTTGAGACCCGCCGAGAGCTGGAAGTCATATTCCTTCATGGTGTAATACGGTGTGAAGCCGTTCGGATAGATCGCCGTAATGTTACTATTGGCATTGGGCTTGCGACCGGCCTGACCAACTCGGGCATTACGGGTCGTGAAGGTGGTTGTGGCGAAGAACTGGGTTGTGTCTGTGACGGGAATGACGGTGTTGGTCACCAGGTCGAGGCTCTTGATTTCCGGTAGCCCGCCCTGATAGGTGCGACGATTGGCGGAGGCTTCACGCGGATCGGGCTGGCCGCCTATCGTATCGTACATGGTGCCGGTCACGTCGGAATTACGCACGACCTTGTCGCTGCTCTTGATCGCGAGCGACACTGTGGTGGAGCCATCGTGCGGCAAGGCGAAGCCTTGCGATGCCTGCGCCGAGATCGTGGTGCCATCACCCTCAAACCGTTGGCCCGCCTCAAAGCTGCCGGAACTGCCCGTCTTATTGGTCTTCAGAATGATATTGATGACACCGGCAATCGCGTCCGAGCCATATTGTGCGGCGGCGCCGTCGCGCAGGATTTCGATATGATCGATGGCGCTGGCCGGTATCAGGTCGACGTCTACCGGATTGGCCCCAGCCGATACGTTGCCCGAATTGAGGTTGATCGAGGCGCTGTTATGGCGACGCTGGCCATTGACCAGAACAAGGACGTGGACGCCTGACATGCCGCGCAGGCCTGCCGGGCGCACGATGCTGTCCTGCGACGAACTGCCGACTGCCATGGCCTGATACGAGGGGACGAGTTGGGTCAGGACATCGCGCAATTGCAGGCTGCCGGCCAGCTTGCTGATCTGGTCAGCGCTGATGATGTCTATGGGGGCAGGGCTGGAGGTCACGGTGCGTGGTTTGCCGCGTGAACCGGTGACAATCACTTCGGTGGTCGGATCTGAGGTGGCGGTTTCCTGAGCCAGAACCGGCGCAGCAACGAGGGTGGTGAGAGCTGACGCGGTCAGCAAGGTGGTGCGTAAAGACATGTAATCCCCTTCGATTTAACTGAAATTTCAAAACGCATCAGGGGGCTGGGAGCTTAACCTGAGGCGCTTTGTCGTATTAGGTGCAGACACATTTTTTTATTCAGTAGCGTCAGTGTTCCAAATGGTACACTGACCATATAGAAAATCACCACCAAATCAATTTAGATTTATTGACGTGAGGGTTTAGGCGTCAGACCGCGCTTGCGTGCTGAAGGTCGGGGCGCGAACTTTCGGTATTCACAGCGAGGTTATCAAAGGCCTGGGCCAGATCCGAGATCAGGTCGTCGACATTTTCAAGTCCCATATGCAGTCGAATGAGGGGGCCTGTCTCGACGCCGTCGCGGCACACGCGCTGTTTCAGTTGCGGATTGGCGTTGATGGCGAGGCTTTCAAAGCCGCCCCATGAGTAACCTAGGCCAAAAACCTTGAGGCTATTAAGAAAAGGCTCGACCTGATCGGCATAGCCAGGATGAAATTCAAAGCCGATCAGGCCGTTGATGCCAGAGAAATCGCGCGCCCAGATGCGGTGGTTGGGATCTGTGGGCAAGGCCGGACAAAGCACGCTTCTCACCTGCGGCTGACTCTCTAACCACGTCGCCACCGTCAAGGCGGAGGCGGCATGTTGCGTCATGCGCGTGCACAGGGTGCGCAAACCCCGGATCGCCGTATAGGCGTCATCGGGAGACACCATCCAGCCGACTTCACGATAAGCCGTTTTTAGCAAGGCTGCCGCCGGCCCCTTGGCGGCGGCCATCCCCATGAAAACATCGGAGTGACCACAGACATATTTGGTCAGGGCCTGGACGCTGACATCAACACCATGATCGAGCGGCTTGAACAAGACGCCGGCGGCATAGCTGTTATCGATGACGGTGAGGATACCGGCCTTGCGCGCCATAGCGGCGATGGCGGGAACATCCTGGATTTCAAATGTCAGAGAGCCGGGGGATTAAGAAAGATCAGGCGGGTGTTTGCCGTGATCAGGCCGGCGATATCTGCGGCCGTTGATTGTGGGGCGAAGTAGCACGTAGTGACGCCAAAGCGGCGCAACATGCCTTCAAAAAAACGCCGGGTTGGGCCATAGATGGTGTCGACGGCCAGCACCTCATCGCCCGCGCTGGTGAGAGCCAGTACAGCGCCGGTAATGGCGGCTAGGCCGGAAGGGTAGAGGGTCACGTCGTCCGCGTTTTCCAGTTTGGCCAGCATGTCGCGCAACAAGACGTGCGTTGTCAGGCCCCCGCGACCATAGGTTTGCTGCGACGTATCATAGATGTCTCTGGCCAATTCCAGAAGAATAGTGGAACCCCTCTGCACAGCGGGCGCAGGCGTCTGACGCAGTGTGGCGCCATCGGCGTGGCTGGCAATCAGACGGGTGTTGAGAGAGCGGGGGGATGCGGATGACATAGGCTACCAGTGGGCGGAAAGGATTAGGGGGATGCCAGCCGATTGTTCGGACAGCGACAACATCAAACCTAACACAGGGCCGCCAAAGAAATCTTCACCATAATTTTGATGAAAATTGCCAAAATTGGGATGAATGATCTAAAAGGTGGCGTAATATGTAATTTTAATTTGATTTAGCGCCGCTATATCTCTGTTCCATTTGGTACACAATGGTTACATCGTGACCTTCAAAGGTAGCGATGTCGTGTGCTTAATTTCCTCCATGGCGAAGGCCGAGCTGACGTCCGTAATCCGCACCTGGGAAATCAGCCGCTTATAGGCCCGGTCATAGGCCGCCATGTTTTCGACCTTTAGTTTGAGAAGATAATCGACCTCGCCCGTCATGCGATAAAATTCCACCACTTCCGGCATGGCGTGGACCACCTCGGCAAAGTGGCTCAGCCACGCTTCGCTATGCTCGCTGGTCTTGATGCTGACAAAGACGGTCAGTTCCAGGCCCAGACGTTCCGGGTTCAGCAAGGTCACGCGTTTGCTGATGACGCCATCTTCTTCAAGGCGCTTCATGCGGCGCCAGCAGGCGTTTTGCGACAGGTGAACGATCTCTGATACGGCAGACACCGACAAGGTACCATCTTCCTGTAGAGCGCCCAGGATACGCACATCGGCTTCATCGAGAGAAGTTCTATCGGACATGTTAAATCCATACGATTAGGCGCAAAAAGTTGCCGCCGTTAGAACGATGCCTAAAGAGAAGCATAGATTTGTGCAAGGATTCTGATCTGGAAGCGACCATCGAGGGCACCATCGCCTCGGCCTTGGGGCTCTTACCATAATGCCGGGCCAGGCCTATGGGAAGGCGATTTGTCTGGCTACCGCCGCCGTGCAGTAAATTCACCTTAAGCCGAGTGTCACTTTGCGTTTCGCTAATGAATTCAGGTGGCAGGTGGTCAGGTTGACGTTCGAAGGGAACACACATAACAACCATGCGCATTCCCTTCGAGAAGGCTGACAGTATTGAAGATCCTGACAGAAGCGCCGCTTAGTTCATGCGATATTTTACGCCTGCTCGGACAGTCCAGCCATTGAGTGTATCGCCCGCCCGCGCATCTGCCGTGAGGTGAGCCGACAGGTTCTCGTTCGACCGTGACTGCGCCGTTACGCCGACCAGAGCCTGACCGAAGGTTCCGGTACGCTGACCGGTCAGCCAGACCGCGTCGGACGTACCTTCCGGCACATAGGCGACCTGGCTCTTCGGCGCATTTTCCTGCCAGACGTTCACTTCGCTATAAGGAGTCCATGTGACGCTCTTGGTCGTCAGGCTCGTTCCAACGCGCACGCCCGCATGGGCAAGCTGGCTCTTGAGATAAGCGATCTGGACACGTCCCAGGTCATTCGGGATGACGAGAGCGTCAGCATTGACCTTGGTCCCCACATAACCGATGACCGGTTCAACGAAGACGCTCTTGATATCAAAGCGATTGGACAGGGCCACCGAAATCGTTTGTGAGCGCGCCTTCAGTCGACGGCTCGACAAGCCCAGCACCGGATTGGTCACATCCGAATTCAGGACTTCGTTACGTTCCTGAACGGACAGGCGAAGACCCTTGTGCGTGATGGCCGTATAGAAGCCATAGTTTGGCGCGTCGATCTTGAGGCTTGCGCCTGAGAGGGTATGATCGTCGATCCGAGCATGGGTCGAACCGCCCATGAAGCCTGCGCGCACACTGGTGCCCGTGCCCTGGATATTGTAGACGCCAACATCAAAGCCGTACTGCGTGCCATCTTGCGAAGATCTGGCCTTGGTCGTGGCGCCTGACGAATAAGCATCCGAAATCGTGAAATCGCCCTTCAACGACAACTCACCCGTATAGGCCCGTGCCCAGCTATGCCCCATCCACTGGTTGATGCCCAGACTGTTGTCGCGAACGAATACCTCGTCGGGCAGGTTTGCCAGATTGAGGTTTTGAGCCGTGACATAGGCCGTCAGACTTTCCGGCAGGCTTGAAAGGGCCGGCGTGTTCAGGCTGGAGACGATGCCCCAATTATGAGTGCCTGCAATCTTTTGCAGGCTGTAAGTCATCAGGCTATGGCTGCCCAAAGCAGCCTCAGTACCGATATCGGTATCCGCCGTCAGTGTGCCATCGCCGCCTCCGGAAGAGACCAGGACCACAGGCGTGCTCAGATACTTCCGGCCGTTGGCAGAATTATAGAGGCGCACGGTCGATGTGCCCGACAATGTGCCGACATTGAGCCTGTCAGTCTGGCCGGTCAGCATGTTGACATCGAACGACAGCACCGAACCCACAGCGCCGGTATAGGCCCCTGCAATGTTGATGACATCACCGGTACGACCATTGACCATGTGCACCTCACCGGCATTGCTCAAGCTGGAGGCATTCAGGACACCGGCATTGGAGAACGAACCGACCCAAATTTTGCCACCCGCCGCATTGGTGAGCGCGCCTAAACCACTAAAACCATTATCTTCGAGCCTTAAGGTGCCGCTATTGTTAAATGCCGCCCCATCGCCAGTCACATCGCCTTGCAGAATAAAGTTGCCGGAGTTGTTGACCACGCCATTGATCTCACCTCGCACATACGCATTGGCGCTTGTGTCCAGTGTGCCGTTAAAGGTCCCTGTGCTGGTAAATTCGCCTGCACTGGTCATATCTCCGTTCCAGGTTCCGGTATTGAAAACAGTCCCTGAGTTTGCCGACACAGAACCGTTCCAAATTCCATTATTATTAATCAGGTTCGAATTCATCAGAACATCACCATTCCAGGTGCCGTCGTTGATGAGATTGCCGCGGTTGGTGCTGATGCCACCGTTGACGATGCCCAAGTTCCTAACAAGGCCCGCATTCTCAAGCGTGCTGTTCAGAGTTGCGCCCGTGCGAATGCTTAATTGTCCATCCGCGTCGTTAACGAGGCGCGTGTTCAACGCTGCATCACTCAGAAGAGTCAGGATGCCGCTATTGGAAACGTCATCTATTGTTGCAGACGCTGCGATAAAGGCTGAACCACCGGTGGAATTGACCAGGGAACCGTTGATGGAGCCAGTGATCTGAGCCTGACCTGTGTTGGTCAGATTACCGTTGAGCGTACCTCTGTGGACGAAGTCACCAGCCGTCGTAATGTTGCCATTCCAAGTGCCTAGATTGCTAAGAGAGTTCGTGTTGCTGACAACATTACCATTCCAGACGCCGTCAGAATAGATATCGCCGCTGGTAGATATTACAGCACCGTTCATTGTGCCCGAGTTAGCTATGTAACCCGTATTGTTGCGCACATCGCCGTTCCACGTGCCAGTTGAGAGGTTCAGAATCCTGCCCGTATTGGTGTTGATGATAGCGTTATAGGTGCCTGAGTTCTCGACCTCACCAGCGTTGTCCAGATCGTCCGTTACCGTGCCGCCTTGCTGGATGAACAATTGCCCGCCCAGTTCATTAGTAATATGACCAGCGGTGATCGAAGCACCATTACGGACGATGACGAGGGCACCATTTTTGACCTGTACGCTTGAGGTGTTGTTAATCGAACCATAAAGACTGACGAATACGTTACTTTCGATAGTCGTCGCGCCCGTATAGGTGCTGTTTCCATTCATGAGGATCGATGTGAGGCCGCTTGTTCCGGTATTCGCAATTATCAGCGATCCGTTCGTAGTCTGATCGGTCAAATTTCCGTCCAGATTTACCGAAGTCCCCCTCAGGTCAATGGTGTTGGTGGTTGAATTGCCCAGCTGAAAATTTTGGGCAAAAGCGCCTGGCGTCGTAAAATAAAGCGTCCCGCCTGCGAATACCGCATTCAGGCCGTTACCCAGTTGCGCGGCGTCAAACCCGCCTGGCGCAGAGGTATCGATATCAGTCGATACTGGCGTTGTCGGGGTCGGCGTAAAGGTGCCCCAGTTGAAGGTCGTACCCGTGGCAAAAAACGAAACCGGTGTGGTGAAGGCCGTGTTTGAGCGATAGGTCGACAAGAACAGGTAATAGGTCTGCCCGGCGACAAGGTTGGCCGAGAAGGCGGAACACGCGCCCGTACAACCAGTTGTCGTTATGCCAACATTGCTAATCAGATTGTCAGCATCATCGTTACCGACAATGGCATTAGCGCTGGGGTTGAGCGGGTCAAAAGACCCCGAATACAGGATCGATACAGGATCGAAATTGGCTTCATAAACACCGAAGATGGCACCGTTGACGCTGGTATCCGGCGTGAAGAAGACTGTGACGTAATTGTAAGTATAATTTCCTGTCATCAGACCACTAACAGTCTGCTGAAAAACCTCTGGTCATTTTGATTTTGCCGTGATTCCCTTCTTGAGCGAGAAGGAGGAACCAATGCGTGGCGAGTTTCGGGATCAGGGCGGATTATTTTCGTACATATCGTTGGAAGAACGCGTTCCGGATACGCATCCTCTTCGCAAGGTTCGTGAGTTGGTTCGCGCGGTTCTGGTCGACCTGAACGCGGACTTTTCGGCGATGTATTCTGAGGAAGGGCGCCCTTCCATTCCACCGGAACAGTTACTGAGCGCCTTGCTTCTGCAGGTGTTCTACGGCGTCCGCTCGGAACGCCAGTTGATGGAGCAGTTGGATTACAACCTTCTGTTTCGATGGTTCGTGGGCTTGTCACCCGACGCGGCTGTGTGGGTGGCGACGACATTCACCAAGAACCGTGAGCGCCTGCAGAAGGGTGATGTTTTTACGAAGTTCATGACGGCCTTGCTGTGCCACCCAAAGGTTACGCCCTTACTCTCGGACGAGCATTTCTCAGTGGATGGCACGCTGATTGAAGCCTGGGCTTCGTTCAAGAGCTTCAAGCCGAAGGACGGGCCGGACGATACGGACGGGTCTGACTTCCATAATCAGAAACGCGGCAATGACACCCACGTCTCGACGACCGATGGCGACAGCCGCTTGTACCGCAAGGCTCAGGGCCGTGAAGCGAAGCTGTGCTACATGGGCCACGCGCTGATGGAGAACCGCAACGGACTGGCGGTTGGTAGCGTTGTCACCCAAGCCACCGGCACGGCCGAGCGCGAGGCATCCGAAGCCATGCTGGCGGTTAGGGTCAAGCACACCGGCAAGCCGGCGACCGTAGGCGAAGACAAGGCTTATGATGTCGCTGCACATGGCGAAGCCTTACGCAATCTTGGCGTGGAGCCGCATGTCGCCCGTAATAACGCCACGACTAAAACCGGCAAGACCAGAACGACCATCATCGACGATGAAACGGCCGCCAGCGATGGCTACGCAATGTCACAGACCCGGCGAAAGATGATCGAGTGCATCTTCGGTTGGGGCAAGCAGCACGGCACGATGCGTAAGACAAAGCATCGCGGCCTTGAAGCTGTAGCTGGAGATTTTCTGCTCAATCTCATAGCCTACAACCTCATCCGGATACCCAAGTTGCTAACCGCATAGGAGGGGTCCGTCTAAATTTAGGAAAGCAACAAAAACAACAACGAATGAAGACACATAAAAGACCAAGAGACTTACGCAAAAATGCGGAAAGGCCAAAGGCAAAGCCTTTTTCAGCAGACTGCTAAGGCTATTGAGCGTTGAGCTATTAAGAAATTGAGAGTTTAGAAATATTTGATCAACTGTCTGATCTGAAATAGTATAGGTTGACGGTGCGGGATCTGCTAACGCACCTGAAGTTGAAACAATAAAAGCCAGTGCAGACGCACCGGCCATCATACGAGATATCGAGTTTAATTTACGCATTTTACGCTGTCCTATGCCTACTGCACAATTATTATTACACCAGTAAAGCGCAGGTATTAAAACACCGTTTATGGGTTATTTATAAAAAGCTAATTTTATAACTTCAGGATCAGATACCTGCGGCTTTCGTGATGAGCAATGCAAAGGCATACCCAACTATACGATCCCTTGGGACGCTAGCGTGCAAAGCGAACTAGCAAAACGCGTTGGGCTGCCAACCCCGTTCAAAATAAAAAAGACTTTAGTGCGCCCCAGCGATAACGCCAACCCTTACGGATCGCACTGACATGTCTTCTCATGCAAATGTTACCATAAAAAAGTAGCAATAATGTCACATTGTGACGAGAAATCGAGTTGAAAGTACTTGAAAAGCCTAACGAGTGAGCGCCGGTTGCGATCCGGCAACATCAAAATGTGTCGCATTTGTAATGATACATAGTATATAATTTCATATTTGACATAAATTAAGCTCATTAATGTACTTAATGTGCCTTCAAATTTAAACATTAAGCACTTATATGTCATGCATGCATTAATTAACGTTTTTAGTTATTTTTTTTATTCCGGAAAGATTGTATCTGCATATATTTCATTATTTAAAAGAGTGCGCTAATCATGATTTTGCTTGTGGAAAATTCACACCTAAACGCGTGTGTTTCATTTCTAAAACCACAGGCCAAATAAAATAGTAACTCAGGATTGGAATGGAGAAGTCGGCACCCGCCTGCGAAGTGTGTTGGCTTTAATACTCAGGAATAAAAACGTCAGAGGCAACAAACTCTCATACGACTTCGCGTAAGCATCAGTCTCGTCTTGCGAGCTGTTGACGTTACTTCAGCTTCATTAGCCCTAAACGTACGGCCTGCTCAGGCCGACGATGGAAGTCTGTAGCTCGAATTCAAAAATAATCTCGAAAGGTATCCTTATGATTGGAAATGATAGCGATAACATTGGCGCTCAGAGACGTCTGTTACGTAGAATTTTCTTGAGCAGCGCGTCGACCTTAGTTCTGTGCGCGCTTGCTTCGTCTGCCTTCGCGCAGGAGACTGCGTCGGCAGCTCAGCCTGCCACCACAGAAACGGCTGCTGCACCCGACGATTTACAGGTCGTGGTCGTCACCGGTATCCGTAACGCGCTTCAGTCGGCCGCCACGATCAAACGCAAGGCCTCAACCTTCGTCGATTCAATCACCGCCTCGGACGTTGCCGCGCTGCCTGATCTGTCTGTGGCCGAAGCTCTGGCGCGCGTGCCGGGCGTCACGGTGACGCGCTTCTCCATTGGCGGCAGCCCTGACTTTCCGTCGCCCGAAGGCCGCGGTAACCTCATTCGCGGTTTGGGTTTTGTGCGGTCTGAATTCAACGGACGTGACGCCTTCTCGGCCAATGGTGGCCGTTCGCTCGATTGGTCCAGCATCCCGCCCCAACTCGTGGGCGGCGTAGACGTCTACAAGAACGCATCAGCCGACCTCATCGAAGGCGGCATTGGCGGCACAATCAATCTGCGTACGCTGGAGCCGTTTGATCGCAAAGGTTACTTCGCCGCCGTCTCTATGGACGTGAACTACGGTGATCTCGCCAAGAAGTTTTCCCCCTCCTATAATGGCGTCATTGGTAATCGCTGGTCGACCAGCATCGGTGAATTCGGTCTGATGGGCGCGCTATCGACCTCAAACCTGAAGTCCGCCTATAATGGCTGGCAGCAGGGCGCGCCAATCCCCCGTTCCGATCTGGTGGACGGCCAGACTGTCGGCGTCGTCGAAGGCTTCCAACTTCGCACCAGCGATATCGATCGTGACCGCTCGAGCGCTTATCTGGCCGGGCAATGGAAAAACGACACTATGCGTCTGACGGGCAAGTATATTCGGGTCGTCAACAAGACTGAGAAGTTCTTGAGTATACGCTCGAATCCTTCCCGGATGGCAGCAACAACCAGAACTATTCCGTCACCGACGCGACCTACGACACAAGTTGGACTTCGGCCGGCCTCAATAGATGTAATGTGCCGTCGGTTGACGCAAATGCAAACCCGCCGCGCGGCGTTGATTTCTGCGAAACCCAATTTCCGGTCGATGGCGGCCTGATGACGTCGGGTGTGATCAGCAACAATGGTGACAGTGGAATTGGGGCCTACGGCCTTGGAATACAGGTTCTGGGCATCGGCAAGACTGAGAAGACGGTCACGGAAGATTTGAGCCTGAACTTCAAGTGGCGCCCGGCTGAGCGCTGGTTTGTTGAACTGGATGCGCAGAAGACCAAGGCATCGGCGTCTTCGACGGAAGTTTGGGGTGGCTCACAAACCTGGGCGGACGCTTATATCGAGCCAGGCCTTGATAATCCGAAAGTGACCCTGACGACCAACCCGCAAACCCAGATCCATGCGGGTAATGTTGCCGGCGCTGTGCAGACCGGCGTGGATAGCAATGGCGATCCCGTCTATGCTTACACGCCTGGCGTTCAAACCAGCACGGCCGATCCGAACGCGTCCTTCTGGCTTTATGCCGGCGAGGGACACCACGACGGCACGGGCGACCTGACAGCGGTCAAGGCCGACGTACAGTACGAATTTGCCGGCGAGACCTGGTTCAAGTCGGTAAAATTCGGCACGCGTTATTCGGAGCGCAGCCAGATCAATAAAGAAATGGACGTGAACTGGGCCAGCGTAGCCCCTTCCTGGGATGACACGGGGCTGGGCCTGTTCGCCACTGAAACGACACCGGCTTATACTACCGTCGATTTCTCTGACTTCTATCGCGGCGGTGTCCTTCAGGGAGACAATACTAAGTTTCTTGCCATCTCATCGGAATTGTTGCTCGATCCTGTTAAGCTTGCCAACTACATAAACAATGAGCCAACATTCAACAATGCCGACGGCTCCTCTAAGGTGGGCTGGAAGACGCAGCTTAATGCCGATGGCAGCGTCAATTACGACCCCGCCCGTATCTCAGACGTAACGGAAAAAACAACCAATCTTTATGCCATGATGAATTTCGACAAGGCATTCGACAACGGCATGTCGATTGATGGTAATTTCGGTGTGCGCTATACTTCGACTGAACTGCATTCTTCGGGTTACCTCGCCTACAAGGCGTTTGATGAGGATTCGCAAACGACTTCAACGCAAGCGGCGCCGCGAACAGACGATGCTGAATCGCGCGATGCGCCTCAGGACTTCTTGCCCGAGACGACCTTATATCTCCAGACTGCGGCGACGCCTCAAACGGTCAACCAGAAAGATTCCCACTGGTTGCCGTCGTTTAACCTGAAATGGAACCTGAACAGCGAGATGCTCATTCGCTTTGGCGCCAGCCAGAACCTGAGCCGTCCCAATATTCAGGACATGCGCGCTGGCCAGGTGGTCAACGCTGTCACGAGCAATGCGAAATATACCGAAATAACGGACAAAACAGATCCTCTTTACGGTGTCGATCGCGGCTATTCTAACATTTCGCTTGACCAGATCCGCATTACGGGGGGCAACCCCAACCTGAAACCGACTACCTCCAACAATTACGATGTTTCCTGGGAGTGGTACTTCAAGGGCGGTACCGTCTCGACCGCTCTCTTCCAGAAGGATCTCAAGAATATCATCCAGAATGGTGATATCACTATGGGTTCCACCACACTCGATGGCAAGACCGTGAACATCGTCTACAGTGGTCTTGTCAATGTCGACACGGCGTCTGTGAAAGGTGTCGAACTGGCCTATCAGCAGTTCTATGACTTCCTGCCCGGCGTCTTCTCGCACCTGGGTTTGCAGTCCAACTTCACCTTTGTCGATGCCAGTGCTGAACCGCCTCCGCCCTATGTGGATGCGAACGGCGATGGCGTGCCGGACGACTTTGGCACTATCTACCGCTTTGGCGTCAAGGACCTGCTTGGGCAGTCGAAATATATCTTCAACATCGTTGGCATCTATCAGGATAAAAAGTGGGAAGGCCGCGTGGCTTACAACTGGCGGTCCGAGAACCTGACAAGTTATCGAGATTACATTACCGGTGACCCCATCTACCTTGGCGATGTCGGCTTCCTGGATGCCTCGCTCAAGTATAACGTCAATCGCAATTTACAGATCAGCTTGAACGCTTCCAACATTTTGGACACCAAGAACAAGGCTTATGCCCAGGTCAATGCCGACGGCCAGCGTGTCGACCGGTTCAGCTTCCTGAATGACCGACGCTTCGTGCTCGACATTCGTTATCAGTACTAGGTCGTTATGTGCACGGGGCGGGCTGGATCGGCTCCGTGCACTTCCATTTAAGTCTAGCGCAAGTGGCTGCTGCTGTTTGGCGACCATCAAGCCTGTCAATTAGTGGTGACACTATTGACAATATGCCAATATATCATGTAATCCGGATATATGGATAAAAAGCAATCTATTGAGGCTTTCGCCGCCCTCAGTCAGGAAACCCGTCTGGATGTCTTTCGCCTGCTTATCAAAGTGGGGCCGGAGGGTATGCTGGCAGGTGAGATCGGCGAGCACTTCGCCATCAAGCAAAACACCATGTCGGCGAACCTTGCCATTCTGAACCGGGCGGGCCTGGTGCGCAGTCAGCGTGAAGGACGCGCTATTCGATATTTTTCCGACATCGATGGGGTGAAGGGCTTGCTGGAATTTCTTTTGGAAGATTGCTGTGGTGGTAAGCCCCAGCTTTGCCAGCCCGTCATAGCGTCCTTAGCCTGTGCTTGCTGATATCGCCAAGGATCACACCTGATGTTTTCTACCTCACGCAAACTGTTCGCCGAGTGTCTGGGCACGGCTCTGCTCTTGGCCATTGTCATTGGGTCCGGCATCATGGGGGAAGACCTTGCTGGAGGGAACACGGCCATTGCCCTTCTTGGGAACACGATCGCCACCGGCGCAGGCCTGGTTGTCCTGATCACCATCTTTGGCCCGATCTCCGGCGCGCACTTCAATCCGGTTGTGACTTTGGCCTTCGCCGCGAAACGTGATATCGGTCTGTCCCTTGCCCTGGCCTATATCATAGCCCAACTTGTAGGCGCCGTCGTCGGTGTCTATGCCGCCCATGAGATGTTTGGGCAAGCCATCATGCAGGTATCCACCAAGCTCCGCGACGGTCCGTCGCTGGCCTTTTCGGAGGCCATCGCGACCTTCGGCCTGATGGCCACGATCTTCGGCTGTATCCGCTTCAGGCACGAGTTCACCCCGGTCGCCATCGGTCTTTATATCACCTCCGCCTACTGGTTCACGGCGTCCACCTCCTTCGCCAATCCGGTCGTCACTATAGCGCGCAGCCTGTCCGATACCTTCGCCGGCATCGCGCCCCATTCCGTGCCACTGTTTATCGCGGCCCAATGCGCCGGGGCCCTTGCCGGCGTCGTCGTCTTTTCCTGGCTTCTGTCCGAACAAACGAATGCCAAACCGATCCATCCGAGTGCCGAACTATGACCATCACCATCTACCATAACCCCGACTGCGGCACGTCCCGCAATGTCCTCGCCGTTCTCGAAGCCGCCGGCTACACGCCGACCGTGGTTGAATACCTGAAAACAGGCTGGACCTTAGACCAGCTTTTGAAGTTGTTTACTGATGCTGGCCTGACACCACGTACGGCGCTGCGTGAAACCAAATCACCCGCCAGAGAACTCGGTCTGTTGGAGCCTGGTGTCAGCGACGAAACGATTTTGTCCGCCATGCTGGAGGCGCCCGTTCTGGTCAATCGCCCGATCGTTGTGACACCCAAGGGCACGAAATTGTGCCGTCCGTCCGAAGTGGTGCTTGACCTCATCGACGCCTATCCGCCGGGGCCGTTCTACAAGGAAGACGGTCAGGTGATGATCGACGCCGACGGCAAGCGCGTCGTTTGACGCTGTTCGGGACAGGCTCCAGATTGGACAGTCTTGTCCTGGATTACTTAGCCGCTGATGAGCGCAGATTTTTGATCTGGTCCTTGGCGTTATCGTTGGTGGGATCAAGCTTCACGGACTGTAGGTATGACTTTATGGCGTCTGACGCCTGGCCGTTTTTGGCGTAGGCTTCTCCAAGACTGTCAAAGGCATTGGCGCTGGCTGGATAGAGCTGCGTTGTGAGTTCAAAAACACGTACGGCGGCTTTAAGTTTACCAACAGCCAGCAATCTGTAGCCCCAATCGTTGAGAGCGCCTTCTGAAAGCGTAAAATCAGGCGTGTTTTTTTTCAACTGCTGATAGTCGGCCTTGATCGTTTCAAAGTCATTCCTTGCCCCCTGAACCGCGAGCGCCTCCTGCGTGGCGGGTACGGCCGAGGCCGGCCTGACTTCGCTCGTTATCATATGGAGCGGCGATTGGTTCTCGCGTGGCGTACGCTTAAGGAATGCTAAGCCGGATAGATCATCTTTTAGATAAGCGTTCAGAAACTGAAGGACGTAAGTCTCCATCCATCCGAACGCAGTCGACATTTCAGTCTCGTCGAATTCGCCGTATCCATCATCAGGTAAAAGCCGCTGATCGAATACTGATGAGAAGTTCGGGTGCTGCAGAGGGTGGAGGGTGACGCGGTAAAGGTCGCCATAGACCATTTTATTCAAAAAGCTGGTCGTTTCATCAAGGCCGGCGGCAATATGCTCAATCTCCTTGGGGCGGGCTGCCAGATAGAGCAGAGGTGCCGTCAACCGCGCGGGCGTGACGTATCGCGCCTGAGCCATCATTTCCGGCCAATAGCGAACCGACCCGTCCAGTGCAACAAGAGCTCCGATCCGGCTATCCTTGGCCGCAGCGAAGACGTTGGCAATTCCTCCCCAGCTATAGCCGACGACACCAATCTTGGTGGTATCGGCCTGTGGCAATGTGTGGGCGTAACCAATCAGGAATTCAATATCTCCCGCCTGCGCCTCTATGCCTTCGATGTCAGTTGTCATTTCGCGCGTGCTTGCCCCGAAGCTGGGACTCGATATGACGATATAGCCATGGCTCGCCAAAAACTCGCACAGGTCGGCATTCTCGATCGCGCTGGCGCTCAAACTTGGGGCATAGACAATAACTGGAAAACGACCCGCGACAGCCACCGCCCCCCGGTGAGCCAGCATCTGTGCGTTCAGTTCATCCTGCGCACGCTGCTTTGAAAGCCGAGCGCTATGACCGATGGTAAACGCGGCTTCAGCCGCCGCCTGCTCAGTGGCAGGCCGGCCCAATCTGTCATCATTTGCACCAAGCTTGAGATAATCCGCAAGCGTCAGGGGTGCGCCAGCGGCTGTGGCGGGGTACCAAATCAGCGTCTGTATAGGGCGTGCGCGTTCCGGTCCCTTGGGCTCGCCCGTGACCGGATCGGAGGCCCCACCGTATCCCCGGCTGTCATCATATTGAGCCACAACTTGAAAGCCCACGCCATATTGACCGGGCGAAATTTGCGAAAAATTGGACGCTGCCGAAGATATAGATGGCAGGAAAGCTAAGAATAATATCAAGGGCAATATGCGCATACGTCCGGGTCTTTCGCTCATTGGGCGCACTTAGTTAGCCATTTTGCGCGACTTAGCAAAGTTACGCTTTGGTCATGTCGGCGTCTCATCGGGCAGACATGTACATCACCGATTTATCTGGGCTTTCCGGCCTTTGAGAACGCAACTGCGGCGCTTCCGAAAAGGCTTGCCGCCTTATACCGTACCCCCGTAAGGTCGTCTCAGACGAAAAAATAAGGTGCAGGCGTTATGTTGAAGAAGACGATGTTGATGACCGCTGATTTCCTGAAAAGCGAAGCAGCGGGCGGAATTGTCCTGATGGCTGTGGCGGTCATAGCGCTGGTTGTCGCCAATTCACCCTTGGCCGAAACCTACTTCCACACGCTTCACCTATATGTCGGGGGCATGAGTGTGCTGCACTGGATTAACGACGCCCTGATGGCTGTGTTTTTTCTTCTGGTAGGCCTTGAGATCAAGCGCGAAGTGCTCACCGGTGAGTTGGCCACCTGGTCGCAACGCGCATTGCCCGGCATCGCGGCGTTTGGCGGCGTGGTGGTACCGGCTGGCGTGTACCTCATGTTCAACCTGTCGCATCCCGAAAGCCTGAAGGGCTGGGCCATTCCAGCGGCAACCGATATTGCGTTCGCGCTGGGTGTCCTGGCGTTGCTTGGCTCCCGCGTGCCAACGTCGCTCAAGATCTTTCTGACGGCGCTGGCCATTATCGATGATCTGGCAGCGGTTATCATCATCGCCTTGTTCTATACGGCCGAACTGAATTTGGCGATGCTGGGCGCGGCCCTGGCCGGCCTGCTTGTTCTTTTTGTCCTGAATCGCCTCAAGGTCAAGGCGATCTGGATTTACCTCTTGATCGGCGCTGTGATCTGGTTTTTCACGCTCAAATCCGGTATCCACGCCACACTCGCTGGCGTCGCCGTTGCGCTCTTTATTCCTTTGCATAGCCATAAAGGGCAGGGTGATGACCACCATTCGCCTCTGGTTCGTCTTGAGCACGCCCTGCACAAACCCGTCGCCTTCTTTATTGTGCCACTGTTTGGGTTTGCCAATGCCGGCGTCGCGCTGGGCGGTTTCAAGCTGGAGGCTTTGCTCGATCCTGTGCCGCTCGGCGTGGCGCTGGGTCTCTTCGTCGGTAAACAGGTGGGGGTTTTCACCACTGCCACGCTGGCAATCAGGGCAGGCCTGGCCCAAATGCCCAAGGACGCGAGCTGGTTTCAGCTTTATGGCCTGGCGGTCCTTACGGGGATCGGCTTCACCATGAGCCTGTTTATAGGCGGGCTCGCCTTTGCCACAGCGCCTGTTCTTCAGGACGAGGTAAAGATCGGCGTATTGCTGGGGTCGACGCTTTCCGGTGTCGCAGGCTACCTGCTTCTGCGGGCGGCAAGAGGCGCCAAGGCCTGACGGGTTTTATCTGACCTTGCCGAGCTTGCTCAAGGGGCGGCCGCTATGGTCTTGGTTGACGTCCCGTTTTTGAAAGGCTTCGGAAAGCTACGAAATCAGATCATTGGGAGCGCTTTCATTTACAATGCACTTCGGACTTGTAACCTGCACGCTCAGACCGCATAAAGCGGAAAGAAACATGTTTGCAATGGATGAGAGCGGCTTGAGCGCAGGTAAACCGACGATTGATGATGTAGCCGCCTTGTCGGGCGTGGCGCGCGCCACCGTATCGCGCGTTCTCAATGGTGGCCCCAATGTGCGAGAAGAAGTGCGTCAGCGCGTGCTCAAGGCGGTCGACAAGCTCCAGTACAAGGTCAATATGCAGGCGCGTTTCCTCGCCGGCGGCAAGACCCAGGTGCTCGGGCTGGTCTATGCTTCCGATCTCGATTCGGAGCCGAATTCCTTCTATCATTCCGGCCTGGAACTGGGAGCTCTGCGCGCCTGTGCCTTGGTTGGCTTTCAGCTCCTGATGCATACGGTCAACCAGCATAGCTTAAGCAAGACGAGTAAGATTCTGGAACTGGTTGATGCGCGGCGCTGCGACGGCTTGATCCTGACACCGCCCTTTTCAGATGATTGTGATCTGTTGCGTGAGCTCGAAGCGCGCAACTGCCCGGTTGTGTGCATTTCGCCAGGCCTGGCGGCACAAAAAATGGTGTCTGGCGTCGGGATAGATGACGAGGTGGCCGGCTACGAAATGGCCCGTTACATGTTGCAGCTTGGCCATAAAAGCTTTGGCTTTATCAAGGGTTTGGAAGGCCACCTGTCAGCGGAGGAGCGCTTTTCAGGCTTTCTGCGTGCCCTGGCCGAAGCCGGCATGGCTGAGTTCGATGTCACCGTGGCGCGCGGCAATTTCACTTTCCGTTCCGGCGTTGAAACCACGGCCGCCATCTTGGGCAATGTGAAGCGTCCGAGCGCTTTAATCTGCGCCAACGACGATATGGCTGTTGGTGCCTTGTTCTCGGCACATAAGATTGGTCTGCAGATCCCGCAGGACCTTTCCATTGTGGGTTTCGATGACACGCCGGTATCAGAAATCATCTGGCCGCCCTTGACCACAGTAAACCAGCCCCTGAGAACCATTGGTTATCGCGCCGTGGAAATGATTGTCGAACGCATCAAGGCCGGTAAGACGGCATCGGGGCCTCTGCCTGTGCGCTTCGATGTGGTGCCGCACAAGGTCGTGATGCGCGAATCGGCCAGCTCGCCCCAGGCCTGAGACGTTTGCAAGCGTAAATAAGCCTCTTTTTTTAGGTTTGCGCGGCGCCTATTTCTCATACGTTGAAAGCGCTGCCAATTGTCGGAGTTATACCGCTCCGAAGGCTGAGTCATGCCCAGTTTGTGTCATATTGATCACATTTCCTCGTCTATTACAGGCATTTTGTGAGGAATTATAACCTCATTCGGCTGAGTGACTTGACAGGACAATGACGTAGGGCGCAGAAATTGGGAGCGCTTCCAATGGCGGGATCAACCCGTCGCATGAGCAAAATTAAACCCCGACCAGGGAGGGAACTATGAAATCTGTCACCCGACGCAGTCCGTCTGTGTCCGCGAGGGCTGCGGCCCTTCGTACCGCTTTAATGACAACCGCTGCCTGCGCTCTTGCGCTCAGCGGTTTTGCAACAGCCGCCGGCGCTCAGGACACAACCGCCGCCGCGCCTGCCGAGGACAGCACGACCGTCGTTGTCACCGGCATTCGTAAGGGCTTGCAGGATTCGCTGACTCTCAAGAAAAGAAACACCTCGATCGTCGAAGCCGTTTCGGCGGAAGATATCGGCAAGCTGCCGGACGCCTCGATTGCGGAATTGCTGGCGCGTCTGCCGGGTCTGGCGGCACAGCGCGTCGGCGGCCGCTCGCAGACCATCTCGATCCGGGGCTTGTCGGGCGATTTTTCCACCACCTTGCTCAATGGCCGCATGCAGGTGTCGTCAGGCGATAACCGCGCCGCCGAATTTGACCAGTATCCGTCGGAAATGGTCTCGTCGGCCATCGTTTATAAAACGCCCGATGCCGGCATAACGGGGCAGGGGCTTTCCGGCACCGTGGTGCTCAACACCGTGCGTCCGCTCGACTACACCAAGCGTGTCATTTCGGTGAATCTGCGCGGTTCGGTCAATACCAATGGCGAGGTCGTTCCCGGCTATAGCGCCAATGGCAACCGTTTCAGTCTGGCCTATATAGACCAGTTCTTGGATGGTAAGCTCGGCGTCGCCTTCTCCTACGCACACCTCGATGATCCGTCGCAGACGAAGCATTCCAAGAGCTGGTGGTGGGATAAGCAGGGAAATGACTCGATCACCGGTGAGCCCCGTTTGGGTGACGCCGATGCCATGGGTCTGCACGGTGTGGAAGTGTGGGCGACGGCGCGTGAACAGACCCGCGATGGCTATATGGCGGTGTTCGACTTCAAGCCGAATGACAATTTCCGCAGCGTGAACGATTTCTATTATTCGGTCTTCGACCAGAATGAAGAAACACACGGCGCGCAGTGGTATCAGTCGCAGTGGGCCGACGATATCCACTTCTCGAATGTGGTGGAGGCCGACATTGGCGGCTCACCGGTTGTGCAGCAGGCGACCGTCAGTGGTGTCGTGCCGATCATCCGCAATGACAACAACCTGCGTCGGGACGAGATGTTCAGCTTTGGTTCGAACAACCGCTTTAACATCGGCGCGTGGCGCTCGGTCGTCGATTTTGGTTATTCGCGCACCGTACGCAAGGAACAGATCGCAGAAACCTATGCCGGCTACGGGACCGATCCGACGCCCCTGTCGCGCACGTTCGATACCATCGATGAAGACATCGCTTATGGTGATTTCCCGAAGCTCGATCCGGGCCTGAATTACGCCGATGCCGATAATGTTTATCTTGGCGATGTGGCACCCTGGGGCGGCTGGGGCCATGATGGCGCGATCCGCAAGCCTAAGGTCACCGACCAGTTGCTGACCTCGCGTTTCAGCGGCGTGCATGATATGGACTGGGCCGGTTTTAAGAGCCTGGAACTGGGTGTCGATTATTCACATCGCACAAAAGCCAAGGGCGTCCAGGAATGGGATCTCTGCCTGAAGGGCTATACACTCGATTCGAGCGGCAACTGCCACGGCACCCGTGTTGCCGTCGACGCTTCAGACCTCGAAGAAGCCACCGACCTGAGCTGGGCCGGTTTTGGGAAGGTGCTGTCCTATGACCTGGGCAAGGTTATAGACAAGTACTACGATCTGGTACCGATCCAGAACGAGGATAACCTGAATAAATACTGGCAGGTCGATGAAGAACTGACGACCCTGTTCGCCAAGTTCAATATCGACTCCACTCTGGGCGGGCATGGGCTGCGCGGCAATCTCGGCCTGCAGTATGTCGGCGCTAAGCAGACCTCAGCCGGTAACGAGATAATCCAGAAGAGTGACAAGGCGGCAGGTATTCCAGCGACTGGTCAGTGGGTCTCGACCAGCAAGGAATATGGCGACTTCCTCCCCAGTCTGAACCTGATCTACGATATCAGTGATAACTCGGTCTTCCGCTTTGCGCTGGCTCGCTCGATGGCGCGGCCGCGTATGGAAGACATGCGCGGCAGCCGCAATGCGAGCGTCGGTGTCGATGGTCAATGGAGCGGTTCCGGCGGCAATCCGGACCTGAAGCCATGGATTGCCGATGGGGTGGACTTCTCGTACGAGCACTACTTCAACCGGACGAGCTATATTGGCATTGCCACCTTCCAGAAAGTCTTGCGCAACTACATCCGCAATAAGACCGACTCCAGTTACGATTTTACCGGTTGGACCAATTCAAGCGGTATCACGCCGGTCAGCAATATCGGCAGCTTTACGCTTCCTGTGAATGATAGCGGGGGGAATGTCAGCGGTCTCGAACTCTCCGGCGCGGTTGACGGCAGCCTTATCTGGAACAAGCTGGACGGTTTCGGCCTGATCGGCAGCTTTTCGCGCGGCTGGACCAATGTGCAGTCGGGAGATGATATCGATCCATCAAAACTGCCTGGTTTCTCCGGCGATGTGGCCAGCGTGACGGGGTATTTTGAGAAGGCCGGCTTCTCGGCGCGCCTCAGCTATCGCTACCGCTCGGAATTCCTGGGCGAGGCCTATGCGCTCTATGCCAATCGTGCGGTCACCCGCATCCTGGCTGACGATCAGGTCGATGCGCAAATCAGCTATCAGATGCAGGATGGCCCGCTCAAAGGCGTTACCTTTCTGTTGCAAGGCTACAACCTGACCAACTCCAATTACCAGACGCAATTGAAGGTGTCGGAAAACCGCGCCGCCGATGGTTCGTCCTTCCCCGAAAACTACGAGGAATATGGCCAAACCATCCTGTTCGGCGTCAGCTACCGCTTCCAGTAAAGTCCCCCGAGGCCATCCCACGCCATATTGCGTGCGTGGGGTGGCGCCTAAGGTATCCGGGGAGGGACACTCCCGGTCTCTCCCCGGATAGCTTTTTCGTCAGTTCGTAAAAGACCCCACCATCACGCCGCAGATTAGGGGCAGTCCCCGACACCGGCCGGCGCCCCCGCAAGCGGGGCGGTTCAAGAAAGTTTTTCATGATCAAGTCATCTTTTCGTCGAGCGCTGCTCGGATCGATATCCCTGTGCCTTCTGTTCGCGCCACTCAGTCATGCCCAAGGTCTGGCGCAAAACCTGACCCAGTGGCCGCACGTCGACTCGGCCATCAAACCTGACGCGGCGATGGAAGCGAAGATCGCCAGGATGGTCAGCCAGATGACCCTGCGCCAGAAGATCGGCCAGATGACCCAGGCGGAGATCAAGGCGGTGACGCCCGATGATATCCGCAAGAACTACATCGGCTCGGTGCTGAATGGCGGTGGCTCTTGGCCCTATATGATGAAGCACGCCACGCTCAAGGACTGGGTGGCGATGTCGGACGGCTTCTACGACGCCAGTCTGAAAACAGACATGAAGACAAAGGTGCCGCTGCTGTGGGGCACCGACGCTGTGCATGGCCATGGCAATGTGATCGGCGCCACGCTCTTCCCGCACAATATCGGTCTTGGCGCAGCAAACGATCCGGCGCTCATCAAGGAGATTGGTGCTGCCACCGGCAAGGCGGTGCGTGCCACTGGCATTAACTGGGTCTTCGCGCCGACGCTCGCCGTGGTCGAAGACCAGCGCTGGGGCCGAACCTATGAAGGTTTCTCGTCCGATCCCCTGCTGATCAGGGATTACGCCAAAGCCTATGTAGAAGGCATGCAGGGCGACTTCTCGAAGGCCGGCAATGTGGTGGCCACCGCCAAGCACTATATCGGCGACGGCGGCACGGACAACGGCAAGGATCAGGGCGTCAACAGGTCGTCCGAAGCCGATCTGATGAACACTCATGCGCAAGGTTACTATGGCGCCTTAGGCGCCGGCGTGCAGACTGTCATGGCGTCTTACAGTTCCTGGACGGATGGCGCGACCGGCAAGGTTTATGGCAAGATGCACGGCAATGAATACCTGCTGACCGACGTTCTGAAGAACAAGATGGGCTTCGATGGCTTCGTAATTTCCGACTGGAACGCCGTCAGCCAGCTTCCGGGCTGCCTCAACTACCATTGCCCGCAGGCGATCAATGCCGGCATCGACATGATGATGGTGCCGCTGGAATGGGACAAGTTTATTGAGGCGACTGTGGCCGATGTCGAGAGCGGCGCGATCCCGCAAAGCCGGATCGATGACGCGGTGACACGCATCCTGCGCGTGAAAATGCGCGCGGGCATCTGGGGGCAGCGGCCTTCCGCCAATCCTTACGCCGGCAAGATGTCGGCCGTTCAGGCGCGTGATCTGGCACGCCGGGCGGTGTCGGAATCGCTGGTCTTGTTGAAAAACAACGGCGTCCTGCCGCTGAAGAAAGGCGCGAAGATCCTCGTAGTCGGCAAGAGCGCCGACAATCTCGGCAACCAGACCGGTGGCTGGACGATCACCTGGCAGGGCACCGACAACGCCAATGCCGACTTCCCCCATGCCGACAGCCTCCTTGCTGGCATCAAGGCGGAAGCCGGCGCGGCCAATGTCACCTATGCGGCGACGGGCGAGGGTGTGGACGTTTCGCAATTCGACGTGGTGATCGCTGTGATCGGCGAGACGCCCTATGCCGAAACGGCGGGCGATATCAGCAATCTGTCGCATACGGCGCGCTATCCGGAAGATGTGAAAGTTCTGCAAGCCGTCGCTGGCAAGGATAAGCCGGTCATCACCGTGTTTGAATCCGGTCGCACAGCCTATGCCAACGACCTGATCAATCTTTCGGACGCCTTCGTGGCGGCCTGGCTGCCAGGGACAGAAGGCAAGGGCGTGTCGGACGTGCTCTTTGGGCATAAGGACTTCAAGGGCCGGCTGTCGTTCGACTGGCCATCGGCCACATGCCCATCCAAAGCACAGCCGCTCTTCGCCTTGGGCTATGGCCTCAGCTATGCTAAATCGGGAAGCGTGGGCGAACTGCCTGTGTCTGTCCCGGTTGAGTGCCAATGAGCGCCATAAAAAAAATCGTCATTGTGGGCGGCGGAACGGCGGGCTGGATGTCCGCCGCGATGCTGGCCAAGCTGTCGAAGAACAGCCTCGCCATCGAGCTGGTGGAATCCGAGGAGATCGGCACGATCGGGGTGGGCGAGGCCACCATCCCGGCGATCAAAAAATTCAACCATCTGCTCGAACTCGATGAGACCGACTTCATCCGAAACACGCAGGCGACCTTTAAGCTCGGCATCGAGTTCACCGACTGGGGGCAGGTCGGCAGCAGCTATATTCACGGCTTTGGCAAGATCGGTCAGAATCTCGGCTGGCTCAGAATGCACCAGTATTGGCTGAAACTGCGCGGCACCGGCAAGGTGTCCGATGTCTTCGCCGACTATTCGATCAATACCGCGGCTGCCTACGCCAACAGGTTCGTGCGCGCGCGGCCTGACATGAAGGCGTCACCGCTCAACGATATCGCCTACGCCTACCATTTCGACGCCGGCCTCTATGCGCAATATCTGCGCCGCTATGCCGAAAACCTTGGCGTTAAACGCACCGAAGGCCGGATCGTCAAGGTCAACCAACGCGCCACGGATGGCTTTATCGAAGGCGTGGTGCTGGAAAGCGGCGCGGTCATCAAAGGCGATCTGTTTATCGACTGCTCCGGTATGCGCGCGCTTTTGATCGAGCAGACGCTTGGCGCTGGCTTTGAGGACTGGTCGCACTGGTTGCCGTGTGATCGCGCGGTTACGGTGCCTTGTTCTTTTGAGCGCTCAGACGCCGCGCCGGCCATCGGAAAATCGGTGCTTTTGACGCCCTATACGCGCTCGATCGCACGGCCGGCCGGATGGCAATGGCGCATTCCCTTACAGCACCGCATCGGTAACGGTCACGTCTTTGCCTCGCGGTTTATGAGTGATGACGAGGCGACGGCGATCCTGATGGATAATCTCGACGGCGAGGCGCTGACCGATCCGCGCATCATCCGCTTTCGCACGGGTAAGCGCCGCAAGGTGTGGGACAAGAACGTCGTGGCCGTGGGCCTGTCGTCGGGCTTTATGGAGCCACTGGAATCGACCTCAATCCAGTTGGTGCAGAGCGTGGTCATGCGCCTGATCGCCTTCTTTCCGGATGCCGGGTTTGCGCCCGCGCAGAGCGACAGTTTCAACGCTCTTGTCGATGAGGAATACCGTGATATCCGCGACTTCCTGATCACGCATTACAAAATCACCCAGCGTGACGACACCCCAATGTGGCGCCAGTGCCGTGATATGGATATTCCTGAGCCGTTACGCGAACGTCTGGCGCTGTGGCGTGCGGCCGGGCGGTTCTTCAAGAAGGGCGAGGAGCTTTTCGCCGACGAGAGCTGGATACAGGTTCTTATTGGACAGGGGCTGATACCGGAAAGCTACGATCCGTTTGTGAATTCTGCGATCGGAAGATGAGATCATTAAATATCTCAACGACATCAGCCGGGTGATAGACAAATGCGTGGCCGCCATGCCGACCCACGCCGACTATATAGAGGCCGTCTGCAAGGCCTGACATCAAGGGAGGAAATCATGCGATTTTCGATAAAGTGGCTGATGGTGATAGCGATTCTGGCCCTACCGATGATGGCTCAGGCTGGGCCAGTCAGGGTGTGGCAGACCAATGCCGACCAGTCGAAATTGCTGGCACAACAGCCGGATATCGCTTTTAGTGAATCGGCCACAGGCACGGTGATCACTGTAGACCCAAAACAAAAGTTTCAGACCATGGTGGGCTTTGGTGCCGCCATGACCGACGCTTCGGCCGATTTGATCCGCAACCATATGTCGGCCAGCCAGCGCGACGCACTTATGGATGATCTGTTTGGAAAGAAGGGGCTGGATTTCAGCTTTATGCGCCTCACCATCGGTGCCTCGGATTTTTCCAGCACGCATTATACCTATGACGATATGCCGGCGGGGCAGACCGATCCGGACATGGCGCATTTCTCGATAAATGCCGCCAGGACCGATGTCCTCCCCGCCGTGAAGCAGGCCCTGGCGATAAATTCGAAACTGACCATCATGGCCTCGCCGTGGTCGGCACCCGGCTGGATGAAGACAACCGACAGCCTGATTCAGGGCTCGCTCAAGCCTGAGGCCTATACCTATTTCGCCGATTATTTGTCGCGCTATATCAAGGCCATGCAGGCGGAAGGCGTGCCCATTTCCTTATTGACCCTGCAAAATGAACCCGGCTTCGAGCCGGATACCTATCCGGGTATGCGCGTGGAACCTTCGTCGCGCGCCGCCTTTATCGGCGGTTATCTGGGGCCGAAATTCAAGGCCGAAGACTTGAAGACGCAAATTCTCGACTATGACCACAACTGGGATACGCCGTCTTCACCGCTGACGGTTCTGGCCGACGCCCGGGCCAATCCGTCCGTCGCCGGTGTGGCCTGGCATTGCTACGCGGGTGATGTGGCGGCGCAAGGCGCCGTGCACGACGCCTATCCCGACAAGGACGCCTATTTCACCGAATGCTCCGGCGGCGAATGGGCGCCGGAGTTCGACAAGACCTTTGCCTGGACGGTCAAGAACCTGATCATCGGCTCGACACGTCACTGGTCAAAAGGCGTGCTCATGTGGAACCTGGCGCTCGATGAGAACTTCGGACCGCACAAGGGTGGCTGCAGCGATTGCCGTGGTATCGTGACGATCAATTCCAAGACCGGCGAGGTTAAGAAAAACATCGAATACTATGCCTTTGGCCATGCCTCGAAGTTCGTCAAGGTGGGGGCCGTGAGGGTCGCTTCCAACGAAATGGACGGCCTTTCCAATGTGGCCTTCCGCAATCAGGATGGATCGCTAGTGCTGATCGTGCTCAACACGCGAACACAGGCCAGCACCTTCTCCGTGAAGGCCGCCGGTAAGGCGTTTGCCTATGCCTTACCGGCGGGCGCGGTGGCCAGCTTTGTCTGGAAGCCGTAGGTCGGGCGTTCGGGGCGCATAGTCTTCGTTCGATTTCTTGCTGGCTCACTGTCGGGTTTTGTCGTTGCAAAGCATCTAACTTCCGGGCGGCCATACCTTCATGGGAATGACGTGTCGCAGCCACTTCCCGCCAGATGACACGTAACTGTCATCAATGGCCTATAGAGCGATCCCTGTGAGGCCAAGACGACGGCATGATGACGTATCAAAGGCGGGGGCGTGTGGCGTCGAACCGGCACAATCAGGAATGGTCAGGCATACATGCGGTGGTTCGCCGCTATGCGCTATCACGTCTGCGCCACAAGGAAATGGCTGAGGATATCGCCCAGCAGGCCGTCCTGAAAGCGATCGAATATCAACAGGATAATATCGTCATCAGCCTACATGCCCTGGCGCTGCGGATCGCCGGCAATCTGATCCATCTGCACTACCGGCAATCGCGCCCGTCGGATCCGCTTGATGCCGCCGAAGATCTGGCCTGTGCCGAGCCCTTGCCCGATCGGGTGGCCGAAGGGCGTGAAGAATTCAAGGCGATGCAGGCGGTTTTAACCCGGATGCCGTCCTTGCGCCGTGAAGTTTTCCTGCGGCGTCGCATCGATGGCCAGAGTTGCGAGGATATCGGCCGCGCGCTCAACCTTAACCCGAAGGCGGTCGAGAAACACATAACGCGCGCGCTTGTTGATCTTAAGGCGGCCCGCGTCAAATGGCATGAAAACGCCCCGGTGTCGCCGGTTCCGGAGGCCTGCGACCATGCATAACCTTCAGGCTTTTAATGATATGGACCGCGAGGAAGCTGCGGCCTACTGGGTCATGGTCATGTCGGGTCCCGATGTGCCGGCGTACCGCGAACGTTTGTTCGAGACGTGGATATCCGCCGACCCCGACAACGCCATGGCCTACGCAGAATGTCTGGCCTGTTATGACAGTGCATCCTTACAGGAGGCCGCGCATGTGGCCAGTGCAAAAAGCGCGCAGAACCCATACTTCGTTTGGGGCGGCGCGCTGGCGGCTTCGTTGGCGCTGGTCGTGATCGGCGGTGGCCTGTGGTCCGGCGGTTTACGCGTGCCCGGAACGCTGCCAGCGGAAAAAGCCTACACCCAGACGCTGGAGACGACCCCCGGCCAGATGCTCACCGCGCGTTTGCCGGATGGCAGTCAGGTCTCCCTGAACGGCGACACGCAACTCAATGTCCATTTCGCTGGGCGTGATCGCGCCATTACCCTGAAGCGGGGCGAAGCGTATTTCGATATCGCCCACGATGTTACAAGACCCTTTACCGTCGAGGCGGCGGGCTCACACGTGCGCGTTCTGGGTACAGCTTTCAATATCGATCTGTTGCCGGCGGGCGGTGCCGAAGTCGCCGTCTATCGCGGACGGGTCCGCGTTGAGGCGCATCATGAAACGCGCGATCTCGGTATAGGCGAGCGCGTTATCACCGATGGCGCCCTGATGCCAGCCGCGTTCGATGTCGCCGAAATGCCGGATTGGCAGGGTGGCTGGTTCGAGGCCGACAATATTTCTCTGGCGCGGCTGGTGGGCGAGGTCAACCGCTTTTCGTCCGTGCCGGTCCGCATAGATGCGCCGGATCTGGCGGCACGCAAGGTTTCCGGCCGGTTCAAAGTGTCTGAGACTGACCGGGTTTTGAGCAGCCTGAAACAGGTATACGGCGTCAGAATAAAGCGCGAAAAAAACGTCATTGTACTGACGAAGTCATTGTAAGTCATAAATAATTCATAATTTTCCGTGTCGGGTGACGCGTCTTTTTTTCATCTTCCAAAGGCGAGGCCAAGGGGGCCGCGTTTACCGGAGATCTAAACGTGAAGACGAAATTTAAACTTGCGCACGGTCTATCTGTGCTGGCTTTGGTCGCTGCGGGGCTGTCCGTGCCGGCTATGGCGCAGGCGCAAGCCACCACCCAGGAACAGGGCTTCCGCATCGCCGCCAAGGACCTTGCCGCGGCGCTCAAGGATTTTTCACGCGCCACCGGCCTGCAGGTCGTGGCCGATCCGGATTTGCTGACGAACAAGCGCTCCTCAGCGGTTTCCGGCAATCTGACGGCCAGCGCGGCACTGGCGCAACTCCTAGCCGGCACCGGCCTTTCCGGCCAGATCGCTGACGGTTCGGTCATCATCCGCCGGTCGGGCGTTGTCGCGCCGGCCGCACAGAATGACATCGCACCTGAAGAGGCCTCTATAGAGGTGATCGTTACCGGCTATGCGAAGGCGATGACCAACTCGGTCGAGGACAAGCGTCGCAACAAGACCATCTCGGACCGGGTGAGCGCCGATGATATGGGCAAGCTACCGGTGGAGAACGTCGCAGAAGCCCTGGCCAAGGTGCCGGGCGTTAACGCCGTGCGCGATAGCCGCACCGGCGAAGGCGACCGTATCACCATTCGCGGGCTGTCGACGGAATTGAACAACTACACCATGAACGGCGTGAAAATGTCGGGCGCTGGTTCGCGTGACGCTCAGTTTTATCGCGGCGTGCGCCTGAGCTTCCTGCCGCCCGAAGGTATTGCCGGCATCACGGTGCACAAGACCATCATGCCAAACATGGATGGTGACGCCCTGGGGGGTACGGTCGAGATCGATACGCCCACCGCATTCAACTACAAGAAAACGCATCTGGGCCTGTCCGTTCAGGGTAGCGTGATGGACAAGTTCGACAACCCCACCTCAGCCAAGGGGGCTTTGTCCTTCGCCAAGAAGTTCGGTGACCGGTTGGGCATATTTGCCACGGCTTCCTATTCGAAGCGACAGACGCAATTTGAAGAAAACGGGGGCGATGGTGATAGCCAGCCGCGCACCTGGTACTCTAATTCGGAAACCCTGGATGCCGATCTGAATGACTTCGTCTTTCGTGGTATGCAACTCGCCACGGGCCACGCTGAGGTCGAGCGCAAGGGTCTCAATGCCTCACTTGACTGGCACGGTGACGACCACCAGTTCCACCTGCGCGGCACCTATAACGAATACAATAAAAAGGAATTCTCCACCCGCCTCAATTTCCGTAACGATACGGGCAAGTTCTCCACACGCCTGTCTCAGGTCGACAAGACCGACACCTCTTTGGGCAATCCCGATGACATGATCACCGGAAGCGACAGCCGTGGCAATATCTATAGCTATACCACCAGCCAGATCGTCGACCGCGACAAGGATGGCGTCATCACGGATAAGGACAAGTCAACCAAGTCGCTCTATTCGCTCGACGGTGGTTCGGGTGTTTGGGACCCGCAAGGTTTCCGTATGCGCCGCTTCTGGGAAGGCAGCTATTCGACCGGCCTGCTCAGCTCATTGAATGCCGGCGGTGTCAGCCGCTTCGGCAAGCTGACCCTCGATTATGACGTATCGGTCTCGGAATCGCGCGATGAATCGGATGGCGACTATGAGATGGAATTCCGCACAGACATGTATCACTGGCTGGGCAATGAAGGCGTCGGGGTCGATTCATCCGGTGACAGCCGATACCCGAAATGGGTGCTGAACCAGGCGGGCCTAGAAGGGGCGCAAGACCCCGCGAATTTCAAGTTTGCCAGCATGACCGCCGATGTCTCATCATCGACGGAAAAGCTGAAGCAGGTGCAGATCAATGCCAACTATGAGTTCGATCATGACTGGCTGCGCAACATCAAGGCCGGTGCCAAATTGTATAAATCGGACCGCAAGAAGTTCGAGGGCAGCTTCCTGAACCTGTCTCGCAGTGGCACCCTGGCGGATTTCGCGCAGTTCTACGACACGCCGGTGACCGATCTCTTCGATGGCCAGTATACGGGCGATCATCGCTTGGGCATCGTACTCGATGACGACAAGATGCTTGCGGAGCTGAATCTCGCCAATGAAGGCAAGAGCACCTTCTTTACCGGCACGGCTCTGAACGCCGATGATCCCGTCATATCCGACGAAGACACCTTCAAGTTCAACGAACAGGTGACCGCCGCCTATGTCATGGGTGAGGCTGCGTTCGGCAAGCTCAATGTCATCGCCGGTGTGCGCGTCGAAAAGACGGAAAACAGCATTACGGCCTATACGATGGACCAGAAGCTCGGCAACGAGTACAGCGTGAGCAAGAGCGAGTTCACCAATGTCCTGCCATCGGTGCACGCTACCTACAAGTTCCGCCCCGACCTTTACCTGCGTGGCGCCGTCTGGACCAGCTTTGCACGCCCTGACATCGCGCGGATGAGTTCGGCCAGCGAGTACAGCTACAATCAGGATCCCGATGGTGATGGCACGGACAATCCGGTGGCCGACTGGCTTCTGGTGGCGATCGAAAAGGGCAACCCTGATCTGAAGCCGATGAAGGCTGTCAATGTCGATCTGTCGCTGGAATGGTATCGCGGTAAGACCGGGGCCTATTCGATCGCGCTCTACGACAAGAACATCAAGAACTTCCTGTTCCGGTCTTCGTCGTCGAACATCCGCAACGGTACGGCTGGTGAAAACGAAGACCCGAATGGCGTCATCATCACCATGGCCAATAATGGCAAGAAGGCGCATGTTCAGGGCATTGAAGTCAGCGCCCGTCAGATATTCGACGGGCTGCCATCGCCCTATGACGGCTTTGGCGTATCCTTCAACGGAACCTTCCAGTCCTCAAGTGCGGTAACCGGCATGAGCTGGCATCCGGAAGGCTATGAACTGCCGCTGATGGAAACGCCGGAGAAGGTGCTGAACCTCGAACTGTTCTACGAAAAGTACGGTTGGGAAGCCTATCTGGCAGCCAATTATCAGTCGGAAATGCTGTCGAGCATCCAGGACTTCGGCAACAATCCGTATGAGCAGGATTACACCTTCGTCGACCTGAATCTGCGCAAGAAACTGACGCCGAAAGCCACGGTCAGCTTCAACGTTCAGAACATGTTCGACAGCCATACCTACTGGCTGTCCTACGGTCCGACGACGGCCTCCAGCCGCGCCTTCACCAAGAACGGCCGCACGATCAGCCTCAGCTTTAACTACATCTACTAAGTCTCCCCTGTGCGTAACTGGCGGAGCCTCCTTGCGGGGGCTCCGCCGTCTTTTTTTGGAGTATTTCATGTCTAAATTTTTTGTTGCGTCGGGTCTCAGTCTCGCTGTCCTCATGCTGGCAAGCAACGCTCAGGCTGAGCCGCGCGTCTCCGCGGCAACGCCTGCGCCGGTTCAAGCGGTCGCAACACCACCACAAGGCCCTTTGACGCCTGCCACAGCCGCGCCCGAACGCATCATCCTCAACCTGACGAACGACACCCAGCACGAAATGGCGGTGACCTGGCGGACCAGCGCCGACCGTCCGGGGGGCAGGGTGCAGTACGCCGTCTCCGAACCCGGCCCGAACTTCGTCAAAAACATCCGCGAGGTTATGGCGAAATCCGATGTCCTTACGCTGGATGTTGAGGAACAAGCCGGCTTCAAGGCACGCTATAATTCGCTCGTCCTGACCGGACTTGAGCCGTCGACGCGCTATGTCTACCGTGTTGGTGATGGCACAAATTGGTCGGAATGGTTCCAGTTCTCGACGGCCGGCAAGCCGGGCGAGCGCTTCAGCTTCATATACCTGGGCGACGCGCAGAACGATATCCTGTCGCACTGGTCACGGGTCTTGCGCGAATCCCAACGCGAGGACGGCAAGGCCGCCTTCATGCTGCACGCCGGTGACCTGATCAACCGTCACAATGCCGATCTGGAATGGGGCGAATGGTTCGCCGCCGGCGGTTTCATCCACGCCCAGACACCGTCACTGATGACGCCGGGTAACCATGAATATGGCCGCCCTATAGATGCGACGGGCGCGCGCTTGTCGCCGCAATGGCGGGCGCAATATACCTTGCCGGAAAACGGCCCCGAAGGCCGCGTAAAACTGAAGGAAACCGCATTCTATGTCGATTATCAGGGTGTGCGCGTTATTTCGGTGGATGCGCCGCTTCTGCATGGCGATCCGGCCGAGCGCGCCGCGCAGGTAAAATGGCTGGACGGTCTTCTGGCCAATAACCCGAACCGCTGGACGATTATCACCCTGCATTTCCCGCTCTATTCTTCCGAACCGGAACGTGACAATCCCGATGTGCGGGAAGCCCTGAAACCCTTAATCGACAAGTATAAGGTCGATCTTTTGCTGCAGGGGCATGACCACGGCTATGCCCGTGGCGCTGCCCCAACCCCTACAGGTGAGGCACGCTCCGACGACAACGCCACGGTCTATGTCGTGTCTGTCGCCGGTCCAAAAATGTACGCGGTTTCCGATCTTGCCTGGGCTGACCGCAAGGCCTCACAGACCCAGCTTTTTCAGGTGATCGGCGTCGAAGGTGACGACCTGACCTACAAGGCCTATACGGCCAATGGTGTGCTGTACGACGCCTTCAGCCTGCACAAGAATGCGCAGGGCCTGAAGACCCGTACGGACATGAAACCAGGAACACCGGAACTCTGGTTACCCGGCAAGAAGGTGTCAAAGACCGGCGATCTGGTGCAATAGGACGAAGCCTCTGCCTAAAAATTATGGTCGCGCCCGGCAATGGCGGGGCATGTCTTCGACATGCTTTCTATGGCCGGGCACGACCGGTTTAAAAAAGTGACTTCATTTTGAAACGCTTGACCTGGAAGTTCAGCATAGAGTTCGAGCTGTCAGCGCGCCAGCCAGCCGCCATCGACCGGGATGATCGCGCCATTGACATAGTCTGACGCTGAGGATGCGAGGAAGATGACCGCGCCACCGAGATCGGAGGGCAGCCCCCAGCGGTTAGCGGGGATGCGGTCAAGGATCGCCTGTTCCCGCGCGGGGTCAGCGCGAATCTGAGCGGTATTGTCCGTGGCCATGTAACCGGGGGCAATAGCGTTGATATTGAGCCCCTTCGACGCCCATTCATTGGCGAGGAGGCGCGTAATCCCGGCGATTCCGGACTTGGAGGCCGTGTAGGACGGCACCCGGATACCGCCCTGGAAGGACAGCATGGAGGCGATGTTGATAATCTTGCCCGAGCCTTGTGCGATCATGTGGCGGCCGGCGGCCTGCGCCATGAAGAAAGCCCCCTTGATATTGACGTTCATGACGTCGTCCCAGTCTTTTTCCGAAAAATCGACGGCGTCCTGACGGCGGATCAGGCCGGCATTGTTGACCAGAATGTCGAGACCGCCAAGATTGGACAGGGTTTCGGCCACGATGCGTTCGACAGGCTCAATCGACATCAGATTGGCTTCGATATTGAAAAAGCGGCGGCCGAGCGCCTCGACTTTTTCGCCCGTTTCGGTGGCAGGCACGATGCCGGCGGCGGCAATATCGGCGCCCGCTTCGGCAAGCGCCAGGGCGACGCCTTGCCCCAATCCGGTATTGGCGCCGGTGACAAGCGCTACCTTGCCGGTCAGGTCAAACAGTGCTGTTGACATGTTTCTGGTTTCCCGTTGAATTTTTTATGATTTTAAGCAAGTTGACAAATATCGAGCACTTTCATGTCGGTATAGTCGAGGTTCTCCCCGCCCATGGCCCAGATGAAGCTGTAGTTGGACGTGCCGGCGCCCATATGGATGGACCAGGGCGGCGACACGACCGCCTCGTTATTGGCCATGACGATATGGCGGGCATTATCCGGCTCTCCCATGAAGTGGAAGACACGATCATTGTCACCCAGGCCGAAATAGAAATAGACCTCGGAACGACGATCATGAAGGTGCGGCGGCATGGTGTTCCAGACCGATCCGGGCGCCAGAATGGTCAGGCCAAGCAGGAGCTGGCAGGACCTGGCCGTCGTCGGCACGATGTACTGGTAGATCACGCGTTGGTTGGATTGCTCAAGCGACCCACGTTCCAGCGGCACGGCCTTGTCGATCGAAATCTTGACGGTTTCATAGCGCGCATGGGCCGGGGTGGATGTCAGATAAAAGAGGGCGGGATTGGCCGCGTCATTTGATGAGAACAGCACTTCGGCCGTGCCCATGGGAATGTAGAGGCCATCCTTGGGGCTTAAGTCAAAATCGACACCATCCACCTTGACCTTACCGGAGCCGCCGCCGACGTTGATAACGCCCAGTTCGCGACGCTCCAGGAAGGGATGGCCGGCGGCCGAAGCGGGCTCGGTCTGGTCCGGCAGCTTAACGATGCTGTTAACGGGGGCGGCCCCGCCGATAACGAAGCGCTCGAAGTGGGTGTAGTGCAGCGAGACCGCTTCGGGTGCGAACAGGCCTGTCATCAGGTATTTGTCACGCAGATCAGCGTTATCAGCGCCCTTCATCATGTCCGGATGCGTGGCGTAAAGTGTCTTGGTGAAGTGCTTGGTGCACATAGGCCTGTCCCTGTCTAAAAAAGCGTCTTGGGGCCGGTTCTTACCCCCGATGCGGTGTGTTTATCAGTTTTGGTAACCGGTGTCATTTCTTTTGACAACAAGATTTGCGCAAAAGGCGCTCTAAGCGTTGGGCACTTTGGCGGACGAGCCACGCACCACGAGTTTGGAATCGACCTGCAGGTGAGAAATGGCGGCTTGTTCCGGTGAAATCAGGAGATCGGCGGCCATGCGGGCCATATCTCGCGTCGGCAGGCGCACCGTCGTCAGGGGAGGGGACAGGCGATCGGCTATCGGCGCATCGTCGAACCCGACCACGGTCAGATCCTGGGGTATACGCAAGCCGCTTTCATAGGCCGCCTTGTAGGCGCCGGCCGCCATTTCATCGTTGGCGCAAATGATGGCGGTCGGCCGATCGGATTGCTTCAGCAGGCGCTGCGCCGCTTCATAACCTGAAGCGAAGCCGTAATTGCCGCCTTCGTCCAGATCAGGCGCGATAGCGCAACCGTGAAGGGCCAGACCGGCGTCAAAGCCGCGGCGACGTTCGTGTGCCGAAGGGTAGTCGAGATTGCCACCAATATAGCCGATGCGGCGATGACCGAGAAGCGCGATATGGGCGCCAGCTTCGGCGCAACCGATATGGTCATGCGAAACGATTTCCCTGCCTGAAATGGTGGGCTGGTTACTGGCCCCGGCGCGCGCCGTGACGCGGACGCGCGGCACCTCCATCTCGTCGAGCAGATCGAGCAGGCGGCGGTCTTCGGCGATCGGCGGCAGAACGATGACGCCCGCCAGGCGCTGGTGTTCAAGAAACTGACGCAGTTCAGGTATGAAGTCCGCGCTGCGCCAATCGCAGGGGTGAACCACCAGTTCGTTGCCCGTGCCGCGCAGGCGATCCAGAGCGCCCATCTGCATATTGACGATATATTGCGCATTCGGATTGTCGTAGATCAGGCCGATCAGAAACGACCGGCGAAACGCCAGGCCGCGCGCCTGCGGATCGGGTTGGAAGCTGATGCGGGCGATTACCTCGGCGATCGTATCGCGTGTACGGGCGTGTACGCTCGGTGAATTGTTGATGACGCGCGAAACCGTTTTTTTCGACACCCCCGCCAGTCGTGCCACATCGTTGATGGTGGCTTTCCTGCGCAAGCTTAAGAAGGTTTCAATTGTCTCTGTCATCTCGTCCATTGGGCTCGTTTTAAAGAGCGCTCCCGAATTCTGCTTCTTGCAAAAGCCTTGTTTTGCGCTTATGACACCGGTTACCATAATAATCTACGGACGTCACGCCTCGATTGCAACGGCGCTCCGAATAAGACGATAAAGTCATTACAGGGTCAATGAAAGGGAAGCGCATGTCGTTCCGAAAAATGCTTTTGCTGTGCAGTTTTGTAGCTCTGGCCATACCGGCCATACCTATGGCCGCAACCCCATCCAAGACCCGAGCCTCAGCCAAGGCCCCAGAGGTACATCTCAACCGTGCCACCTATGACGTTCTGGGGTGGGCAAAGGCAACCAAAGGCGGCAAGGGCGGCAGGATTCTTCGCGTCACCACACTAAACGCCGAAGGACCAGGGTCTTTCCGCGCGGCGGTCGAAGCTGAGGGACCACGCATTATCGTTTTTGAAGTCGGAGGGGTCATAGATCTCGACAGCGCTTCGATCCGCGTCAAAAATCCCTACCTCACCATTGCCGGCCAAACCGCGCCGTCGCCCGGCATCACCTTTATACGCGGCGAGTTCAATATCGCTACCCATGACGTCATCATGCAGCACGTCATGATACGCACCGGCGAGGCCGGCCATGCCAAGAAAGGCGGCTGGAACGCCGATGGTTTATCGACCAACGGCGCCTATAATGTCATCGTCGATCACTGCAGCTTTTCCTGGGCTACCGACGAGAACCTGTCGGCTTCCGGCCCGCGATTCAAAGGTGCCAACATCACCGAGTGGCGGCAAAACACCTCGCACGACATCACCTATAGCAACAATCTGGTCTATGAAGGCCTGGCGAAATCCACGCATAACAAGGGCGAACACTCCAAGGGCGGTTTGATTCACGACAATGCTACCGGCATCTTGCTGTACGCCAATCTTTACGCCTCCAACGAGGAACGCAACGCCTTGTTCAAAGGTGGCGTCCATGCTGCCGAGGTCAATTCGATGATCTATAATCCCAAGCGCAAGGCCATCCATTACAACCTCATCGGCCATGAATGGGAAACCTATCCGTTCGAAACCGGGGTCATCACCCTGATCGGCAACGTTTATCGCCAGGGACCGGATACCGTGGCGGGAACGCCGCTGTTTTCGCTGGGGGGAGAGGGTGACGTTTCGCTGTACATGCGCGACAATATCGCCGTCGATCCCAACGGCCAGGCGGTGCCTCAGACGGGGCGCTACACGACCGGCTCGGCGAAAATGATTAAGGCACAGAAGCCTTATCTGCCAGGCGATATCCGCATCATGCCCGCGGCGCGCCTGGAAGACGAAATCTATGGAGCGGCGGGCGCCCGGCCGTGGGATCGCGACGATGTCGATTTCAAGCTGTTGTCGGATGTGGCCGAAGGACGCGGCGAGATCATCGATTCCGAAACGCAGAACTATTATGGTTATCCCCAATACAAACCGACGCAACAAGTCTTCGTTCAAGCCGACTGGAATCTCGACGATATGAGCCCGAAAGCCGGCTGGGCTTCCCTGTTCGCGCACTCCGCCCCCAAGCACTGAAGCCGGTTCAGGTGCCCTGCTGTACAAAGGGCACCTTGCCGAACAGCCTGCGTTCGTCACCGCGCGGATCGTAGGCCTGTTGCGGCGACAGATCCATCAGCATGGTTTCGCGTTGTTCCAGCGTGTAAGGCGCCCATGCCGGCAGGGAGGAGCTCTGCGGCGCACCTGTGCGGGCGAAAGCGATGAAGGCGTCTGACATGAGATCGGCCATGCGACGCGCCTCCGGGCTATCCGTGCTGAGGCTATCGGGCACGGCGGTGTTGTGGAAGACCAGCGGAATGTCGAGCGTATGTGGTGCACCGTATTTGCCGCCGTCTTTGGGGGTTTTCCAGTCGAGCTGATAAGCATAGGTCACCGCGCCAGCCCTTGCGCGCGCCTCGACCTCCTCGATGGCGCCGCGCCATGACCGGCCGGCGGTTGTGGCGGCGAAGAAGACGTCCGACGCCGACATGGCGGGATAGAGTTTGCGGTAGGTGTCGACCACCAGATACGGATCGATATCGACACGCAGTTGCGGCGCAAGTCTTGCCGGCAGGTCTTCCCAGGACAGCTCGAAATTGCGCGGATCTCCGGCCAGAAAGGCGCGGGTCTCATCGTGGGTATTGCCGATGATCATGGGAATGGCATGCGATTGCGCCGGTGCATCCGGCCAGAACGGGTGACGAAAAAGGGTCGTCTCATCGAGCACCGGACCAAAATAAAGGCCACCCTTTCCTATAACCGGATCGGTGGCTTTGAGAGCGTTCACCAGTTCTGCCACCGGCAGAACCTGCACCTGCGCCAGGCCGGTCGCATCCGGCTGTAAGCCGAGCGCCGTCAAAAAGGCGTTGGCGCGCAGGGTAGCATTACCTGGCCCTGACGCCGTGACCTGCTGACCGCTCATGGTGGCGGCGCGATGAAACAGGCCCTTTGCGGCCGGCGTCGCCATCATGGTGGCGATCTTGGCGCCACCGCCGGACTGACCAAATACCGTAATCATAGCCGGGTCACCGCCGAAGGCAGCGATATTGTCACGCACCCATTCCAGCGCCAGATGAATATCGAGCTGGCCACAATTGCCGGAATAGGCGAGGGGGCCGGACACACCGGTCACGTCGCGCTCAAGCCGCGCCAGATAGAGGTAACCAAAGGCATTGAGACGGTGATTGAGGGTCACCACCACCACATCACCGCGCAGGGCGAGATGGGTGCCATCATAGAGCGGGCTTCCACCCGAGCCGGTGGTGTACGCGCCGCCGTGGATATAGACCATGACCGGGCGCAGTTGGGTGGCGGCCTTCGCCGGCTTCCAGACGTTGAGAAACAGGCAGTCCTCGCTCTGGCCCCAGTCGTCTGGTGTGCCCGCTTGCGGCGCCGCCGCCGCATAGCGCGTGGCGGCTTGAGGGCTGGTCCAAGGGGCAGGTTTGAGGGGCGGACGAAAGCGCGTTCTGGCCGTATCCAGTCCGTATCGCAATCCAAGGAACACGTGCACGCCGGCCTTGTTCTGGCCGGTGACAGGGCCAGCCTGCGTCATGAGGGTGGGATTCTGATCAGATCGTGCTATCGCCGGTGCGGCCATCGCGCTGGCGAGAGCGCCCGCAGTCAGTTTCAGGCATGCGCGGCGGCTGGGCGTCATGGTCTGGTATCCGGATGGGTAAGACGCCATGTTTCGTAAGCTTTGAAGACCTTCATGGGCGCGGTGTTGAACCAGCTATACCCGTTGCGGCGTTCCAGACTGATCTCGTTGACATCATCATGCAGGCTTTTGTCACGGTCGCCGAACACTGGCTTGCCGGACGCTGCCACATAATAGCGCGCCCACAGATCCGGCGCGCCGGGGCTGGCAATCAGCCGCCGGCCCGCCGTCTTGTCGCCGCCATCGGTCCACGCCACGTCATGAAGGGCGGCTTCGTGCAGCCATGCCACACCCTCATGCACCGCCGCCGTCACCGCGGGCGAGGGTTCGGGCAAGGTCATCAGATAGAGGAGCAGACCGGCGCTTTCGGAACTGGAGAGCGCATCGGGCTCGAAATTGCGCGCGGCTACCGGCCGTTCGGTCAGGGCGTCGTGTTGCTGGCCCCACACCGTGCGACGGCCCGCCACGCTCACCTGGGTGGCCAGGATGCAGGCAATGGCCTGATCGCGGGCATCTGCTGCCTTTCGCCGCATGGCTTCGGGGACAAAGGCGTAATCACCAGTGCCGCTGGCGATCGCCGACATCAGTTCGGTGGCATGGACCATGGCGTCATCATTATAGGTGATGGCGTCATGGTAGCCGCCTTCGAGCGGCCAGATCTGCGGCCATCCACCATTGGGGAACTGGGCGTTGAACAGATAGCTCACGCCTTTTTCAAAGGCCACGCGGTAAGATGAGCCGTCACCGGCGGGGAGGGCAGTTATGACGCGGGCGAGAAACCGAAGTTCGGTGATGGTGGCGTCATTATCAAGCGTGCCGACATAATGCCAGCTTGTGTCCTGCGCCGTATCCCCCCGTTCCGATGGCTCGTTGCGTATGCCTTCAGCGCCGGCATAGGGCTGGCCGGGCACGCGCAGGTCGCCATCACGCGGCTGGTTCTTGCTCCAGCCGCCGGCAGGTGTCTGGAAACTGACGATGACATCGGCGATATGGCGGGCTTGGGCCGTGACGTACCAGGCGGACTCCTGATCAAGTGGCATGGTCTTTTCGCTGTCACCCCGCAACGTGATGGACGGGATGTGCGAAGGCGGTCCCTCGGCGGCGAGTGCGGAACGATCCGCTTTCATCTGCGCTATTGAGCGAGCGAGATAGGCACGCCAGGCCGGTTGCGCTTCAGGCGCAAGGCCGGCGATGCGCTCAAGCGTAATGGCCTGAGGAGGACTATTGACGCCCACCACAGTGGCAAAGGCGTGTGCTGTCACGAAGGCTGCCGTGAGGCTGCAAAGCGCGAAGGCTCGCAAGGTCATGATCCAGGCTCCGGACATTCAGGGGATGATAAAGGCACGCAATTCGGGCACGGCTTTCGATAGCTCTTCGCTGACAAGACCGGAAATAGCCGCAGCGCCGGTCCTGCCGAGATGGGTGTCATCAAAAGAGGGTTTGGCGAAGGCCATTTGGTCGAACGGCGTGGGTGCCTTCGGTGGCGCCGAAACCGGCGCCGATATCGTGGTGCCCGTCTCAGCGGCAGCCACCCGTTCGGGCGGTGGCGAGGCCTGAGCCAGCGTCATGGCCTGCACTGGACCAAGCGCCTGCACCACCTGCCGGCTGCGGGCGTAGAGATCAACCAGAGGCACCTGCATGTCGGCGGCGATCTGGCGCGTGACGGCGGCCCAGGGGGCAAGGTCGTCCTGAAGCTGACCATCCTTAAAACCACGGCGGGTCAGGGGGGTGATGAGAACCGGTATGGCACCGGCAGAGCGCACATCATTGACATATTGTCGGATAAACACAGGAAATTCTGTTTGCAGGTCGGTCGAGCGTCCTGGTTTGCCCGGCTGGTCATTGTGGCCGAACTGGATCAGAACCCAGGTTTTTGCGTAACCGCCGGAACGCATTTCGGCCAGCGCGATGTCCCAAGACCCTTCGGCGCGGTAGCTATAGCTGGAGCGTCCGCCGCGCGCCAGATTGAGGCAGGCGGTGAAGGACGTCACGTGGTCGGCACAAAAGGCGCCCCCCCATCCACTTTGCACCGCGGTGGTCGAATTCGCCTACCAGAATGACCCGCACCGCCGAGATCTTCCTGGTCTGAGCGCGGGCTTCAGCATCGGTCAGGGGCGTTGTCTGGGCATAGGCCCCCGTCGCCAGGAGGGCAAAAGCTATAGTCGCGAGCCAGGATTTCATATCAGAGCGGCAACGACAGTTATAGGTCATATGCAGTCCTCTTCTCATGGCAGAACGTCCTGCTCATAAAAAGAGGCGCCGGACAGATCCGGCGCCCCAGTTCAATGGGAGTTCAGGCGTTTAGTACTTGTAGCGCAGGCCGAAATAATACTGGCGGCCCGAGGTTCCGTAGTCATACAGCAGATCCTGTGCCGTATTGCCCTGAGCTGTGTTGTAAGCGATGTAGCGATCGTCGGGCTCATTGGTCAGGTTGATACCTTCGAGCACAGCTGTCAGATGGCTGTTGATCTTCCAGGTGAGCTGAGCGTCGATATTGAGTGTCTCGTGCTTGCCCCAGAAATCAGCCGACGAGCCGGGGGCGAGCTGAGACAGGTAACCATCACGGTAGGAAGCCGCGACCCGACCGGAGAACGCCTCACCCTCATAGTACAGTGTCGCGTTCCACGCATTGGGTGAGAGCCCAAGAAGATCCGCTTCGGTCGTCGTCGTGGCGGTCGGCGAGGTATAGTACTGGATCCTGGATTCGACGTGGGTGTAGTTTAGGATGCCGCCGGTGCGACCGAGGAAGCCCGGCAGGAAGGTAAAGGGCTTCTGCAGGTTCAGTTCATAACCTTTCAGATCGCCACCCGGTGTGTTGACCGGTGTGGTCACGAGATAGGCCACGTCACTGGTTTCACCCAGTTCGGCGTAGTTGTAGCCCAGGTCGCTCAGCTTAAAATATTGAGCGCGCGACTGAATATAGCTCTTCAGTTCCTTCTGGAAGATGCCCAGCGTCACAAGTGTATCACGGTCAGGATACCATTCGATCGAGACGTCCATTGTGTTGGCGCGCGTCGGTTCGAGGTAAGGGTTGCCTGTGGTGATGGTCTTGTTGGTGGTGCTGATCGAGCCCCCGCCGGGCGTCATGGACAAGAGGGTCGGGCGCGCCATCGTCTTGGCGGCAGCAAAGCGCAAGTAAAGGTTTTCGATCGGCTCAATCATCACGTTGAATGAAGGCAAGGAGTTCGCTGTAGCTGCGTTCGATGGTGGTCAGGACCGAGGACGAGGCGGTGCCGACATAGCCGCTCACCGAGAGCTGCGTGCGCACCTCACGCGTACCGATATTGCCGCGGAAAGGCATGGAACCCAGTTGCCCGCTGAAGTCGGCCTGAAGGTAATAACCGGTGTCGATTTCCTGAGCGTTACGATTACCAGCACGCGAAGAAGAGTTGGTGTTGTTCACCTTAAACGTGCCGTAGCTGTTGGTGCAGTTACAGTTGTAATCGAACGTGTCGCGGATCTTATCGAGATTCGGGATCAGGTAAGTGTTGCCATTGACAGTGACGGTCTCGGAATAGCCGGCAATATCGCTATTGATGGCCGCGACAATAGCGCCGGAGGCGTTTTCGTTGCGCGTCAGGGCGCTGGTCGTGTACCGACCGTATTCGGTCGAGGTGAACTCGTACTTCTTGCTGGAGACGCCGCCTTTGAGGTCGAAGTGGTCGTTGAGTTCGTACTTGAGGTCAAGCTTGGCGGTGGCAAAACCGTTTTCAACGCTTTGCGGGCGCAGGCGGATGAGCGAAGCATCGCCACTGGTTGTGCTGCTGGAATAGGTCCAGTAGCATGCCTGATCGGGGTTGCAGCCGGTCGATGACGCGCCATAATTGAAGGTCGGGCTGGTCATGTTGGTATAGTCATAACTATAGCCATCGACATCATAGGATTCGAACGTGAAGGTGGTCTGTTCCGGATTGTCCTGAAGCGAATTGGAGGCGCCCAACAACAGTTTGGAGGTAAGACGGTCACCCCAGTTCTGATCCCAGGTCAGGTTAAGCTGCTGAAAGGTGGTCTTCAGTTCGTCGTAACGGTGCTCTGAGCGGATATCGACATCGTTGAAGGAGCCTTTTACCAGCGTGCCCTGATCGTCGATGGTGTAATCATACACGTCCGTCTTCGGCAGGCCCTGTCCGGAGCGGCTGAACGAAATAGCCTCGATCTCCCATTCGTCGCGGTTCGAGCCAAACGTGGCGTACATGCCCTCCAGGGTGACCAAGGTGGCGGGGTTCGGCCGCATTTGGAAGGCGGCGGTGACGCCCAGGCGCTTCTGCTCGGTTTCGAAGTGATTGTAGCGCGGGATACGCGGATGCTCAGCCCGGCTGATCTTTTGCGCTTCGCCGGTCAGTGCCGGATTAAGTGGCGCCGTGCCGCTGACGTGGGTTTCATCAACGTTACAAACGGCCGCCGCAGCGGGCGTGCAGGGCGCAATAGGGATGAAAGTCGTGCCCCCATTCGTGCTGTAGCTCTGGAAACGTCCCACATTAGACGCTGCATAGGCGTTCTCCCAACGTGTTGTGTTGGTTGAATCTTCGATGACGGTGCGTGTGCCGTAAGCAACAGAGAGCAGGGCGCCCAGCCGGCCGTCGGCCCAGCGATTGGATACCATAAAGGTACCGCGTGGCTCTGTTTTTTCAGACGCGTCATTATAGCCCGCCTGAAGGGAGCCGGCCATGGTGAAGCCCTTGTAATCAAAGGGACGGGCGGTCTGCAGATCGACAGTCGCACCCAGCGAACCTTCTTCGATTTCAGCCGACAGCGACTTGCGCACGGTCAGGGAGTTGAAGAGGTCTGCCGCGAAAACGTTGAAGTCGAAACCACGCCCGCGGTTGGTGCCGCCGGACGAATCCTTTGACCCTGTCGTGGCGAGCGCCTCGAGACCGTTCAGGCGTGTGCGGGAAAACTCTGAATTGAGGCCGCGCACGGTGATCTGCTTGCCTTCACCGCCATCGCGGTCGATCGAGACGCCTGGAACGCGTTGCAGGCTTTCCGCCAGGTTGAGGTCAGGAAACTGGCCGATATCTTCCGACTTGATCACATCGACCATGTCATTGGAACGTTTTTTCTCACTGATGGCGGTTTGCAGTGATCCGCGGAAACCGGTGACGATAACGAGTGTCGACTCGTCTTCCGGTGCAGTTGCCGGTGCGGCGTCTTGCGCTGTCTCCTGAGCAAATGCGGGGGCTACATATAATCCACCTATGGCGAGCGCGATGGCTGCCACAGAACCGCTCAAAGCGAGAGCGTGGTTAAATTTGGACGCGACTCGGGCGCCGGTCTTTTTCAGCATAGGTTTCTACTCCCCGTTTTGGCCGGCGGTCCGGTCGTGCATACGTCCGGCCGCTTATATGAATGGAGCAAGCTCCGGTTCGGCTTGTGTTGTGACACCGGTGTCATGATGGTGTACAAAACACAACAGACCTCGATACAATACAGCTAGACATAGAAATTTTAGACTGGCAAGGGTGCCGCTGCACGAAAATGACACCGGTGGCATTAAAAATCGCTGTTCCGTCAAAACTGCGGTAATTATGCCATAGTCTTACAGCTGATTTAATTCTTGAGCTGGCGCCCTTGCGACAACTGAGCCGCTGGACATGCAGGGGGTTAGCTCGACATGATAAAAATCAATCGCGCGTCCGAAACTTATCAAGATATATGCGCATGCGATTTATTTGCATAAATTGTACAATGTAATATATTACTTGCAATAATTTCCACCGGCTCTCGTGAGCGCCTTGTCAATCCTGAGGGTGTGATGACAGAAAAATACGCGAATGGTGCTCAGTCACCAGCCGGAGAGCTGGCCTTGCTGTGCGCCTCACCTTTTGATTGGCTGGCTTCCGAGTATGATCGCCTGAAGTGGGCCTGTGTTCGCTTGCAAGCGACCGTGTTCGACGACGATCTGCTTGTTTCGATGGTCACATCCTGGCTGAGAAGCGATATAAGGCTGCACATAGCCCAGGAGCGCGACGAACTTATACCGTTCCTTATGGAACGAACGGAATCGGATGATGATGTCTCGGCTTTCGTGGAACGTCTGCAAAAAAACTACAGCCTGGCCGAGGTGCAGGTCGAGCATCTACTGGGATTTATGGCGAACAAGACAATTGTACCTATGGCGCTGAGGGATGACATTTTGCACCTTGCGGCCTGTGAACGGCAGCATCTGGCTTTATTCTCGGCGATTGGTCTGCCCCTATTGAGGCTACGTACACCGACAATGGAGCTTGGCTTGCTTTCAGACAGACTGGCGTCGGGACGAGGCTGGGCCTTATCATCGATCAGTAGGCAACTGAATTGACCTTCGGCCAGGCGCCGCGCGCCGATTTTGAAGCTTGATAAATATCAAGAGATTTTCCAACTTTTATCAAGCGTCTGATTTATAAGAGTTAAATATCAGATTTAACAAAGTGGAAAGTATTTTCACGCACCTTTCGTCCATTGTAATTGAAAACCTTCAACGACCGGCTTGTTGGCTCAATGTGAAACTGACGCGGGCTTCCAGACCGTTTCAGCCTCGCGATAGCGACAGTCGACTTCGGGTGAAAGGTTATCGTCAGGAAGGCTGTAGCGTGACCCGCCTCATTCAACTTATCTATGTCAGCCGTTTTGTTGCCGGCAACCGAGGCATGCTTAGCGAAATGCGCAACATTCTAACGTCATCCCGCACCAACAACTATCACAATCAACTTACGGGCTGCCTCCTGTTTGACCGGGAGATTTTCGTTCAGATCATAGAAGGTGGCGAGGACAAGGTGCGCACTTCTTTTGAACGGATAGCCGGTGACCACCGTCACGAGGCTGTACGAATCATTCAGGATGCGCCTATACCGGCTCGTGACTTTCCGGTCTGGGCCATGGCGGGATTCGTGAGATCCGAGGCGAATGAAAGCCTGTTCCGCAGCCATCGCTTCTTGACACAGAAATCTACCGGTCGCTTCGAGCCTCAGCGCCTGATAGATTTGGCCAATGCTCTTGTGGCTCTGGATCAACCGTCGATACTGTCTGATATCAGGCCTGCTGTAAAAATCCCTGAGCCACAAGCCCAAAGTGGCCAGACACGGTTTTACGAAGCGATGAGGGCGCCCGACCATGACGGAATTACAACCCGCGCAAATTCGTAAGATTTGGCGGAGCACGCCTTACAAAACCGCGACCTGATCAAAGATTGATCATGTTTTTGATTGCGATCAAATCCTTAAACAAAATCCCGTGCAACTCTTGAGAACCTTTGCATAGGAAGCGTTCGCATGGTTGTCAGATTGAAAACGCACATCATCGCCGGGTGCCTTATAGCAGCTCTGGTGAGCGATGTCGTCGGTGCGCAGGCACAACCTCTTTCAGAGCAGGGGGCGCAGATTTTTTCCGAAAAGTGCGCTCTGTGCCACGACAATAGCCAATATATGGTCAATGATAATGGCCCGGCGCTTTTTGGCGTTGTCGACCGTCGCGTAGGCTCCGTTGAGGGCTACGCCTATTCACCGGCGCTCATGGCGGCCGCAGCGCGCGGCGACACCTGGACGGTCACGCGATTGAAAAAATTCCTGTCCGGCCCGGAAGCCATGTATCCGGGAACCGGCATGCCCATGCACTTTGAAACGCCAAACGCCCGGGCCGCTATAACCGCCTATCTTAAAACACTGACACCCAGAAAATAGCGGCACTTAGTTGGGTTTGCCTCTTGGGCTGCCCCGGCCAAGGCTGCCTTTTGCTCGCTTACCAAGAGGCCTTCTCCATGTCGCGTATCCACGAACCGATGCCGGGGGATGGCGCACCGCCGCGCCGCACGATGACGATCATGGATGCGATCTATAGCCGACACGCGGTGCAGGCCTTTACCGGCGATGATGTTACAGAACACGCCGTACATGCCTTGCTGTATGCCGCCGCTCAGGCACCGGCGACAAACTCCCTGTCGGCACCTGCGTTTCTGGTTGTCCAGGGGCGGGAACGTCTGCGCGCACTGTCGGGGCATACTGGCCGGCTCTATAATGCAATTGAAAGAGAGCCGGCTAACGTCGCTTCGGTCAGCAACTTTACCTTGTTTCATAATGCCGGGACACTCATTGTGGTCTGCATCCGGCAACAGACGCCTCTGGCTGTTCCCGAAGCCTGGATGGCGGCTGAAAACATCATGCTGGCGGCAGCGGGCATGGGGCTTGGCAGTTGTCTGATCCATGAGGCCGTTCCGGCTTTAGACGACATACGCGGACGAACGCTCATTGGTCTGCCTGACCGTATGGTCCCCGTCGCCATCATTGCTTTGGGTAAGCCGGCGCCGGGCATAGACCCTACAGAGCGTCGTCCGCCGGACATTCTCAACTGGCTTCTCTGACGAAGGCTTAAGGGAGCGAACCTGGGCTCATTAGCGTCTGATGAGTTGGGCAATCTTCCGCGATCGAGCAGTTGTCGCAAACGAATCGGCCTGCCTTGTTGAGATTGGTGAAAGATACCCGATTGCCCTGGATATCGATGCCGACCTCCTTGAGTTTTCGCAGTGTGCGCGAAAAGGTTGCCAGTTCCATCCGCAGACGCGAGGCAATCAGGGTTTTGGAATAGGGCAGGTCAAAGCCGGCAGGATCAAAGTTATAAAGAACGCACAACCCTTGCAGATAACAGGCCACCATCTGCGTTGCCGACATGGTCGAGCGGTGTTCGGCTTCCATTTGCGCATCATGAAGGCGTTCGGCCAGGCCTTGAAGCAAACGCGGCGCCAATGTGTTGAAATTCTTCAGATGCTCACGCATCCAGGCAATCGGCACTTCAAGTATCTGGGCGTCGTCGACGACGCGCGCATTGGTCATGTGGGTCACCTGCCGGGCTATGACTTCTTCTGCGTTTATGCAGTCGCCGGAAATTAGAATGTCGCTGGTGACTTCATGGCCGTCGGGGGTCTCGCGAAAAATCTGAATCGTTCCGCGCAGTAGGATTTTAAAATTCTTTATCGCATCGCCATGCATGAAAAGGAATTCGCCGCGTCGCACGTTTCGCAAGTGAGTGTGGACGGACAAACGTAGCACATCGTCATCAGATAGATCGCTGAAGAGCGGCAAGGTTTTCAGTGTTTCTATATGTTTGTTCATCGCTTCCCAGCGTTATGCGCAAAGATGGTGGCGGATACGCCACGGGATGATGTGCTATCCTTACGCTATCGCAAGGATGAAAGACAGGGAAAAGGCGACAGAAGGACGAAAGCGGTCAACGCCGGCTTCCCTTCGGCAAAAGTGATCTCTGTCTTCGGGCGGAAGCCCTCCCTTTGGCAAATCGATCCACGATAAGAAAAAGCCCGCCGGAAGTTATCCAACGGGCTCTTAAATCTGCTCCAATTCGGCAGGCAGCCAACTTAACTAAGCGCGTTTACGCCGAGCTTTGCCACGAGGAGGGGCAGGGCGATGGCGCATTCGACAAGCGCCACCATGTACATGGTGGCCAATACCGGACGGCCCTTCTGAAAATTATGTACCACCCCGGCCAGAAGTGGACCACTGATCGGGCCAACGAGGAAATAGGGCGCAAGACGCTTGATACGAGCCAACACGGGTAGAAACTCCTGATTACATGTTCATGTAAGCAGAATTTGGAAAGCGGCTCCAGCCTTTGTTAACAAAACGTTAATAACGTGCGCGTGATAAGCCTGATGCGCGAAAAAATTTAATTGGAAGTGGCTCAATATTAGAAAAAAGCCTATGGCTTCCCGCGGCCGCATACGCTTCACGCACGGCATTTGAAAAGATGGCAGGCACGGACATGACCATTCTACGGGTGCATCACCTGACCCGATACGCATATCGCCGGCCGGTGGGGTTTGGACAGCATCGTCTGATGTTTCGTCCGCGCGACAGCTATGACCAGCGCCTGATAAGCTCGGAGTTGAAGATATCGCCGGAACCGAGCGACATCTTCTGGATTCATGATGCTTTCGGTAATTGCGTCGCCTGCGCCGACTTCGACAGCCTCGCCGATGCCCTGTGCTTTGAAACGACGATCGTACTCGATCATACGCCGCAGCATAGCCCCCACTTCCGCGCTGACGAAGATGCTCGAACCTGGCCCTTCCACTATGACAACGAAACCTCGCCTGATCTGCGCCCCTCCATGCATCGGCAATATCCTGACGATGTGACCGAAACCTGGGCGCGGCGCTTCATCAACCGGGTAGGGTCAACCGCTACAGCGACGATCCTTGAAAACATGACCCACGCGATCAAGAATGACTTCAGATACAACCGGCGCACAAATCCGGGCACGCAGACACCGGAGATGACGCTCTATAGCCTGAGCGGCACCTGCCGGGACTTCGCCTTGCTGATGATGGAGGCTGTACGTTCACTTGGCTTCGCGGCGCGCTTCGTGACGGGCTATATCTATGCGCCAGCGCGAGATACCGGTGAAAATCTGGGCGGCGGTGCTACCCATGCCTGGGTGCAGGTGTTTGTGCCGGGCGCAGGCTGGGTTGAATTCGATCCCACCAACGGCATCATCGGTAATCGTGATCTCATCCGCGTCGGGGTGACGCGCGATCCGCGACAGGCCATTCCTTTATGGGGCACGCACACAGGTTCACGCATCAATTCTTTAGGCATGACCGTGCAGGTTAATGTGACATCGGTCGGCGTAAAGGACGCGCCGGCCATCATCACATAGGGATATTCCATGCAGATTAAGGCCGGCTACGCTCTCACCTATGACTGTCCGCAGCCGACCGCCGTGCTGCTCTGCCTGAATATTCATACCTCACGGCGCGTAGATCTTTTGTCCGCGCAAGAGCTGAAGTTTTCAAACAATCTCAAGTCATGGGACTATGTCGATAGCTTCGGCAATGTGTGTACGCGGATCACCGCGCCGGCGGGCCGCACCACCATTTCGACGGTGTTCGAGATTTACGATACCGGCCTGCCCGATTTTGTACCGTTCGAGGCCCCTCAGCATGACATCCGTGACCTGCCCGATGAAGTACTCGTCTTCCTGCTGGGCTCCAGATACTGCGAAACCGATAAACTGACCGATCTGGCCTGGAACCTGTTCGGTCAGGTGGCGCCCGGATGGCCGCGCGTCCAGGCCGTTCTCGATTTTGTTCATAATCATCTAAGCTTTGATTATCAGCTCGCCGACCGCGCACGCAGCGCCTTTGACGGCTATATGCAACAGGTCGGTGTCTGCCGCGATTTCGCCCATCTGGCCCTGACGCTTTGCCGCTGCATGAATATTCCGGCGCGCTACTGCACCGGTTATCTTGGTGATATCAAGGTCGATCCGGTGCCGGGCCCAATGGATTTTTCCGGCTGGTTCGAAGTCTATCTCGGCGGTCACTGGTACACGGCTGATGCACGCCACAACAAGCCACGCGTCGGTCGCATACTGATGGCAATTGGGCGTGATGCCACCGATGTCGCCATCTCGACGCAGTTTGGTCCGGCGATCCTCAGTTCGTTCAAGGTGATCACCGAGGAGGTTAAGCCATCATTGCCAACGTAATCTCGTGGCCGCCAGCGGTTGAAACGCTCAATGAGACCGGCACATCCGATATTGTGCTGGTGTGCGAACACGCCTCGAACCATATCCCCGAAGCCTACGCCAATCTCGGCCTGAGGGCCTCGGATGTGGCGCGGCATATTGGCTGGGATATCGGTGCGGCCAATGTCACGCGACGCTTGTCGGCGCTTCTTGATGCGCCGGCCTATCTGGCCACCTGTTCGCGGCTTTTGATCGATCTCAACCGGCCTCTGGATGCGCCAACCAGTATCGTCACCCGCTCCGAAGATACGGATATACCTGGCAATAGGGATCTGGACGAAGCGGAAATTATGCGGCGAAGAGACCATCTTTTCCAGCCGTTTCACCAGACGATCAGCGATCATCTTGATGCGCGTCAACGGCAAAACCGGCCGACGCGCTTTGTATCGATCCACAGTTTCACGCCAGTATTTTTGGGCACAACGCGCATATGGCAGGGCGGCGTGCTGTTCGACAAGGCGCAGGCCTTTGGCCATGACCTCGTGGCGCGATTGGCGGCATCAGGTCTGAAGGTCGGCACCAATGTGCCCTACCAGAGCGATCGCACCGAGGATTACGGTGTGCCCATTCATGGCGACGACAGACTTATCCCTTCTGTGCTGGTCGAGATCCGCAATGATCTGATAGACCGTGATGAAGGTGCTGCCCTATGGGCGCAGCGTCTGGCGGATGCCTTGCGGTCTTAAGCCGAGATGGCGGCGTGGTCGCTATCGAACTGCTTGCGCAAATCCTCGAAAGTCATGGCGATGTGGTTGCGCATCAGGGCCGAGACCTCCTCGGACTTGCCCGCCGCCCATAGCTCAAGCAGGGCCAGATGTTCACTGTGCGCACGGTCATCGCGGCCGGCCGGCTCAAGATGCTTGCCGACATAGCGTTCCGAAATAATGTTGAGACGCTCGATGATCTGGATGGTCACCTGACGGTGCAGGGGACGAACCAGCGACATATGGAAGGCGCGGTTAAGCTTGCCGACCTGGGTCTTGTCGGTGTTGGCGGCGACATCGAGCGCGTCCAGCGCCAGCCGGGCGGCGCGCTTGTCGGCGTCGGTCGCCACCTTGGAAGCCTCGCCGACTGCGTCGGGTTCCAGTTTCAGACGCAGGGCGTAGACCTCTTCGACCTCATCGGCGTTGAGAGGACGCACGAAAAAGCCGCGATTGGCCTGGGAAAGCAAAAGCCCGTCTTGCTCAAGACGGGCCAGGGCTTCGCGCAACGGGATTTTGCTGACGCCGAGCTCAGCCGCCAGCGCATCCTGACGAATAGCCGAGTTGGTCGGGATTTTGCCCGAAATAATGCGATCGCGCACCAGCGAGAAAATTTGTTCGGAGAGGGTCTGAACCACGAGGGTCATATGTGTGTCCGGCTAATTGGGATGCGGTGTGACAGCGCTTACCCTCACATCGAATCCTGTTTTTTCTATTGTTACCGCTATCTAGGCATTAGTTTTCCATGCTGACAAGGGACCAGCGAGGGTTGCGGTGATAAAAAGTATACAATTTGTTCGTTAACGCGGCCTTTTTGTCGCAATGTTGTCTTAAAGGACCTGAAAACCCTGCCAGAAACGGTCTTCGCGGTCGATCCAGATGGTGTTGAATCCGGTGGATAGAGCCGAACCTTCGATCGACGGGATGATCGCTTTCTGGTCACCCAGCATGACTTCATCTTCCACGCGACCAATAAACTGGCTGCAGATGTAGCTCTCGTGCACGAAGCGATCGCCTTTTTTCAGGCGGCCAGTGGCGTGCAGATGCGCCAGTCGAGCCGAGGTACCGGTGCCGCAGGGCGAACGGTCGATGGCGCGTTCGCCATAGAAGACGGCGTTACGACCGTCGGCGTTTTCACTCTTAGGTTTGTCGGCCCACAGGACGTGGCTGACGCCGCGGATAGTCGGATCTACCGGATGCACGGGTTCGTACGTGTCGCGCACGAGCTGGCGAATGGTGCGGCTCAACTCGATGATGCGCGCGGCGCCGAGGTCGTCGAGGCCGGTATAAGCCCCTTGAGGTTCGATAATGGCGTAATAGTTACCGCCGTAGGAGACGTCGAGCTTAAGCGCTCCGAAATTCGGCACATCGATCTCGATGCCGGTGGCGGCGAGATAGGACGGCACATTGGTGATGCGGACCGATGTGACCTTGGCGCCTTCGGTTGTGTAGGCGATATCGATAAGGCCGGCGGGCACTTCCAGCTTCAGCTTGCCAGGGGTGCGCGGCGTCACCAGACCGTTTTCAAGCGCGAAGGTGACCATGCCGATGGTGCCGTGTCCGCACATTGGCAAACAGCCGGAGGTCTCAATAAACAAGATGCCGGCATCGGTATCTTCACGAGTGGGCGGATAGAGAAAGCCGCCCGACATCATGTCGTGACCGCGTGGCTCAAAACAGAGGCCCGTGCGAATCCAGTCAAAGCGCTCCAGGAAATCCTGACGGCGCTCGGACATGTTGGAACCCTTGAGCAGGGGGGCGCCACCGGCGACAAGACGGACCGGATTGCCGGCCGTATGGCCATCGATACAGAAGAAGGTGTGGCGCATGAGCTGTCTCCAGGGCAAAGAAGGGCGGCTCGCGTTACCGCAAGCCGCCCTCATGACGCAATAGTCTTAAGTTAAGCGGCTTTGGTGATCTTGAGCGACGGGCGCGTAGCCGCCGCCTTCTCAACCATGGCCGTAACTTCGGCGCGACGGGCGCCGGTCAGAGGCATGCGCGGCATACGCACGCGCTCGGAACCGCGACCCATGATCTGCTCGGCCAGCTTGATGGACTGAACGAGATCGTGCTCGGCATCGAGGTGCAGCAGTGGCAGGAACCAGCGGTAGATTTCGCGGGCGGTGTTGATGTCGCCAGCTTCCAGAGCCTTGACCAACATGACGGATTCATGCGGGAAGGCCGAGGTCAGGCCGGAAACCCAGCCTTGAGCGCCGAGCAACAGGCCTTCAAAGGCAACGTCGTCAAGACCGGCGAAGACAACGTAGCGATCGCCAAAGGCATTGATCATGTCGGTGAAGCGGCGGGTGTCGGCGGTCGATTCTTTCACGGCGACGATGTTCTTCACGGGGCGGAGCGCTTCGAGGGCTTCGTTGGTGATGGCCACGCGATAAGCCGTCGGGTTGTTGTAGAGCATGATCGGCAGGCTTGTCGCATTGGCGACCTGCGTGAAGTGCTCGACCAGTTCGGCGGTTTTCGGCACATAGACCATGGCCGGCAGAAGCATTAGACCGTTAGCGCCAAGCTTTTCGGCATCCTTAACCCAGGAGATCGCGAGCGGCGTGGTCAGCTCAGAGACACCGGTTACCACCGGAACGCGGCCGGCAACGACTTCGACGATCGCCTTCAGCAGGGTGCGCTTTTCATCAGCCGTCAGTGAGTTGTTCTCACCGCAGGTGCCCATGGCGATGATCCCGGTGACGCCGTCCTTGATCAGATCGTCGACAACCCGTTGGGTCTCGACATAATTGATCGAAAGATCTTCATTAAATTGCGTCGTTACGGCCGGAAACACGCCCCGCCAATCGATTTTCATCTATATACTCCTAGAGCTTGCGTAAGAACATATACTGTATACTATATGCGATAGTCTATTGCAACAAGGATGATGGCCTTCCATGACGGCACCCCAAAACATACTCGTACTCGGCGGCGGCGTTGTCGGTTTGAACGTGGCTTTGCAACTCCTTAAGGAGGGCAAGAGCGTGACCTTGTGTGATGATGGAAATGCCCCCGTTTCGGCATCTTACGGTAATGCCGGGCATATTGCTATAGAGCAGGTTGAGCCCTTGGCGTCATTGGCGACGGTGCGCTCTGCGTGGCGCCGACTGTTCATCAGGGGAGGGGCGCTTTCCCTTCCACCACAAGGGATTGGCGCGTGGTTACCTTTCTCATTACGCTTATTGAGAGCTGCCGCACCGCAACATTTCAAGTCAGGAAAGGTGGCTTTGAGCGAGGTTATCGCCAAAGCCATGCCCGCCTGGCAGCGCCGTGTGGCCGATCTGGAGGCGACCGATTTGCTGCGCGAAGACGGTCATTTTGTCGTTTGGGAAACGCCGGAAAGCGCCGCAAAAGGCCTGCGCTCATGGCGGGCCACGGATACCGGCACGGCCTCATTTCGGGAGGTGACCGAGGCGGAAATGGTCGAACTGTCGTCTCTTATCCACAGAAATTCTACGGTTAAGATCCACGGGGCAATTCGTTTTGAAGGCACGGCGCAGATTGCCGATACAAAACGCCTGTTAGAGACGCTTCAGCAGCGCTTCATCGAACGCGGCGGCAAGCTGATCAAGGCGCGCGCCGATAAACTGTCGATCACGGCGGAGGGTGCGGCCGTCCTGTTGTCAGATGGCGACTGGCGCACGGCTGACGCCATCATCGTCAGCGCCGGTATTGGTTCGAAAAGACTGATGGAACAGGCGGCCCTTAAGGTGCCGATGATCTCTGAGCGCGGCTATCATATTCAAAGCCATGAACATCAGTGGCCGCAGGGCCTGCCTCCGGTAGTCTTCGAAGATCGCTCGATGATCGTCACCGGCTTTGAAAGCGGGCTGCGCGCCGCGAGTTTCGTTGAGTTTACCCGTGCCGGCACCGCGCCCGATCCGCGCAAGTGGGCGCGCTTGCGCAAGCATGTCGGCGACCTCGGCCTTTCGTTTGGCGGGGAAGGTCAGGAGTGGATCGGCACGCGCCCGACCCTGCCGGACTATCTGCCAGCGATCGGTCGGGCGGCATCTGTCAAAAATCTCTATTATGCCTTCGGGCACCAGCACCTCGGCCTAACCCTGGCCGCAATTACCGGCGAAATCGTCGCCGACATGATCCGCAGCGGCGAAGGGCCGAAGCCCTTTGATCTGGCCCGGTTCAACTAGGAGTATTTTGATGATCGGTTCTTCCACACCTGCCACCGAACTGGCCAAGCTCTCGGCCTATCCGCATCTGGCCCCCGCCATCACCGTGGCCGAGCGCCAGGTACGCATCGAAAAGGCGCGCAAGCTGACGCGCGATATGGGCGCCGATGCGCTTCTGATCGGGGCAGGTGCCTCCTTGCGCTATTTCGCCGGTGTGCCGTGGGGCGCGTCTGAGCGCCTGGTCGGCATGATCATACCTGTGGCGGGTGAACCGCTCCTGATCTGCCCGTTCTTTGAGCGCGGATCGCTGGAGGCCGATCTTCAGATCACCGCCGATATGCGTCTGTGGCAGGAACATGAAAGCCCGCACGCCCTGATCGCGCAGGCCATGAAGGACTTGGGCGCGGCCGTACTGGCCGTTGATCCGGCCATATCGTTCGAAATGGTCAGCCGCCTGGGGCGCGAAACCGGTCTTGAAATCAAGGAAGCCTCGTCGGTTATCAATGGCTGTCGCATGTACAAGTCAGCCACTGAAATCGCCCTGATGCAGCAGGCCAAGGACATGACCATCCTGGTGCATAAGGCGACGGCGCGGATGCTGTATGAGGGCATCACCACGGGTGAGGTCAATAACTTCATCGAGGCAGCGCACCGCAAGCTCGGCGCTTCGGGCAATTCCTTCGTTATCACCCAGTTTGGTCATGGCACCGCCTATCCGCATGGCCTGCCCGGCGAGCAGCGCCTGAAAGAGGGTGACCTCGTTTTGGTCGATACCGGCTGCTATGTGCAAGGCTATACCTCCGATATCACGCGCACCTATATTTTCGGCCAGCCGAAGCCGGAGTATCAGCGCATCTGGGATATCGAAAAAGAAGCCCAGGCTGCGGCTTTTGCGCGTGTCGAGATCGGCTTGCCTTGCGAAGCCGTCGATTATGCGGCGCGCGCTGTGCTCGAAAAGCATGGCTTGGGGCCGGACTACAACCTGCCGGGCACACCGCACCGCACCGGCCATGGCATAGGCCTCAGCATCCACGAACCGGCCTATCTGGTGCGTGGTGACAAGACGCCGCTCGATGTCGGCATGTGCTTCTCCAATGAGCCGATGATCGTGGTGCCGGAAACCTTCGGTGTTCGTCTCGAAGACCATATGTACGTCACCGAGAACGGTGCGAAATGGTTCACCGAGCCGCAGGAAGCCATAGATCGGGTATAAAAGGAGGGCTATGGTGATGGCACTTTTTAGCTCAAGGGCCGAATGGCACCTCGCCTAGACTCGGGCGGCCATTCGGCCTTGCCAAAAGGCTGTGATCGGTTCACAGCATTTTGGCATAGTAACAAGCCACATCGGATGCCATGCTGAAACCTCTCTCCCAATACCTCACCGAACAGACCGCGCCTGATCGTCTGCGCCAGTTGATCCTCGCCGTCGCGGACGCCTGCCGCGAGATCGGCCACGCCGTCAACACCAGCGCCATCGACGGCGTGCAGGGGGCGCTCAATCAGGAAAACGTTCAGGGCGAGGTGCAGAAGCAACTCGACGTCATCGCTAATGACATGATGCTCGAGGAAAAGCGCTGGAGCGGAGTGGATGGTCAAGGCTTGGTCGCCGCGCTCGTATCCGAGGAAATGGAAGAGATCTATCCGTTGAAAGGCGGAGACTTTTTGCTCGTGTTTGATCCGATCGATGGTTCCAGCAATGTCGATGTGAACGGCGTGGTTGGCACCATCTTCTCAATTCTGAAGGCACCAGTAGGTAAGGTGACCGAAGCCGATGTCCTGCAATCCGGCCGTCATCAGGTGGCGGCGGGCTATGCCATCTATGGTCCGCAAACGACCCTGGTGCTGTCGATCGGCAAGGGGGTTTCAGCCTTCTCGCTCGATCAAAAATCGGGCGACTGGCTAATGACCGTGCCTGCCATGACGATCCCCGCCGCGACGCGCGAATTCGCCATCAACATGTCGAACCATCGTCACTGGGCCGCCCCGGTGCGTCGTTATATCGACGAATGTCTGGCCGGAAAAACCGGCCCGCGCGGCGCGGACTTCAATATGCGCTGGCTGGCCTCGATGGTGGGTGATGTGCACCGCGTGCTGACGCGCGGCGGCATTTTCATGTACCCGGTCGATAGCCGCAAGGGCATCGGCAAGTTGCGCCTGATGTATGAAGCCAATCCGATCGCCTTCCTGATCGAGCAGGCCGGCGGTGTGGCCACCGATGGCGTCAACCCGATCCTCGACATCGCGCCGGAGGCCCTGCATCAACGTGTGGGTGTTGTCTTGGGTTCGCGTGAGGAGGTCGAACGCGTGACGGCCTATCACAAAGAGGGCTGATGGCTTGTGAAAAGTACTGACGAAGTGTATATTTTGTCAGTACCTTTTCCGGGAGCGCTATCATGCCGAAAGATGCCGTTTTCACGATGAAGATAGAGCCTGAACTGCGCGAGGCCTTTATGGCGGAAGCGGCGGCTAGTCATAGGCCTGCGTCGCAAATCGTGCGCGAGGCCATGCGCGATTTCATCGACAAGCAGAAAAAGCAACGCGAATACGATGCGTGGTTTGTGGCGGAAATGGAAGAAGGGCTGCGCGAAGCCGATGATCCCGATACAGTCTGGAATTCGCATGAAGAGGTCAAGGCTGACATGGAGCGTCAGCGCCAGTCGCTCTTGGCACGCTTGAAGGCCTCTGGTGAATAATGCGAATTGTCTGGACGGTGTCCGCCCGTCAGAAGCGCGACCAGGCGATCGAATATGTCGCGCAAGAAAGTTTGCGGGCAGCTTTCAACCAACTGAATGAAATAGAACTTCAGGCTGACCGCCTTCTCGAACATCCGAATATGGGGCGTCCAGGCAAAATAAGAGGCACGCGCGAGCTGGTTATTCGGCAGACGCCTTTTATCATCGGCTATCGGGTCAAGGGCGACGTCGTGCAAATCGTCCGCTTCTTGCACGGAGCCCAAAACCGTTAGGAAAAACAATCGTCCTTCGCCTTGCCGCTGGCGTCGAGATTGATGTGCGCGCTATTCATGCGTGCCGGGTGTTTGTAATAGGCGTCGGCCGGAATGTGGTGATCTGGACGATAGACCTCGGCCAGCAGCGCATAGAGCTCTGCGTCATGCGCCTGGAAGTCTTCGGCATCGACCACCGTCAGGGTATCGGTGATATATGCCTTGTTGGAATTGAACCAGAACTGCGTGCCCTCGGCCCAGTATTCATCGAGCGTGTTTGCCATATAGGCGCCCTGCCACAAACGCTTGTCCTTGGCGTGGGCGTAGGCGGTTTCGACGCGCGCCGCCAGTGCCGGATCGGCGCTGCGGATGGCGTTGAAAATGCTGTGCGAAAACTCATGCACCAGAATGTTCTCGCCGTAATAGCGCGTGTCCGGCACGCCCAGAATATTCTCAGCCGCGCCGGTGGTATAGATACCGCCCATGCCGCGCGCGCGCGCAGCCCAGTAATCGCGGTCGGATTGCAAACCTATGGTCTTAGCGTAATCGCGCACATCGCATTTCGACAGGCGCGGATCATCGATGGCCGGCTTCTTCCAGTCGCTCTGTTCCGGCAGATCGGTCGTGGTCTCGTCAATCGCCATAATGCCGACGCGCGCGCCATCGTGGACCAGTTGTTTGCGTATATCCGGCCGTTCCGACAGCATAAAGAGAAGGATATCGCGCGCGACCACGATGGCCGCATCGGGCACAGTCTGCGAGCCGATCACCGGGATGCCATCGGCGTCGCTATATTTCTGATAGAAGGGATCGAGGTTCAGCGCGGCCGGCGGCGTCGTGATGACGCGCGCCTCCAGTGACGAAATTTCAGCCTTGCTCATTACTGAGCGTTCCGCCTCCGTGGCCAGGGCAACGGAGGGCAGAAGCGTGACAACGAGAGCAAAAAGCGCTCTACTCTTCATCGTCATAGGGGCCCTTGCCGCCTTCGGCGATGAAGCGGTCAATGCGAGCTTCCAGCACCGGCAGTGGCACCGATCCCAGTTCCAGCACGGCGTCATGGAACTTGCGGATATCGAACTTTTCGCCCAAAGCCACTTCAGCCTTGTGGCGGGCCTTCCAGATCGCCATTTCACCGAGATAGTAGCTGAGCGCCTGACCTGGCCAGGCGATATAGCGATCCACCTCGGTGGTCACCTCATGCTTTGAGAGGGCCGTGTTTTCTAGCAGGAAATTCTGCGCCTGTTCGCGCGTCCAGCCCTTGGCATGAATGCCGGTATCGACCACCAGGCGCGCCGCGCGCCACATCTGATAGCTCAGCATGCCGTACTGTTCGTAAGGCGTGTGATAGATGCCCATTTCGACGCCGAGGCGTTCGCTGTAAAGCGCCCAGCCTTCGCCATAGGCCGAGATATAGGTGTATTGACGGAAGGGCGGCAGCGCCTTGTTTTCGGCAGCCAGCGGCATCTGCCAGGCATGGCCCGGCGCCGATTCATGCAGGGTGAGTGCGGGCAAGGAATAGAGCGGACGGGCCGGCAGGTTCCAGGTGTTGACCCAGTAGCCGCCAGGGCCGCCACGGCCGCCGGTGTAAAAGGGCGCGAGTTCCGGCGCCACCGGAATGATGGCGAAGCGCGAACGCGGCATCCGGCCGAAATACTTGGCGGCCACGCCGTCGAATTCCTTGGCCGTCCAGGCGGCGCGATCGAGCAGGTCCTGCGGCTTGGTGACGTAGAATTGCGGGTCGGTGCGCAGGAAGTTGTTGAAGGCGGGCAGGTCGCCGTCGAACTTGACCTCGGTCTTGACGGCCTGCATCTCAGCCTTGATCTTGGCCACCTCATCGAGGCCGATCTGGTGAATTTGCTCCGGCGTCATATCGACCGTGGCGTATTCGTGCACTTGAGCCTGATAGAAGGCCTTGCCATTGGGCAGGTCGTAGGCGGCGATCGATTTGGTGGCGCCAGGGATATACTCTTCGCGCATGAATTTCAGCAGGGCCTTGTGCGCCGGCACGACCTTGTCGGTGATGGCGGCGGCGGCCAGTTTCTTGAGCTCGGCCTGCTTGTCCGCGGGGAGGGTGGCGGGCAGGGACTTGAACGGCAGGTAATAGATATTGTCTTCGAGGGTCTTGGCGTCCGTCACGCTGGTGATGGTCGCATCACGGCCTTGCAGCGAGATCTGCGGTAGGGTGAAGCCACGCTTCAGACCCGCGCGCATGTTGTCTGTGTTGTCCTTGAAGTAGCGCGGGATATCCCCCAGTTGCGCGATGTAATTGCGATAGTCCTGCTCGGTGCGGAAGCTGCCGCGTGCCATGCCCGACAGGTCACCCCAGAAGGAGGTGTCGCCGGTCAGCGGTCGCTCGTAAAGCTTGAAGGTCTGGCCGGCGATGAGGGTCTCGATCTGGAAACGATAGACCTGATAATTCTCTAGCGCACGCGGCGACAGCGCTTTAGTGTCAACCCCATCAAGTTGTTTCAGCACGTCCTGCCAGTAGGCAAGCTTGGCGTCCTGCGCTTTTTTGGAAACATCTGGCAGGTGAGGCGCCACATCGCCCGACGGGCTGTCCTCATTGGCGGCTTCCTGCTTGCTACGCCAGTCCCATTCAGTCTTATATATCGTCTCGAACTTTTGATCCGTAGCGGCGTCGGCGAAGGCGGGCGCCGTGCTTAAGGTGGATAGGACGATGGCCATGGCGGTGGCGCGCAGAAGGGCTTTCATCAGGGAATTACCTCGGTTCAAAAGACACGTATCTGGTGTTGCAAGAGAATTGTATACAGTATAATAATTTCGGTGCAACCGTTCCAATGACAAAAACGAGGCCGTTCATGACCCGCTCAATGCCACACAGTGCAGCCACCGTCGACCGCCGTTTCCTCTTCCGTACCGCCGCTGCGGGCACCCTGCTCAGCAGCCTTTCAGGCACCGCCTTCGCCAAGACGGGCGACGCAGTTCTGCCCGCCATGGCGCAACCGGTGCCGATGCAGGATGTACGCCTGACACCTTCGCCTTTTTACGATGCCATCGAGGCCAACACAAAATACCTTACCTATCTGTCGGCCGATCGCTTCTTACATAATTACCATAAGTTCGCCGGTCTGCCGGTCAAGGGTGAACTTTATGGTGGCTGGGAATCGGACACCATCGCGGGCGAGGGGCTTGGCCATTACTTAAGCGCCCTGTCGTTGATGTACGCCCAGACCGGCAATCCGGAATGCAAGGCGCGCGTCGACTATATCGTCGATGAACTGGCCAAGGTGCAGGCCGCCCAAGGCGACGGCTACACCGGCGCCATTATGAGAAAGCGCAAGGACGGCAGTCTGGTCGATGGCAAGGAAATCTTTCCGGAAATCATGGCGGGTGATATTCGCTCGGCTGGTTTCGACCTCAACGGTGCCTGGTCGCCCTTCTACAGCCTGCATAAGCTGTTTGCCGGCCTGCTCGATGCCGATAAGTTCTGCGGTAACAAGAAGGCCATCACGGTGGCGGTCGGCTTCGGCGGCTATATCGAGAAGGTCTTCAACGCGCTTGATGACGCGCAGACCCAGAAGATGCTCAACTGCGAATACGGTGGGCTCAACGAATCCTTCGCCGAACTTTACAGCCGGACAAAGGACCCGCGCTGGCTCAAGCTTTCCGAGCGTATCTACGATAATAAGGTGCTCGATCCACTAAAGGCTGGCGAGGACAAACTGGCCAATTTCCACGCTAATACCCAGGTCCCGAAGGTGATCGCGCTGGCGCGGCTCTATGAACTGACCGGCAAGCCCGAAGACGCTAAGGCCGCGTCCTTCTTCTGGCAGCGCGTCACCCAGCACCATTCGTTCGTCATCGGCGGCAATGCCGACCGTGAATATTTCTTCGAGCCGGATACGATCGCGACCCATATCACCGAGCAGACCTGCGAAAGCTGCAACACCTACAACATGCTGAAGCTGACGCGCCACCTCTATAGCTGGTCGCCGGACGCGGCCTATTTCGACTATTACGAGCGCGCCCATCTCAATCATATTCTGGCGCATCAGAACCCGAAGACCGGCATGTTCACCTATATGATGCCGCTGATGTCGGGCACGGCGCGTGAATACTCCTCACCGGACAATGATTTCTGGTGCTGCGTGCTGTCGGGCATAGAGAGCCACTCCAAGCATGGCGACTCGATCTACTGGGAGCAGCCAAATACACTGAATCCGACCCTGTTCGTCAACCTGTTCATCCCGTCGAAGCTGAACTGGACGGCGCAAAAGGCCGCGTTCGAACTGACGACGAAATACCCTTATGAGGGTCATATCGCTTTCAAAGTCAGCCAGCTTTCCGGCGCCAAAGCCTTCACCGTCGCCGTGCGGATTCCGGCATGGGCCAAGTCGTCCACCCTGCTTGTCAATGGCAAGCCGGCCCTGGCAAAAACGGCAAAAGGTTACGCCCTGATCCATCGCAAGTGGCGCGCCGGCGACGTGGTGACGCTCGACCTGCCGCTCGATCTGCGTTTTGAGCACACAGCCGGCGACGATAAGGTCGTAGCCCTGCTGCGTGGCCCGATGGTTATGGCGGCCGATCTCGGCGCGGCCAGTGATGATTGGCAGGGTGATGCACCGGCCCTGGTTGGTGCGGATCTGCTGGCCGGCATTACGCCGGTCTCGATAGAGCAGGCGGTTTACAAGACCAACGGCATTGGCCGTCCGGGCGACATGACCTTCAAGCCCTTCTATGCGCAATATGAGCGCCGCAACGCCGTCTATTTCAGCAAATACAACGACTCAGAATGGGCGACGGCACAGGTGGCCTATACCGCCGAGCAGGCCCGTCTCAAGGACGAGGCGGCGCGTTCGGTCGATGTGATGCACCTTGGCGAAATGCAGCCCGAGCGTGACCACAATCTGAAATCGGATATCTCGTTCCCGGTCGTCTATCGTGGCCGTCAGGGCCGCGACGCCCGCACACTTGGCTTCTTCTCGTTCGAAATGAAGACGCAACGCGACGGCAAGGACGTGGGACCTCTGATCCTGCAGGCGACCTATTGGGGTTCGGAAAACAACCGCGTGTTTGACATTCTGGTCGATGGCGTCACCATTGCCCACGAACGACTGACCGGCCGCCAGCCCGGCGCCTGGATCGACATCAACTATCCGATCCCGCTTGAACTAACCAAGGGCAAGGCCAAGGTGACGATCAAGTTCGATCCGAAGGAAGGCAAGACCGCCGGTCCGGTCTTCGGCGTCAAGCTCTTTACCGCCGCTGCCAATACGGGGACCGCCGCATGAAGCGCCTGATCCCTGCGCTTTGCGCCTTGCCGCTTTTGCTCGCCTGCGCCCACGCGCAAACGTCTTCTGATTGGGAAACGATCAAGGCGGCCTCCAACCCGATCCTGCCCGATGGCAAGGACTACACGACCGATCCGGCGCCTTTCGTCGCCAATGGCAAACTGTACATCCTGACGGGCCGCGATACTGCGGCACCGGGCGTCAACGACTTCATCATGCCGGAATGGCAGATGCTGGAGACCGACGATCCGGCGTCCGGCACGTGGCGGCACAATCCGCATTTCATGCGACCGGAAGCGGTGTTCAAATGGGCGACCGCGGCGCGTGCCTACGGCGCCCAGATCGTACAGGGTCCCGATAAGCGCTATTACATGTACGCCCCCGTTATCGAGGCCGACAGCAAGAACAAAGATGCTTTTTCCATTGGTGTGGCCGTCTCCGACGGTCCCGAAGGTCCGTGGATCGATGCCCACCCGTCCGGTCCGATCGTGTCGCAATCCGTGCCGGTGGCCAACGATATCCAGAACATCGATCCGACCGTTCTGATCGATGACGACGGTCGCATCTATTTTTACTGGGGCACGTTTGGCCGCCTGAAAGGCGTCGAGCTTGAGAAGGACATGATGACCTTCAAGGGCAAGACCGTCGATGTCAGCACGCTTAAGGGATTCTTCGAGGCGCCTTGGCTCTTCAAGCGCAACGGCACCTATTATATGATGTATGCCGGCAATACGGCGGGCCCGGAGTCCGAATGCACCGAGGCTGTCTATTACGCCTGTCAGGCCTATGGCACAGCGAAATCACCGCTCGGTCCCTGGACCTATCAGGGCGTGTTGCTCGATCCGGTATCCTCCACCACCTCGCACGCCGGCATCGTCCAGTTCAAGGACAAGTGGTACATCGCCTACCACAATGCCGACGCCAAGGGCGGCGATCACTTCCGCCGCAGTGTCTCGCTCGACGAGGTCAAGTGGGACGACAGCGTAACGCCAGCGCGTATCGAGTTGGTCGAGCCGACCCATCCGCCAGCAGGCGCCCCCGTACCGACGCGCAATATTGCGCCCGCCGCCCGCATCGTGGCGTCCAACTCGCCGGTGCCGGTGCAGTACTGGATACGTGCGCTGAATGACGGCAAGGTACATGAAAATCCGCTGCCGCCCGATACCTGGGGAACCTGGTCGCCAAACAATCCAAAGCAGCAGTGGGTCGTCTACCAGTGGGAACAGCCGCTCAAGTTCAACGGCTCACGCATCCAGTTCTGGAATGACCAGCCAGCCGGCTCCGGTGTTGGGGTCGCGCCGCCGAAAGACTGGCATATCGAATACTGGAATGAAAAAGCCTGGGTGCCGGTTACGAACGCCAGCGCGTACGGCACATCCAACGAAGGCTTCAACGCGGTCAGCTTTGATACGGTGACGACACGCTGTCTGCGGGCGGTGTTCGATGCCTCAACCGATGGGAAGACCTATGCCGCCGTGGCCGCGCAGGAATGGGAAGCTTTGTATCCTAAGCCTGTCCTAGTCGAAGCCGCTGATACCAAGGAGCCAGCGTCGCCGGTCTGTGCTGCCAATTAAGCTTGCAGCGCTTTGATCAGGGATTGCTTGATGAGACGGATACGCTCCGGCGTCAGCAATCCCAACGATCCCTGATCCTGGGCTTTAAGGTGCCCCACAGGATCGCCGTGTTCACCAAAGACATAATAGTCGAAAAGCGTTTTCCATAGCGGATGATGGCTTTTCGGCATGTCGCGGATGGCCAGGATAGCATGGAAGAGGGCATCGTAAGGCTGGGCTGCGGTCTGGGCATCGTCCCACCAGTAATTGACCAGCACGTTAAAGCGCGACAGCGAATGCACCTGGTGCCACCAGCCGTAGGGCAGGTAGAGGGCGTCGCCAGCTTCGAGATCGACCGTCAGCATGGTTTTCTGCGCCTCGGCAAAGCGCGGATAGCGTTCAAGGTCCGGGTTTGAGACATCGACCATACTGACCGGCACGCCGCCAATGGTGCGATCGAACGGGCCTGGATAGAGATTAACCAGTTGCTCCGGCGGGAAGAGCAAGAAGCGGCGCTTGCCGGCCACCACGGCGGCGATATTGAAGCTGAGATCGTAGTGCGCGCGTGTGACGGCCTCATTGCCGATCCAGATACGTGGCCTGACGGTGGGCGGCAGAAGGTCGAGATGGTTTTCGACAGCGAAGCCCGGCATATGCTTGTCGATAAGGGTGGACTGGACGTAGATAGAGGTCGGGTTGGGTTTATCGCGCTCGGCCAGCAAGCGATCCAGTGCCATCGCCAGCGGTGTCGGGCCATGACGGTAGTTTTCGCTGCGCGTATCGGCACCATAGAAGAAGTGCCCGCGTATTTCTGGCGCGCCGACATAGACACCAACAACTTCCCCATTCTCATGGGCTTTTAAATAGTCGACCAGCGCTTCATCGGATTCCTGCGCGAGCTTTACAGCGGGCCAGTCGCTGATCACTCCCTTCAGCACTGCCGGTTGTCCGAGGGGTCGCACCACGGCCTCAAACTCTGCAGGTGTGATGTGCTGAAATACAGGAACTGTGGACATAGGTTCAAATCTCGAAATACGCGTCTGCGCAAGTTTACAGGGCGCTGCGGATGGCGCAAACCCAATTCTTTCAGAGACATTGTTTCATTTTATACGACTTAATAGTCGGACAAATAAGGTATTTTTACACCTTTAGGCTGATATAAAAGTCTCACCCGCCACATCATTTCGCTTATTGTATACTTTATGACATAAAATCGTATATTTTATAATTGACGTCACATTGTATCGGTGTTTTTTTCATATTTGTCACAATTGTTTCACCTCTGCGACATTTGGCGCGGGCGACAGCACTTGTATCGACATCATGGCAAAGGGATTTAAACAATGAAAACGAGTAATAGAGCGCTGATCATGTCCGGGGTCGCTTTGGCCGCTCTCGGCACAGCCTGCTTCATCACGCCGGCCTTCGCTCAGGACGCACCGGTAAGTGCGGCTGAGCCTGAAGCGACCCAGGTCGTGGTAACAGGTACACGTATCCGCCGCCCCAACCTGAAAAGCGCCTCGCCGATCACGTCGGTCGACTCCAAGGAAGTTCAGCTTCAGGGTGCCATCGCGGTCGATAGCTTTCTTAAGACCTTGCCACAGGTCGAGGCCGGCAACAACGAAAACCAGTCGAACAATTCCGATGGTACCGCCGGCGTCAATCTACGCAGCCTCGGTGTTAACCGCTCTTTGGTGCTTATCGACGGGCAGCGTTTCCTACCAACCCTCGGCGTCGACCTCAATTTTATCCCTGCGGCCCTCGTTGAACGCACTGATGTCCTTACCGGCGGCGCGTCGTCGGTCTATGGTTCTGACGCCATGTCCGGCGTGGTCAACTTCATCATGCGCAAAAAGCTGAAGGGTGTGCGCGTTGATTTACAGTTCAGCATCTACCAACATACCAATGACGACGATAGCTTGCGCGGGGTTCAAAAGGCTAAGGGCATCGCCTTGGCCAAGGAGAACGTTTGGGACGGCAAGAAGTATGACTTCAACATTGCCGCGGGCGGCGATATTGACGACGGCAAGGGCAATGTGATGGCTTATTTTGGCTATCGCAAGATGGAATCCGTGCGTCAGGACGCGCGTGACTATTCGAACTGCGCCTTGGTTTTCGCCGACGACGCCGGATCCAAGTTTGGCTGCGGCGGTTCAGGTACGCACGGCCTTGGTTTCTTTACGCCGCAAACCGGCCCGAACAAGGGGGAGGCCTACGCCAACAACCCTGACGGTTCCAAGACATGGGTGCCTAATAGCTCGGCATATGCCTACAACTATGCGCCCGACAACTATCTGCTGCGCGATTCGGAACGTTATCAAGCCGGCGCCTTTGCTAACTACGCATTCAACGAACATGTAGAAGCCTATGGCAGCTTCATGTTCATGGATGATCACTCGGTCAGCCAGGTTGCACCTTCGGCCATCTGGTCGGGTCGTGACTTCGTCGTCAACTGCGACAACCCACTCATGAGCGATGCGCAAAAAATGATGCTGTGCGGCTCGACCACCTCTACAGCCGATGCGACAACATGGCTGGGTCTGCGCGCTGTGACGGGCACCCCGCGTCGCAACGACATGCGTCATACCAATTACCGCTTCGCCGGCGGTTTCCGAGGCGCTATCAATGACACCTGGTCGTATGACGCCAACTATATGTATGCCAGCACGATTGCACAATCGAACTATCAGAACGACATCAATCAGAGCAAGGCAGCTCAGGCCCTGCAAGCCGTCACCGTCAATGGTCAGGTTGTCTGTAAGGACACCTCGGGCGGGTGCGTGCCAATCGACGTCTTCAGCGCCAAAGGGCCTTCGGCGGAAGGTTATGCCTTCATCTATGCCCCGACCTTTACCCACAATGAGCAAACTATCAACGTCTTCAATGCTTTCGTAAGCGGAAACCTGGGTGACTATGGTATCAAGTCGCCTTGGGCTGATCAGGGCCTCGCCCTCGTTCTCGGTGTCGAGCATCGTAAGGAAACTCTCGACATCAAGCTTGACGAGTTGCAGCTCTCCTATGCCACCAACTCAGACGGTAAGGTCTCGGTTGAAGAAGTCTTCACCGAACTGGCTGTGCCGATCGTCTCTGATAAGCCCTGGATTTACTCTCTGGATGCTTCACTTGGTTACCGCACGTCAAACTACGATGTGTCCTCGTCAAAATCCAAAGGCAATTCCAAGAAGACCGAGACCTCCAAGATCGAAGTCAAATATGCGCCGACACGGGATATCCTATTCCGCGCAAGCTACAACAAGGCTATGCGCGCCGCCAATATCAACGAACTGTTCTCATCACAGGCCGTGGGCAATGTGGCCCTGACCGACCCTTGTTCGCGTAGCGAAATCGTAAAGACCGGCGCACCTACGGCGGCACAATGTGCGGCGACGGGCGTAGATGCCACGAAGTATGACGTCAGTAAGATTCCGGACACTTTGGCAGGTACTGGTACGGCCTTGTCAGGTGGCAATCCGAACCTCGATCCGGAAACCGCCAAGACAACCACTTTCGGTCTGGTCTTCACCCCGAGCGCCGTGCGCAACCTCGCGGTTAGCGTCGACTACTATAAAATTCACATTGATGGCTATATCGGTTCAGTCCAAGCTCAGACGGCTGTTTCGCAGTGTATCACTACGGGTGACGCATTCTATTGCGGTCTGATTCATCGCAATCCGAACAATGGCGCCTTGTATGGCAGTGATACGAAGGGTGGATATGTCACATCGACCAACGTCAATACTGGTTACCTAGAGACAACCGGTTACGACTTTTCGGGTTCCTATTTGCTCGATACCCAGTATGGCAATGTGAACTTCTCGATGGTCGGGACTTTGCTGGAATTGCTTGAAACCGAAGTTCTGCCGGGTCTTGGGTCCTATGATTGTAAGGGCCTCTTCGGCGGCGCCTGCGGTCAGCCTTCTCCCAAGTGGCGCCACAACCTGCGCACCACCTGGACGCCTTCATCGACCTCGGTCTGGGCCCCGTCCTCGATCTCCCTCAACTGGCGTTACTTCGGTGAAGCAAAGCTCGCGACCAACAGCACAGACAAGTACCTGACCGGCACCAAGTCGACCCTGAATGCCAAGATCGAAGCCTATAATTACTTCGACCTGGCAGCGACCAAGAACCTGCCGCATGGTGTTGTGCTACGGGCCGGTATCAACAACCTCTTCGACAAGGACCCACCTGCTATCATGGCAAACCTGTTGTTCGAAAATGGTAACGGCAACACCTTCCCCAGCACCTATGATGCCTTGGGCCGCATGTTCTTTATCGGCCTTTCGGCCGCCTTCTAAGAGTATGATCATGTGATCGGATGACGGCGTCGTTAGCGAAAGCTGGCGGCGCCGTTTTTCTGTCCGGCTGCTGAAAATTGCAGTAGCGCAGTCGACAAAATAATATACCGTATACACTTTCAATCCAGGAGACCGCCATGCCTCTATCCTTCGACCGCCGTACTTTCCTCACAGGCTCGACTATAGCGGCTATGGGCGCAGCAGCCGCGCCAGCGATTGCGGCTCCGGCTTTCTCTGCAGCCAAAGATGCACCTGTAGCCGGACACGCCAAACTGGCCGAATTCGACGGCTGGACGGTCTATGAGGATCAGGGCCGCCGGGATGGCAGCATAACCTTTTTCAAAGGGGATCAGGCGCTCGTTGTGTCAAAGCGCCCGGAAGCCTGTTTCGACGATATCGAGCCGAAATGGCTGGGCCTTGCACTGAAAGACATCTGCCTGGCCGATGCCGATCTGCTGGCTGACAAACTGCTGGCGGGAGGAGGGGACCCCGACCCGGAACAGGTGAGGCGTGCGGCCCCGCCGGCCGGCTGGAACTTCAAGGCCGATGAACTCGGTACCCGTATGGCCTGGACCAATTTCGTCGGCACACGCCAGCAAGGCGACACCATGCCCGTCTTCCCTAATGGCCGCACGCGCGGCTATCGCCCGGAGCACGCCTTCCCAGACCTGAAGGGTGACGATGGCGTGAAGAAGCGCTGGGAAGGTCTGCTTGGCGGCTGGATGCCGGCGATCCACAAGATCATCGAGGTATCGCCGACGCGCTATTACGACCTGCTGATCTTTGCCGACGTCAAGGCGCCGGATGCTCTGTTGGTCCAGACCTGGCACCGCACCATCCAGTACGACAATGGCAAGCCGGTCAAGACCAGTTTTGGCTATTCCTACGCGCCATTCCCGCCGCGTCGTGTTGAGCCTGAGGCCGCCGATTTCTACAAGGGCCTGTTCGATTTCGCGACCTATTGGCAAAATGAAGTGCGCGATCAATCCGCCTTGACCATACCTGACAAGGCGCTAAGCGACATGGTCACCCACGCCTTCGCCAAGGAACTGATCACCCGCCCGCAAGGCGTCTATCCCAAATATGGCGTCGTCGATCGTGACTATTTCGGGCCGGAATATGATGGCTTCCAGGACATCCTGACCTCATCGCTCTACGCCAATCTCGAATGGGGCCGTTTCGATCAGGCCAAGCGCGTGCTCGATAACTATTTCAACGATTTCACGGCACCTGACGGCATGATCAACATGCGTGGGCCGGAAGTGCCGCAGTTCGGTCTGACGCTCAGCCTGCTGGCGCGTTATCTCAACTATACCGGCGATCTCGCCACGGTGCGTGCGCATGCAGGCAAGATCGCCAGCACGGCGGCCATCCTAACCGACCTGCACGATCTCAGCCTGAAAAAACCTGCCGGCGACGCAGGCTTCGGTCTGCTCGATGGCTGGAGCGAATCCGATGCCTGCCTGCATCCCGATCCGTCCGTCTGGTGGAAACCATACTGGAACAATTCGGCCTTCGCTGTGCGCGGCTGGCGCGATATCGCCCGCGTCTGGCCCTTGATCGCACCCGATCAGGCGGCGCTGGCCAAGAACTGGAACGCACGTGCTGACACCTTGCAAGTCCAACTGGTCAAGACCATGCGCGCCAATATCCGCAAGGATGTGACGCCGCCCTATCTGGCGGTGCTCCCAGGCACGAAGCTGACCCACCGCGAGGCCTATGCTGAGGCGCAGGCGAAGAAACAAAGCTCGGAACATGGCTGGGCACATCGCGTCTACGCCGAAATGCTGCACGCCGATGTTTTGCCCGATGATCTGGCGCAAACCGTGATCAATGGCGTGCGAGGCCATGGCGGCACCTGCATCGGGGTGGTCGCCAATATAGCACCAGCCAATGAAACGCACCGTGATCAGTTGGGTTTCATCTCGTATGGCTATGCGCAACAGCTTCTGCGTTCGGATCGCATCGAGGAATATCTTCTGTTCCTCCATTCGCATCGCTACCACTCGCATACACCCGGCACCTGGGTGGCAGGGGAGGTGACCGGTATCGACGGCGACCTGCCGCTTTACTGCATCCCGGCACAACTCACGATTCCGAAGCTGGTGCGCTGGATGCTGGTGTTTGAGGCATCAGATTCTGAAACGCTTCATCTCGGCAAGGCTATACCGCGTGACTGGATCGCCTCAGGTGATCCCATAGTGATTTCAGGGGGCGCCCACGCGTTGGGGCCGGGTTGATCTGTCGCTGCAGGGCGGTAAAAAAACTCTGAGCGGTGAAATTATTTTCCACGGCCAGAGCCGTCCGCAAGAGGTGCGCCTGCGTCTGCGTTTACCAACAGGAGAAAGGCTTTCGCGCCTGAAACTGAACGGCAAGCTCGTGAAAACAATCCAGGAAGCGGGTACAGAAACGCTGATTTTTACGCCCGGCAGCGCATCACGCTTTACCTTGCAAGCCGAACGCGTTTAAGTTCCGCGACAAAGAGACAAGGCCATGCTAAGGCCTCGTCATTGGATAAAGTGAGGATCTGGGCATGAGCATCAGACTATATGACAGTGCCTGGGTAATTGTCGAAAACGGCCAGGAACCTTTGCAGGTACATAAAGACGGTCGTAACCCGGCGGCGTTCAACGTTGGCGAACATCAGTATGATATCGACGGCCGTGCCTTGAGCACCTCGGCCGGCGCGCCGCCGATCGTCAGCCTGCATAGCCTGCAATCGGCCAAGGAAGCTGGTTTGCGTACGGCCTACAATCGCGATATCGACCCGACGGTTTAAGCAAGCTGATCACAGCGGCAAACACTTTCTCAACATGATCAGCTTGGCATGCATTGCGGGCAAAGCGCCGTAATCCTTAGGGATTTACGGCTTTTAGTTATTGCATGGCTCTATTCTATGCTCCGTTGCGCCCCTATCTGTCAGACACTCATTTTTGCCCGACAATAGGATGGAGGGGGCAGTTATTTTTCTATCAGCAAAGCTCTCACAAGACTTTACAACAAGCTTACAATGCCGTCTTCTCGTGGAAAACGGAGGCGGATACCCATGATCAGATTAAGCTTCATGTGCGCTCTGCTCATGGTCCTGGATTTGAGCGCGACAGCCGCACAGGCCGAGCCACAGTGGATCACCCATCCAGCCTTGGACGCCCAAAAGCCGGTCGTGTTGCACTTTCGGCGGGAAGTAAATCTGGACACGCTGGCCAGCGCCTATCTGATTGACGTCAGCGCCGATAATCGTTTCGTGCTCTATGTGAACGGCCGGCGTGTGGCCCAAGGCCCGTCTCGTGGCGACCTGGCGCACTGGCGATATCAACAGATTGATATCAGACCCTATCTCCGTAAGGGCAAAAATATCGTGGCCGCCGAGGTCTGGAACAGTGTTTCTGGCGGCATTTCCCCTCTGGCGCAGATCAGCGCCCGCACCGGCTTCTGGATACGGGGGACAGGAAAGGCTTCAGTTTTTGAGACAGGCGCAGGCTGGCGCGTGTCGCGTGACCCCAGCCGGACGTTCGCTGCCCCGTGGCCCCACCTGAACGCGGTTCTTGGTGGCACCTACTATGCCGCTGGCAATTCAGAAATCGTCGACGCCTCCAAGGCGGACTGGACATGGAACGGCGCGACTGAATCCAGATCCGATTGGGTTGAGGCAGTTCCGACCGCAGGACCGGCTGAGGTCGCTCCCTGGACGCTGGAAGCGGACAGACTGCCCGCGATGCGCTATTCCCCAATTTCGCCCGGGAAGGTTGTCCGGACTGATCTCCCGACCGCACCGGCATTCCCAAAGGCGGCCGTGACCATCGCCGCCAGGCAATCGGCCATCCTTCTCATCGATCAGGTCCACATGGTGTCAGCCTATCCGACCTATATCGTGTCTGGCGGCAAGGGCGCCAAAATCACCGTCACCTATTCTGAGGCCTTGTACGACCACGACAAGAAGAAGGGGGATCGCAATGCCATTGAGGACCGCCGGGCGCTTGGCATCGAAGATACATTCTTGCCCGACGGCCAGACGCATGTCGCCTTCCGCCCTCTGTGGTGGCGGACCTGGCGTTTCCTTCAGATCCATGTTGAGACAGCCGATCAGCCGCTTACGCTCGAAGGCCTGCGCCTTTATCAGACGGGTTATCCCTTTCAGCAACACGGCTATTTTAAATCAGACGACGACGGCCTCAATCAGATCTGGGAGATTGGTTGGCGCACCCTGTCCATAAATGCCCATGAGACTTTCATGGACAGCGCGTACTGGGAACAGCTTCAATATGTGGGCGACACCCGAATAGAGAGCGTCATCGCCCATACGGTCTCTGGCGATCCTCGTCTGACCATACAGGCGATCGACGCCTACGGACACTCGCAAACCAAGGACGGCATGGTTCAGTCGGCCTATCCCTCAAGCGGAGATAACATCATCCCGCCGTTCGGTCTTTTGTGGATTGGGATGATGCGCGACTATGCGCAATACCACCGGGAGACCGCCGTCCTGAAACGTAATCTGGCCGGTGCACGCCGGGTCCTTGACTGGTATGCGCCTTATGTCGCCACAAACGGGCTCGTCGGCATGACGCCCTATTGGAACTACATTGACTGGGCTGGCGAAGCGCAACAGCCGGGTGAGGCGACCCGAGCGGATCGTTTTCCCTCGTTCGATGCAACAACGAAAACGTCTTGCGTCGTCACATTAAGCTATCTCGGCGCGCTGAAGGACATGGCGGCCGTCGAAATGGCCGCGGGTGATCCGGCTTTGGCAAGCCAAGACCTGCAAAAGGCCGAAACCGTCACACGCGCCATTCAGGATCAGTGCTGGGACGCGCGCACAGGCCTGTATGCCGACTCGCCCGACAGAACTGTATTCAGCCAGCACGCCAATGCCCTGGCCGTGCTTTATGACGTCGCCCCAAAGGATAAGGCAGCGGATATCCTAAGACAGATTACAAAAGGAAATGGCGTGGATGCCCCGACAGGCATGATCGAAACCAGCTATTATTTCTCCTGGTACCTCATCAAGGCCTTTGACCATGCAGATCTCGATACCGAGTATCTCGGTCTGGTCAAAACCTGGCGCGACCTGCTGAAACAGAACTTCACAACGTGGCCAGAAACCCGTGGAGAGACCCGTTCAGATACGCACGCCTGGTCAGCGCATCCCACGGCCGATCTCATCGGTATTGTGGCAGGCCTCAGACCCGATGCGACCGGCTACAGATCGGCCGTTATTGCGCCCCACCTCGGCACGCTCAAGGCCGTCGATGCGGCAACCCCGACGCCCAATGGACGTCTCTCCGTTCGTTACCGCGTAACGGGTAAATCGGTGCGCGCGACCATAACAGTTCCCAAAGGCCTGCCGACCCGGTTTGTGTGGCAGGGGAAGTCCTATCCCTTACATGCCGGCCGCAATCGATTGAATATTCCAGGCCTGTGAAGGCGCGATGATTTTTTAGCGCTCCATTTAGATGCAAAATCATCCGACACAACCTCCACTGAGGGTGGAGAGCTCTTCCGAAAAGGGGGCGGAACTCTCGCCGGATGCTCGGCTCTATATTCAGTCAAAACCTACAAATATGGCAATTTAATACACGTGATAATGGATGTTATCACGTGTAATATATGTTATAGAGACCTGTACGCGCAGAACTTGAGAATTCATATTATCGCGATCAGGCCAGTTTATATTCAAACAGCGTAATGCTCGTTGCAGGTAAGGAAAGCGTGCCCGCGCGCGGGTTGAAGCTGCCTTCCTTGATCTTCACCTGAGGCGCTGCCCCGACCACATTTTGCGCATCGAGGCCAGGTGCATCCAGACGCCAGGTGCGGCCGGTGCGGCCAGGCGCGAAGCCGTTGATCGCGAGTTTGAGGCTCTGGGGCTCTTCGGTGGCGTTGACCACAGAGACGATCAGCTCCTTGCGGTCTGCCGTCAAGGCGGCGGAGACGTCAAGCGGCCAGGTCGCGCTCCCCGTATTGACGCTGGGCTGGTCGCCGCCAATCGGATACCGTGGCGGCGGCACGGGCGACGTGCCGGTCACAGCCACCGGAATGACACCGAAGTGTTGATTATAGAGCTGGAACACCCGGCCTGTGGCGCTGATCACCGAGTCGGTTGGTGAGAAATTGAGCCAGCCGGTCGCCATGGTGTAGCCAGCCGCGTCGATGAAATCAGTGTGCCGGTAAAACTCATGGAATGCGATGGCCACGGCCAGACAGCCTTTATAGTCCGATTGGAAATGGTAGGCCCATTCGTCGAAGAACACCTTGATCTTGCCGTCATTCAGCATAGGAAAGGCTTTTTTATAGGCTTCCCAGCAATCCGCCATGGTCTGGATGCGCTGCGCCATACCGCGTGACCATTCATTGAGAGACTGAGTGATATCCACCAGCTTGCCCGTCGACAGATCATAGCGCTTGTTTTCCGCCGGATAGGCATGCGTCTGCAGGGCGTCGAAACGGCCCATGCAGTTTTTAAACATGCCATAGGCCCAGTCACGCTCCGAGCCGATGGCGACCTGGGGCTGGCCTTCGATAAAGATGCCCTGCCCCGTCGTCATTTCGTCTGCGAAGCCGCCGGGTGCCGCGATATAGATGGTCGGATCGACAGCGCGCATGGCGTCAACGAACAGGTTGTGCTTGACGTAATATTGCTCCGGCGAGATGTGGCCCATCTGCCAGTGGCCGTACATCTCGTTGCCGATGTCCCAATATTTGACACGCCAGGGCTCAGCATGACCGTTGGCTGCGCGCTTGGCGCCCCATTCGGTAGTCGCAGCACCATTCACATATTCGACCAGTTCCGCGCCCGATCGCGGAGAATCAAATCCGGTGCTGACACACCAGTACGGCTCGACATTGATCAGGCGGGCCATATGCAGGAGTTCGTCGACACCGACATCGTTCGGCTGAACCGCATGCCACACCGGGTCCAGGATCGGCGGGCGCTTATCGAGGTCGCCGACCGTGAAATGCCAGTCATAGGCCGACAGGAAATTGCCGCCCGGCATGCGCATGATCTTGCAGTCCATCTCACGCATCAGAGCTATCATATCGGCCCGGAAGCCGCCGACGTTGTCGGCTGGCATCAGGGAGACGGCGCCAACGCGGAATGTGCCTGTGCCCGTGCCGGTAATTTCCAGACGCCCGGTGGTTGATGCCGCGCCACAGTCGAACTTAAGTGGCACCGTCGTCCAGTCTGTCTTCGTCGCGACCGGTACGCTTTGGCGCATGGCCGGATCACTGCCCCATATCAGTGTCGCCGTGACGGCGACGCCGGCATCAGCGGCGACCACCAGACGCACACTGTAGGCTTTTTTAGCCAATGACAGATCACCCTGCCCTATGCCGAGCGGGGTGCCGCCGGTCAGGCGGACCACTGGGCTGTGCGCGCCCACATAAGGCGCCTTTGTATCCATGGTCACGCTGTCATCTGGCCCGGTAGGGTGCCACTTTTTCGGCGGCGCGCCTCTGCGACGGTTGGCTGCGGCGGCAGGGGCCGGTTCCGGCTTGACCACCGGCCAGTAGAACTTGCGGTCGTCAAGGACCTCGCTCCACAGGCTGTCATTGATCAGATCACCGATATGCTCGATGAAGCCACCGTAAATGAACGGCGAAATGGGCGGCTTTGTGTCGGCGGCATTGACGCTTCCGCCCAAGGATGGATTACCGGCCGCATAGGCTGGCAGGGTTATGCTTAGGCTGAGCGCGCTCATGGCTGTAAGCGCGTCCCGGCGCGAGATCTGTGGCATTATTTTGGTCACGGTTTTTCCCCTGTTCTGATTTATGATGGATAGTCACCCGCCCCCTGGCACCTATGGCGCCAGGACCTGAGTGGACGTAATCGTGAAGGCGGCGTCGGCGCCTGCAGTTTTCTCCAACCCTTTGCGATTGTCCGGTTGTCCACCGCCGACCCAGATGGTGACCTTGCCGGGCTTGACCGAACGCGTGCCATCCTGGTTGACCGTGCTTAAGGCGCGACTGTCGAGCGTGAAACTGACCGTCTTGCTTTCCCCCGCCTTCAGGTGGATGCGTTCAAAGCGCTCCAGCGCGCGGATAGGGACATTCTTTTCCCCGGGATGGCTGACATAGAGCTGAACGACTTCGTCGCTATCGACACCGCCGGTATTGCTGACCTTTGTCGAAACCGTAACGGGTTCGTCACCGCGCACCTGGCGCGCCGATAGTGTCACCGGCGCGTACTGGAAACGACTGTAGGACAGGCCATAACCAAACGGATAAAGCGCCTCACCCTTGAAATAGCGATAGGTCCTGCCTTTCATGGCGTAGTCGTTGAAAGCTGGAAGCTGATCGACCGAACGATAGAAGGTCATAGGCAGGCGGCCCGCCGGGCTGAAATCACCCGCGATCAGACGTGCCACAGCCGCGCCGCCTTGCCCACCCGGATACCAGGCTTCAACAATGGCCGGCACATGCTCGTCCGCCCAGTTCACGCCCAGGGCGCTACCGTTCAGGAGCACCAGCACAACCGGCTTGCCGGTCGCGCTCACCTTCTCCAACAGGTTTTGCTGAATGGGTGGCAGGTCAATGCTGGTTCGGTCACCGCCGGAAAATCCGACGGCGTCAACGTGCATTTCTTCGCCTTCGACGCGCTGAGATAAGCCCGCGGCAAAAATCACGAGATCGGCATCCTTGGCTGCCGCCACGGCGGCTTGTGCGCCCGCATCGGAAGGTACGCTCCAGATCAGTCTTTCATCGCCCTTGGGCTGACGCTGGAAGGATTCGACACGAATGGAATTACGGCTGCCAGCTTCCAGCTTGATCGCACCGGTGGCAATGGACGGCCGCCAATCGACGCGCCAGGCGTCCACCACCATCTTATCATTGATCCAGATGCGGTAACCGCCATCGGCATCGTAGCGGAAACGGTACTCTCCACTTTCCGGAGCGGTCAGGTAGCCCTCAAACCGCACGGCGCCACTGCGCAGTTCCCCACTCCAGCTTTGGTGGATACCGGCTTCGGTCGTTGTTTCCCGAGGTGCAGCCGTCACATCGTGAGAGGTGAAACGACTCACGGTCACGCCTTTATCAGCGCAAGCCTTGTCACGACACAACACCGCGTCCGGCACGGCAGATAAGACCGGGTCGATCAGGCCTGAGCCTTGCGCATAATGAACAGTGGCATTCGGATAACGGGCGCGTATACCCGCCAGAACCGTCACGGGGTGCGAAGGCTCGCCATTGTAATTGCCGACCAGAGAATCAATCGAGTCCGCATTTGGCCCGATCACCGCGATCGAGCGAGGCTCGGATTTGAGCGGCAGAAGGTTGCCTTGGTTCTTGAGCAGTACCATGGCGGATTCCGCCACACGCTGCGACAGATCGCGATTGGCCTGGGTGTCATAATCAGCGGCCGTGATCGATGGGAAAACCTTTGGCGCCGGGTCAAACTGCCCAAGCTTGAAGCGGGCGGTAAACAAACGCACAAGCGCCGTATCAAGAACCGTTTCCGGCAGCAGGCCTTTGCGGACAGCGCTGGTCAGGTGATCGGCTTCATTAGCGTTGCCGCAGATCAGATCCGTACCGGCCTGATAGGCAGCCGCCACGCCGTCTTCGGGTGTTGCGCGATAATGATGCGAGGTTTTGTAATAGATATCGCCCACGGCATCGCAGTCCGATACCACAAAGCCCTTGAAACCCCAGTCCTTGCGCAGGTGTGTGACGAGGAGGTCGTCGTTGGCACAGGCCGGCTGACCATCAATGGCATTATAGGCGCACATGATCGATGCCGCCTTGCCCTCGGTGATCGTGGCGCGGAAGGCCGGCAGGTAGGTGTCTTCCAGATCATAGCGCGAGGGCGTCACATTATCCCGGTGGCGACCGGATTCAGGTCCGCTATGAACAGCATAATGCTTGGGTGTGGCCACGGTGCGATAATAGGTGGGGTCATCGCCCTGAAGCCCCTGAACAAAGGCCACCCCCATGCGCGAGGTCAGATAAGGATCTTCACCATAGGTCTCCTGCCCCCTTCCCCAGCGCGGATCACGAAAGATGTTGATGTTGGGCGACCAGACGGTCAGTCCGCGGAACCAGTCCGAACCCCCGAATCGATGAAGGCGCTCCAGGTTCTTGGCGCGAAATTCTACGCTGATCGTGTCAGCCACCTGATGGATCAGCGGCGCGTCAAAGGTCGCGGCCAGGCCCACGGCCTGCGGAAAAACCGTGGCGTTGCCGGCCGCCGCCACGCCATGCAGGCCTTCGTTCCACCAATTATATTCCCGCACGCCGAGGCGCGGTATGGCCGGCGCGTCATTGATGAGCTGGGCGGTTTTCTCTTCGAGAGTCATGCGCGAGACCAGATCGGCGGCGCGCTGTTCGGCGGGTTTTGTCAGGTCATGATAGCCCTGAGCATCCAATGGATTTTGCGCCTGCGCGGTCTGCAGCATGCCGATGGATATCAGCATGACAAGTGCGCTCAGAGCCACATGACGGCCACGGCCAGTTGACGCCCATTTGGGGTGTTTCAGTTTCACGATGTCCTCCCAGTACCGCTTTATCGCGATATTTTTGGCGATCAGGTCGCCTTTCTGATAGCGCTACCATGAAAAAACCGACTTGAAAAGTTAATTTGTCTGACCTTTGAAAATTGGCAGACACAACCAATAGGGCCTGTAAGGCTTAACCGTTATAACGGGCGGCCTGGCCTATTTGGCATCGTGTGCCCGACTTTTCGGACACAGTATCAAAGGCATCTTTCTGTTGGACGCCGCCAGCAAATTAATGGCCCTGCCCCGGTGCATAGGGGAAGGTCAGGGCTTCGTAGGCTTCGAGAGGTAAGGCTGGCGCTTGATAGCCTGCGGGTAGAGGTAGGCCTGATTTCGACTGGAAATAGCTGATCGAGGCATCGCGCCACCATTGCGCTTCCCGGCGCTGGATGGTCAGGTTTTGCGAGACGGCGGCAAAGCGTTGCGCATCTATGTAAGGCGCAAGTCCTGCCCATGTCGTTTGCATGACGCCGACCTGATCAACACCGGACTGGTAGCGCATGACAAGGCCGTCCCAAAGCGTGTGGCCATCCTGCAAACGATAGTCCCAGGAGAGGTGATGGAACCACAAGAGATAGCGCTGATCCATCTTGCTCGGGTCAGACCAGGTTTTCGCCGCGCGTGGATTATACTGCGCCAGGGCGTCGCTGCCGGTCTTTGTGCGGTCAAAGCCAATCCCGCCGGCGTCGGCCTTGTTGTAATAGACCGGATTCCACTCCGGCCGCGCAAGCTCATGTACCCACGGGCCGGGACCATAGTGATGACCGGTCGCCATCTGATGATGCAGGCCGAGCGGGGTCATGTAATCGGCCATAGCCTCTCGTGAGTTCATCATCATATCGACCACCGGCGTGACAAAGGCGGGATCATCCGAGAAGGTCATGTGCACCCAGTCAGTGGCGATGTCGCGGCTGGAAGCGTCCGGATTCCACGCCAATCGGCCAAAGGCATACCAGTTGGCCTGATCGAAATCCGAGCCCGTCCAGTTGCGGTTAGCGCCGATATTGGCGACGCCAGCCATGCCGGTAAGGGCGTGCTTTTCCAGCGAGCCATCGATGATGCGCGCAACTGTCGAGCCTGAGCCCTTGGCAAAGGTATCAGCCTTCAGCGTCTCCTCGAACATCGGCGCCAGATAGACGAGGTGCGTCGCCTGTCCGGTATATTCCTTGGTGATCTGGAACTCCATCATCTCGCGGGTCTTTGGCATGGCACCGAACAAGGGCGAGAAAGGCTCGCGTGGCTGGAAGTCGATCGGGCCATTCTTGATCTGGACCAGCACGTTGTCGGCAAACTGACCATCGAGCGGATGGAACTCATTATAGGCCTGCTTGGCGCGGTCCGAGGCATCATGCTCGCTATAAACAAAGGCGCGCCACATCACTATACCGCCATGCGGCGCTAAGGCTTCGGCCAGCATATTGGCGCCATCAGCATGACTGCGGTGATAATCGCCAGGCCCCGGCTGGCCTTCCGAATTGGCCTTGACGAGGAAGCCGCCGAAATCGGGGATCGCCTTGTAGATTTCATCCGTCTTGGCCTGCCACCAGGCGCGCACGGCCGGATCGAGCGGATCGGCTGTTTTCAGGCCGCCCAGCTCCATGGGCGAAGAGAAACGCGCCGATAGATAGATCTTGATACCGTAGGGCCGCAGACTATCGGCGAGCGCCGCCGTCTTGACGATATAGGGCGCCGTCAGGCTGAGCGCCTTGGCGTTGACGTTATTGACCACCGTGCCGTTGATGCCGACGGAGGCATTGGCGCGGGCGTAATCGGTATAGCGTTGATCCTTGAGATCGGGCAGCCGCCACCAGTCCCAGATCGACGCCCCGGCATAGCCGCGCTCCACCGAGCTGTCGAGATTATCCCAGTGATTGAGCACACGCACCTTGATTTTGGGCGCATCGGCTATGTCGAGCTTATCTATACTCTGGCCCGTTTGTATGTGTCGCAGCAGCCGGAAAGCGCCATAGAGGCTACCGCGATCACTGTTGGCGGCGATGACCGTGACCTTGTGACCGTCCACGGTAACCGAGCGGATTAGATAGCCTTCATCGCCCAAGCCGGAGAGTGGTAGGTTCAGCGCCTTGATGACAGGCTGCTCTGCCGGTGTGCCGATCACGAGCGCACCGTCGCCGATCGAGGTGGCAGCCGGTAGCTCCCGGCCGAAAAAGCCGGAGACACCGCGCTGCAGTTCGCTTCGCGCGGCGCTCAGCATCGGGCTGTCGCCAGCGACGACCGAGGTCAGATGCGGCGAATAGACCTGAGCCCGCGCCACCGGTAAGGGCCGGTAGCGCAGCCACAGATCATAGCCGTCCTCGGCATGGGCCATGGTAACCAGACCAAGGATCAATCCCAGCACAAGCGAGACAATTCGGGCTATGCGCTGGGTCATGCGGGTGATCCTTATTACCAGTTGAACAGGGTGCCGTCCTGCAGTCGGTTCACCGGCAGGTAGGCGCGCTGATAGGGGTATTTGGCGGCCTTTTCCTCATCGATGTCAACGCCGAGGCCCGGCGCGTCGCCGATATGGAGCGATCCGGCCGTGAAGCTGTAGTTGTGCGGGAAGACTTCGTCGGTCAGTTCGGTGTGACGCATATATTCCTGGATGCCGAAATTGGGGATCGACACGTCGAAATGCAGCGCCGCTGACATGCAGACCGGCGACAGGTCGGTGGCGCCGTGGCAGCCGGTCTTGACGCCATAGACATCGGCGAAGCTGGCGATGCGCTTAAGGTGGGTGATTCCGCCGGCGTGGACGACAGTAGCGCGGATATAGTCGATCAACTGGTTGCTGATCAGATCCTTGCAGTCCCAGAGCGTGTTGAAGATTTCACCGACCGCAAGCGGCGTGGTGGTGTGCTGGCGGATGAGCTTGAAGCTTTCCTGATTCTCGGCGGGTGTGGCGTCCTCCATCCAGAACGGACGATAAGGTTCAAGATCATGCCCCAAACGTCCCGCCTCGATGGGCGTCAGGCGGTGATGGACGTCATGGAGCAGATGCACGTCGTCGCCCAGGGCTTCACGCGCCGCTTTGAACAGCTTGGGCACCACGCGCATATAGGCTTCAGTGTTCCATTCGTTTTCGGTCGGAAGGTCAGCATCCGCTGGCTCATAGAACATCTTGTCCTTGGAAACGCCGTAGGTGCTGCTGAGACCGGGCACGCCGCATTGCAGGCGGATCGCCTTATAGCCGAGCGCCTGATAGCTTTGCGCCACCTCGACCGTATTTTCGATAGTTGTGCCATTGGCGTGGCCATAGACCATGACGCCGGTGCGGCAGGCACCACCCAGAAGCTGATAAAGTGGCAGGCCGGCGATCTTGCCCTTGATGTCCCACAGGGCCATGTCGACCGCGGCGATGGCCGACATCGTGACCGGTCCGCGTCGCCAATAGGCGCCACGATAGAGATATTGCCAGATATCCTCGATCTGATGGGCGTCGCGGCCAATTAAGCAGGGAATAACGTGATCTTCGAGATAGGAGACGACCGACAGTTCGCGGCCATTCAGCGTCGCGTCACCCAGGCCATAAACGCCCTGATCGGTCTCAATCTTCAGCGTGACGAAGTTGCGTCCCGGACAGGTCACAATAACCTTGGCGGATAGTATTTTTGCGCGTGTGGAGGATGGAGTATTAGCCAAAATCGTGCTTCCTGTTGCAGCCTAAAGTAATGACAAGGGAATCTTCACCGATGGAGTTGGTCAGACCAATATGCCATTGCGACCAACGTCTCAACGAAAAAATGCAGCCTTTTAAACATATCATGCTTATAAAACCTGGCACACAAGGGATTCAAGATTTCTATTTTGGTATGACCAAATTTAGCAGTCCCGACTTCCGACCAGATTAAACAGATAAACACGAAAGACGCTAGGGATAGATTATATGCGCCAACTGACAATTCTTACCGGCCTTATATCAATAATTTCGTTCGGTGCAGCGCACGCCGATGAGGCGCCTCAACTGCAACGGCAAGGTACTGCGACGCAACTGATCGTCGACGGTCAGCCCTTTCTTATACTGGGGGGAGAACTGGGCAATTCGACGGCCTCCGATCCGGACTATCTCAAGCCATTGTGGCCAAACCTGACCGCCATGGGGATCAACACCCTGTTTGTGCCGGTCGAATGGGATCAGATCGAGCCGGTGCAGGGCCAGTTCGATTTCCATGTCATCGATGCTGCCATAGCTCAGGCGCGCCAGAACGACACCCGCCTTGTTTTGCTGTGGTTCGGCGCATGGAAAAACTCGATGTCCACCTACGCGCCGGCTTGGGTCAAACAGAATAGCACCACCTATGCTCTGGCGCGCGACAACACCGGTGTGGCGCAAAATATTCTCAGTCCGTTTGATCCCGATAACCTGAAGGCTGATAAGACAGCCTTCGTGGCGCTGATGACACATCTCAAGGCCACGGATAGCCACCACACGGTCATCATGGTGCAGGTCGAGAATGAAATCGGCATGTTGCCGGTCGTCAGAGACTATAGCCCCGCGGCCAATGCGGCCTATGCCGGCCAAGTTCCGACCACCCTCATCGCCTGGCTTAAGGCCCATAAGGCCAAGCTCGACCCCAAACTGGAAGCGCAGTGGGCCGCGGCTGGCTATCGCAGTCAAGGGACATGGATCGAGGTGTTCGGCGACAGCGACGCGACCGAGGAAATTTTCCAGGCCTGGAGCTTTGCCACCTTTGTCGAGGCCGAAGCCAAAGCAGGCAAGGCAGCCTATGACCTGCCAATGTACGTCAATGCTGCGCTCAATCGCCCAGACAAGCGACCTGGAGACTATCCTAGCGCCGGCCCCTTGCCGCATCTGTTCGATATCTGGAAGGCCGGCGCGCCCTCCATCGATATCCTGGCCATGGACCACTACTGGGCCGATTTCACCGACTGGGCGAGGCGCTTCAAGCGCTACGACAATCCCCTGCTCATCCCGGAATCCAATCAGGCCGGCTTCCATCAGGCGCCAGGCAATGCCTTCTTCGCTTTCGGCGAACTGGACGCCATGAGCTTTTCCCCCTTCTCGATCGAGAACCTGCCCAACGGCGATCCACTTATCGAAACCTACGCCACGCTGAAAAGTCTGACGCCTTTGATCCTCGCCCATCAGGGCAAGGGCACCATGCGCGGCTTTCGCGCGCCGGTCACTCTGGATGGCAAGGTCGACGAGACGTCGCAAACCTTCGATCTCGACGGCTATCGCTTTAGCGCCAACATGATCTATCCGTGGATGCCTAAGGATAAGCAGGACCTCGCCGCCCACGGCGGCCTGATCATCAAGACCGGCAAGAACGAGTTTATCGTCGCCGGCACCGGCATCACACTGACCTTCAAGGACCCAAACGGCCGCGACCAGATCGGCATTGAGCAGATTGTCGAAGGTCATATGGAAGAGGGCAAGTTCATTGAGGGGCGATGGCTGAATGGTGATCAAAGCCATCAAGGGCGTCACCTGACCATTCCGGATGGCAAGACCTCTATCTTACGGCTGAGACTTTACACCTATCGCTAAGGCATCTGAATGATAATGAACCATAAGCCCCTTCATTGAAGCCTATGTCTATTTCTGAGGTTTGGGCATAGTCTGTGCACTCTTTTGAGCTTAAGGTGCATCATGAGTCCTTCCCCAGAACGTCGCCCTCGCGGGCGTCCCCGCGAAGACAAATTTCAAAAGGACAGCGACGCCAAAATCAATCAGTCTCTTGAAAAAGGGCTGAACTTGCTAAAAGTTCTGTCGCATCATGATGGTCTGACCCTTACCGCGCTGGCGGACAAAGCTGGCCTTCCGGTGTCATCCACGCACCGCCTTCTAGCGACATTCGCCGCGCACGAGCTGGTCGCCTGTGACGACTTGACACAAAAATGGTCGATCGGCATCGAAGCTCTGCGCATTGGCATGGCCTTCCAGCGCCGCAACAAGATTCTGGTTGCTGCACGCCCCCTTATGACGGAATTGATGGAAGCGACTGGCGAGACCGTCAACATGGCGATGCTCGACGGTTATGAGATTGTCTTTGTCTCGCAGGTAGAATGTCAGGAGCCTATTCGCGCTTTCTTTCGTATAGGAGAGCGACGTGCAATTCATGCTTCTGGTATCGGCAAAGCCCTGCTGGCAGAAATGGCAGCGTCACGCATCGATATTTTTCTCAACTCCCATGCCCTGACACGTTTTACAGCCGCCACAATAACAGAACCGCGTGATTTGCGCGAAAATCTCGCTCGGATCCGAGAACGCGGTTGGTCCATCGATGATGAAGAAGCCAATCCAGGCATGCGGTGCGTGGCAGCGGCCGTCTTCAATGAGTTTGGCGAGGCGCGTGCTGGCATTTCCCTCTCCGGGCCGAGCACACGGCTCACAGCAGACCGTTTATCCGAACTGGGTCTCAAAGTGCGGGAAACCGCCGACCGTCTCTCAAAACTCACCGGTGGCCACCTCCTAGCATAAACCTAAATCACACATCAGAGTATCGAGATTGATAACCGGCTGTTCAAGCACGACCAGAGTTCAAACCCTTGCCAAACGAACGACCATCGTACCCATAATCGTTTAAAAATACCGCATCTTCTTCGAATTGAGCACTCAGATCACAATTGAAAGCGGGACCGCAAGGTTCCCGCGTCAAGCGTTTGAGGATACCGGCTATCCTTCGACACCTGACGTCATTTCGGCAAAGTGACGGAAATCTTTGTCCCGTTATAGTCAAGCACCACGCCGCCCGTAAACGCTAAAGGCGTTTGTTCAGGTCCCACCAAATGAACCCGAAAACGTCTGGTCTCTAACATGCCGGGAAACTGGCCTTCACGATCCCCGATAGTGAAATGCCGACGGACTTCGTTCCACGACATGGGGATGCGCGCGCAGGCTTTTTTCTCGTAATCGTAGGTCAAGCCGTCGTCTTCGTAGAGTGTGAACGCACCATCCTGCCCCGGACAGACAAACAGGTCGATATCCTCGCGTCGGATATTCGCTGTAGATTGCACGACGGGCCCGAGCGGGATGATCGCGCCCGCGGGCATGTGCAGGGGAATGTGGTCGATTGGCGTCGCAATATCATGGCGTTGTCCGCCGGCGCGACGTTCACCACTCCAGGCGTCAAACCATCCGCCTTGCCTTTGCGGCAAATAGACCGGCCAACGCGCGACACCCGGTTCCAGCACGGGCGCAACATGCAGCGCCGAGCCAAACATATAGCTGTGAGACTGATCCAGCGCCTGCGGGTCGTGGGCAAAATCAAACACCAGAGGTCGGATAATCGGCGTGCCTGTGCGATGGGTCGCAGCGGCTAAGCTATAGGTATAGGGCAGCAGCCTGTAACGTAACTCAAGGAAGGCCCGCGAAAGGGTCTCGACCGTGTCGCCGTAGCGCCAGAACTCCGTATTGGTCATATAGCCGTGGACGCGTTGAAGCGGCAGGAAGGTGGCGTATTGAAACCAGCGGATGAAGCGTTCGTGGTAGGCGGGATCGCTGTACTGGCCCTCACCGGGCCGGAAAAAGCCGCCCGCATCGACGGTCCAGTAAGGATAGCCCGCCGCCGCCATGTTCAGGCCCGCGGGGATCTGCCGCTTCAGGGTCTCCCAATCATGGCCGATGTCCCCTGACCAGGTTGCTGCGGCATATCTTTGCTGACCGAGAAAGGCTGATCGCGTCAGGACCATGACGCGGCGGTCGGGGAAGTCCCGCCTGTGTCCCTCATAGACGGTGCGCGCCACCTGAACCGGATAGATGAGGCGGACTCGCTCACCCGCACCGCCCGCGGTTTCGCGGCCATCCAGATCGTCGTTTTCCGGTTCAGTCGCGTCCTGCCACCAGGCGTCAATACCCAGCGCGGCCAGTTTTTGACTCTGGTTCTGCCAGTAGAAGGCCGCTGCCTTCGGATTGAAAAAGTCGACCCAATCGGTCTTCGGAATGTAAAAGCCCTGACGTTCAACCTCCTTGCCAAGCAAGGTATCGCGCGAAATTTTCGACCAGACGGATAGCATGAAACGCATGTCCATGCCGTGAAGGTTTCGCACCAGCGCGGCAGGATCCGGGTAGTGATCTTCATCGAACTGCATGGCGTTCCAGCCGTGCTTGCCCCAGTATTGCCAGTCTTGAACCATGATATCGACCGGCAGCTTGCGTTTGCGAAACTCGGCCGCCGTCTCCAAGATTTCGTCTGAAGAATGAAACCGCTCCCGGCAATGGATGTAGCCATAGGCCCATAGCGGCATCATCGGCGTTTCACCGGTAAGCGCTCGATACCCCGCCATCACTTCGGCCGCTTCGGGGCCAGCAATCACTACATAGTCAAGGGAGTTTGCCACAGTTGAGCGCCATACGGTCTGATCGCGTACGGGATCGAAGCGGAGGGACGGTGCGTCCTCCTCATTGGCCACCACCTTGATGTCATGCGATCCAGCCGATAGGTCCGTGATGAAACTGGCCGTCGGCGGCAGCCACAGATTGCTGAAATCGCAACAGGCGACGCCGTCGATTTCCACATAGTGACGCGAGGCCATCTTGCGACCGATATCGAGCATGAAGGCAAAGCGTCCTGTCTCTTCAACATCAAAACGGCCCGTATAGGTCGCCATGCGCCGCATCACCTGCGCGTTGCCGCCGGCGGTCGTGACATTGGCGCTTTCCACCTTTGCTTCAACGTCGACCCGTTTCAGAGCAATCGGGCGGGAGGGCGGGTTAAGCTCGCTCATGCCGGTATTATGCCACAGCAAGCCATAACCCTTGCTCGACAGGACGAACGGCAGGCTGATCTGGGTATTGACCTGCGTCAGCCGCCTGGGCAAGCCACGGATATTGAGATAACCATCCTGGAAGCATCCCGTCCCGAAAAGGCGTTCGTCAGCCGGCGATTGAAAGGTCTGCTCGGCCACAAACGTTGGCTGGCCTCTGACGGTTGAGGGCGTCAGCCGCCTTGCCGACTCCTGCAACAGAACCTTGCCCGACGCATCAAGAAAGCTCAGGGTTTCGGTTTGATCGTTCCAGTCGCAGATGAGATGCAGAAGGCGAAGCTTTCGTCCCTGACGGGTCTGCGTGACGCGAACCCGGGGCTTGGAGGCCTGCGCCAACAGGATGGAACTTGTTGCTTCGGCAAGGCGCGATGAGGGAACAAACCGGACGCGAAAAGCGCGATCTGTCAAGGCTATCACCTCAAGCGATCCACCGGGCACTGCGGAGACAAAGTCGGGCGGGCTGTGCGTGACGGCCAGCAGATCGCCGACAGAAAAAGCCGCCGCGGCGGTTGCGGCGCCGGCCATCAACACGTGCCTGCGGTTAAGCGCAAGAGGCTTCGGCGTCTGCATGTTCCATCCCTTTTATAATTATCGGGCATTGGTCTGGCGCACTGATCGAACCAGAGGCCTTTCGTACCCGTCCAGGCTTTTCGCCTCGGTTGTTTATAGGCATGACAATCGCACACTGGCCTTGAGTGTCAAATATGAAATTAACTTTCGCAAAGCTTTCTGCGTGTGATTGATCCGGCCCTTTGATTGTGCATGACCACCGGTAAAAGCACCTTTACAAATATAAAATGTCTGAGTTAATCTCGGTGGCGACATTGCCTTAGCTTCAAGGCATCTACACCGCGTGTATGACAGCGTTCCGGTTGCTCGGTACTAAACCGTACCTCAGGCCGCCCGTTACCTAAACCTGGCCCGTCATGGATTGCGCTCCAGAGACCTATGATGCGGCAGATCCTAAAAGATAAGCCTATAAGGCAAACACAACAGGAAGATGACATGCGCTTCAGGCATTTTATCTATCCGACAGGCAAAGTGGCCACTAGCGCCACATAAGGAAACCGACATGAAAATCTCTACTCTCACCGCGTTTTTGCTGCTATCCGCCGCACCCGTTTACGCTCAGCAGCCCGCCCCTCCCCCCACTGTTGTACCGCCGGTCGTCGCTGGCGCCGCGCCGGTCATCGTGGAAAAAATCAAGGTCCACAGCCCGGCCCTGGAAGGCAATCTGGAAGGGGAATCGGCGGATCGTGACGTTATCGTCTACCTGCCGCCCGATTATAAGAGCCACCCGGAAAAGCGCTATCCCGTGGTCTATGCCCTGCACGGCTATTCGATCAGCCATGAGATGTGGTCGAATGAGATCAAGACCCCACAGACGATTGAGGGCGCCTTCGCCACCGGCACCAAGGATATGATCGTGGTGCTCCCTAACTCTCGCACCCTGCATAACGGCTCGATGTATTCCAACTCGCCGACCGTGGGCAATTTCGAGGGTTTCATCGCGCATGATCTGGTGGCCTATATCGACGCGCATTACCGCACCATCGCCAACCGCACGAGCCGGGGTTTGGCCGGTCACTCCATGGGTGGATATGGCACCACACGCATTGGCATGAAATATCCAGAGGTCTTCAGCGCCCTCTACATCATGAGCCCGTGCTGCATGTCGGCGCGCGAAGCGCCACCGGCCGAAGCGCTGAAAGCCATCGAAGCGGTTAAGACCCCCGAAGACGCCACCAAGCTGGGGTGGGGCGAACGCGCGACGCTGGCCACCGCCGCCGCCTGGTCGCCAAATCCCAAGAACCCGCCGCTCTATCTCGATCTGCCCGTCAAGAACGGCCAGCCGCAGCCGGACATCCTGGCCAAATGGGCCGCCAACGCGCCCCTGGCGATGATCGACCAGTATATTTCCAACCTGCGCCAATATCACGCCATCTCAATGGACGTCGGCGATCAGGATGGTCTGAAAACCGATACCACGAAGCTGCACGAAACACTCGACAATTACGGGATCGCCAACGGTTTTGAAATTTACAGCGGCAATCACGTCAGCAATGTCGCCGATCGCTTTCAGAACCATGTGCTGCCCTTCTTCGGAAAGAACCTGGTCTTCGACAGTAAAAAGTAAATCGCCGTCGCAGATGGAAGCGGGCCGCTCCGGTTGGAACGGCCCATCACATCCCTCGCTGACTCGGGCAAGGTGGTTCGAAGTTGGCCAAGGCCGGCTTACAAACAGGACATGATCTTGGTGCATTTTAAGGTTGCCATCAATGCGCAACCATGATGACATAGATTTAAAATAACAATCAGGGGGAATTATATGTATAGGTTGACCGCCACGCTGGCTGTCGTCATGATTTTGGCAGTTCCAGCGGCTATGGCTCAGACGGCGCCAGAAGATGCCACAGAGGTCGTCGTCAAGGGCGCCATCCGCCCCAAACTGGCCGAAGAGGCGTCGCCTCCGCCCCTTGAAGTGTTTACGCAATCCCCGCGCGTCGAACACATCGCCCTGTCCTCAGATGGCAGCCGCTTCGCCTTCGTCACGCGCAAAGGCGGTCAACGTCTTCTGACAACGTACAAAGTGATCGATGGCAGCAATCAGGCGATTAAGCTGAGTGAAGACCCCATTTCAGCGATCACATGGTTTGGCAATGACCATATTATATTGTCGGCGACTGAGACCGCCCTCCGCAGCACTTGCCCGTCGGGCTCAGGTCAAAGCTTTAAAGCGGCTCAGGCTCTGTCGGATTTGGCATATCGTATTGATGCTGAAGCCCCAACCTTTTCCGACGGCCAGAATAAACCCCACGAGGGCATTACTGGAACATTGATCTCACATGCCATAACCCCGCCGGCCTGTGCTGATTACGGCGTGCGGTCGCACGACGCGGGAACGATCGTCGATTTACGAACCAAGCAATCCATCAGCCTGGGCGCTAAGATGGCAGGCGACTATGACCATATGGCGCTGGGTCTGCCCAAGCCGGTGATGGTTGACGGTAAGCTTGCGCTCGTTGGCCCCTTCCTCGAACTGCGCGACAAATCGATTGCCGGCCAGGTGGCGCAGCGTGCCTATCTGTGGCGGGTCGATCCCGAGACCGGCCGGGGCCGCATCATCGATGACCATGGCGGAGACCTCGATCGCATTGGCAGCTATGTCGATGACTGGCTGACCGATGAGACCGGACAACCCACCGTCAGGGCGCTCTACACCTATCTCGATGAGACCTTCAGCATCGAGATGAGAAAGTCCGGCAAGTGGACGCCGATTCTCAAGCGCAAGATCGACGCCAAGGCGCATACCTTTGCGCCGTTTCTGGCAGGGTTAGGCCGCGACGGCCAGTCCCTGCTGATCCTCGATGTGGCCATTGGTAGCGATGGCCAGCGCCGCTTCCACTATTACGAGTTGTCGGCCGATGGCAAGCTGTCCGAAGCGCTCGATAGCGGCGACGCCACCCGCGACCGGCCGCTCTTCGATCCGCAGACCGGCGCCCTGTCAGGCTTCGCCCACGATGGCGAAATCACCACCTACACCTTCTTCGATCCTGATCTCGCCGAGGTCTACAAGCACGCCGTCGATACCGCGCCGGGTCAGGCCGTTCGCGTCGTCGCCACCGCGCGCGATCCGCATCAGATGATCCTGTTCAATCAGGGCGGTGATGATCCGGGTTCGTGGCACTATTACGATTTCGCCACCGGCAAGCGCGTCGATATCGGCAGCCAGTATCCGTCGGTGCCGGCGGAATGGGTGGCGTCGCAGCGGCCGGTCCGTTACACGGCGGCCGATGGCCTGGAGGTCCGCGCCCTGATCACCCTGCCGCCGCAGGGCGAGGCGAAGAACCGGCCGCTGGTCGTGCTGCCGCATGACGGTCCGCTTGGCCACGATGCACGTGGCTTTGACGGGCTGGCACAGGCCATGGCGTCACGCGGCTATGTCGTGCTGCAACCGAACTACCGCGGTTCCGATGGCTATGGCGCCGCCCTGACCGAAGCCGGCAAGGGCGAATGGTCGGGCCGAAATCTTGAGCGACATGGCCGATGGCGTGCGCTATCTCGCCAGGCAAGGTCTGGTCGATCCCAAGCGCGTCTGCATCGCCGGCGAGGGCTATGGCGGCTACGCGGCGCTGGCCGGTGCGCAAAGCGGCAGCCCGTATCGCTGCGCCATCGCCATCAACGGCATTGCCGATCCTGATGACTATCTGAAGAGCGCGAAGCAAAACGCCGTGGCCGACGAGATCGCCGCGCTCAAGGCCGATCCGACGCAACCGCGCGCCTTCCGCGCCGATGCCAACTCGCCGGCCCTGGCTCAGCGCTACTTCGGCAGCCAGACGCCTGCGGCCATCACGGCGGCGGCGGTCCGCACGCCGGTGCTGCTGGTGCACAGCCAATACGACAAGACCGTACCGGCCAGCCAGAGCCGCACTTTGCGCGATGCCCTGCAGAAGGCCGACAAGCCGGTCACCTATGTCGAACTGGCTGATTGCGGCCATGACCTCGCCACCGAGGCCTGCCGCCTTGGCACAGCCCAAGCCGTGGTCGATTTCCTGGCTATCAACAACCCCGCAAAGTAGGCTGTAATTTCACATTGGCTGAAGTGTCGCCAACGGATTGGAATTTACAGCGGCAATCACGTCAATCCTTGCAGATGGAAAGCGGGCCGCTCCAGTTGGAACGGCCCGCTTTTTTATGGCTCCAGAGATACGACCGTGACCGAGGCGGGCGGCAGGGTCAGCATGACCGCGCCATTTTTCAGCTTCCCGCTGATAGCCTTAGGCGTCACCACGTCGGGCTTTTCGAATGTATTGATGCTGTCAACCTTGGGGGCGCTCAAGGTCTGACCACTAGCTGATTTCGCCTTGAAACCCAGGGCTGCGGCATCGACCAAAAGGGGCGTTTTCGGATCGAGATTGGTGAGGGACAGCCAGATCTTGCCATCCTTGCCCTTAGCCGCAATGGCGTCAAAGCGTGGCAGGGTGGTATTGCCCTGAACATAGCTGCCGGCGTCATAGGTGACGGGCAGGAAGGTGGCGTCCTGGAAGGGGACATACAGCTTGAATACATGATAGGTCGGCGTCAGCACCATCTTGGGCCCATCGGTCAGGATCATGGCCTGCAGCACATTGATCATCTGGGCGATATTGGCCATGCGCACCCGATCGGCACGGCGCGCAAAGATATTGATGTTGAGGGCAGCAATCACCGCATCACGCTGCGAATTCTGTTGCATCAGGAAGTCCTTGTTCGTGCCGGGAGTTGGTGCCAGCCAGGCGCCCCACTCGTCCACAACAAGCGCGATTTTCTTCTCCGGGTCGTAACTGTCCATGACGGCCGACTGCTTGTCGATCAACGGCCCCATTTTCAGCGTTTCCTGCAACACGTGCGCATAGGCCGCTTCATCAAAGCCGGTGGCCGGCATGTGCGGCGGCCAGCCGTCATAGACGGTGTAGGAATGCAGAGACAGCCCCTGAATATCGAAGGACCAGCCGTGGCGTTCCTTCCACGTTTTCATCACAGCTTCTGTCCAGCGAGTATCCGGTGTGCCAGGGCCGACTGCGATCTTAAGAGAGGGTTCCTTGGGGTTATAGCTGCCAACGAAACGAGCATATTTACGCAGTTCGGCGGTATAGTCATCCGCCGTCATCAGGCCACCGCAGTCCCAGCTTTCATTGCCGATCCCCATCATGGCAACACGGTAAGGCGCAGGATGACCATTGGCGGCGCGCTCCTTGGCAAGCGTTGTCGGCTGGTCGGCAGTCACGTACTCCATCCAGTCCTGAGCCTCGCCCACGGTGCCAGAACCAACATTCAGCGACACATAGGCTTCCGAGTCGATCTGGTCGATGAAGTCCATATATTCGTCCGTGCCGAATTCATTGGAATCGACGACATTGCCCCACGCCGTATTGACCCGGGTCTGGCGTTTTTCACCCACGCCATCGCGCCAGTGATAGCTGTCGGCATAGCAACCGCCCGGCCAGCGCACGTTTGGCACCTTGATCGCCTTGAGCGCCGCAACCACATCGTTGCGGATGCCGCGGGTATTGGGGATGCTTGAGCCCTTGCCGACCCATATACCATCATAGACCCCATGCCCTAACTGTTCGGCGAACTGACCGAAGATATGGCGATCAATCGTGGCGCCTGGCTTGCCAGAATCGACGGTCAATTGGATCACAGGATCGGCGGCCTTCGCCGACATAGGTAAGGCAAGGGCCAGCGCGCACAGGCTGGCGGTCATAAGGTGGCGCATAGTCATTCCCTGTCTGATTTTTTTGTGTGGCTATTATTTTAAGAGCGCTGCATCGCCCCAGGTGACCGTGGTCGGCTGAACGCTCGACACGCCGCCCGGACGTGCAACCAGTTCGAGAATCTTTACGCCCATCACATCCGCTGTCAAAAGCTCAGGCGCCTGTCCAAAGCGCAGAGGTTTCGAGGTCTTCAGAAGTTTGCCATCGCCATAGATGAAGAACGTGACCGATTGAGAGGGATTGAGGGTCGAGTCATCGATCCCTACCCGCGCTTCAAACCGCCGCTCACCCGCCAGACGCACCTCAAGGCGCGAACCGGCCAGAACGCCAAGGCCACTGGCAAAAACCTGCCCGCCGACCTGAAGCGACCGGCCATAGGGCGTGGTATCGGCCTGAGCGCCGCCCCAACCGGCATACATCGGCAGATCACCGCGACCATAGGTGCCACCCCACGGGTTGACCATGCGGTGAATATACGGATCAGCCTGGGGCACGACGACGCCGTCCACGGCCGGATTTACGCGCCCCGGCACCTCGGACAGGTAGGTGCCGCCGGCCAGAGCGTGCGTGCCTTGCGCATCGAAAATCAGTGTCTGACGCGGCTCGACGCGCAGTTTGACGTCGCCCTTGAAATCCGGCAGCGTGGCCTTCGTCCACAGATCCTTGAGACGGATATTGCCATCCGTCGCATATTTCAGATGCGCAGCGGTGAGGTTGACATCGCGGGCCACATCGCCACGATTGAAGATGGCCACCGCCTTGTGAGCAGGATCGGTCCCCAAAGTCTTGACGAATATCTGCACGTCGTCGGTGTCATAGGCGAGCACGGCCTGGTTTCCGGCCCCATCCTGATCGATGGCGATGATGTCGGCATTGCCGAAAATATCCATCAGTTCCTTGGGCGCCTTGCGCAGGTCATAACCGATGATCAAGGGCGCATTGATCATGGCCCAAAGCGCGAAATGCGATTTCGCCTCCGTCAAGTGATGTTCGTCAAAATCACCATGGCCGACGAACAGCATGTCCGGATCATTCCAGGTGCCAGGCTTGGCGTAGAGGGCACGGGTCGCAGCACTGTCGAAATTGGTCAGCATACGCCCCCAGCTCGGCGTCAGGTCGTCGCTGGTGCGCGATAGATTGCCGACATTTTTGCCCCAGGCCCGCACGTCAGCCGAACCCCAGGCACAGATGGAATAGACAAAATCGCCGTCCGGATTGTCACGCTTCAAGGCTTCGCCGATCTCGCCATAGAGCTTTTTCACCTCGGCCACATCGGTGCGGTTAACTGACTGGAAGTCGATCAGCGGGCCCAGGACGCGATACTGGCCGCTTTTGACTTTTTCAGAGTTCGGCCGTGAACGCCCGAACGCCGCAGCCATCCACCTTTATGAAGTCAAAACCCCAGTCGGCGAAATAGAGCTTCATGTCCTGCGCCATGTGACCATAGAGGCCGACCTCGCGCTCAGCCACTGTGCCTTCGGGCAGGTTCGGCGTGTTCGGTCCGCCATAGGCCTGCGAACACGAATTGCGACCGAGGTCTGAATAGATGCCGGCCTTCAGTCCCATGCTGTGGATGCGGTCGGTAAAGGGTTTGAAACTGGTTTCTTCTGCACCGCCGACCGCTGCGGAGGGGAATATCGCGCTGCGCACCTGCATCCGGCCATCTGTTTGCCGGCGCTTCAACCACCAGCCGTCATCGATATTGATATAGCGATAGCCCTTGGCGGCCAGACCGCTCTCGACGATGGTATTGGCGGAATCAAGCACACGCGCCTCGGTGACGTCCGTGCCGAAAGCATTCCACGAACTCCAGCCCATAGGCGGTGTGGTGGCACGGCCGGCGGTATAGGCGCTCCATTGGCCGGTCGGCGCCAGGGGATCGGTTTTGGTGGTTTCGGCTTCGACCGACAGGGCTGACATCGCCAAAACAATGGCGACGAGGCTGCAACGACCAAGCAGGTTGAGAGGTTTCATAGGCCCTGATCTTTCAATTGTTTGGATATCCACGCGTTTCAAAGGGCTTTCGGCGGCAGGCTGACACCTGCCTCCGACTGCACAACCGCCTGGATTGTTCCGTCTGGGTTATAGTACATGTAGTCGAGGCAGACGCAGCGACGCCCAGTGGCGCCGGCTTCGCCATTAATCGTCAAGGTCGCTTTGTGGTAAAAGAGGTACCACTGATTCTTGAATTCGATAATGCCGGGATGGATGGTAAAGCTGTTCTGTGCCGTCCCGGTGATCAGACCACGGTAGGTCCAGGGACCGGTAATGGCGTGAGAGGTGGCGTAGGCGATGTTCTCCGCGTGCTTTTCCTTATCCATGCCCGCATAGGTCAGATAATATAACTCGCCACGCTTATGCAGCCAGGGCCCCTCGGTATAGTCCGGCAGGTCGAAGGTGTGGATTTCACCGTCCAGTTCGATCATGTTGGACTTTAGCTTCACGAGATAGCATTGGCCATTCCCCCAGGCCAGCCAGGAGGTACCGTCCGTATCGGTGAAAACCGTCGGGTCAATATCTTCCCACGGCCTGAGACCATTGGGAGTCGTCTTGGTGTTGCCCACCAGCGCCGTGCCGCGCGCGTCCACAAACGGACCGGTCGGGCTGTCGGAGACCGCCACACCCACGGCCTTGCCATTGTCAGATTTGTCATGCTGGACCGTGGCATAGAGATAGAACTTGCCGTTGGTGTAGGTGACTTGTGACGCCCAGGCATCGCCGACCGCCCATTTGAAATCGGTCGGCTTCATGATGGCACCATGTGACGTCCAGGTCTTCATGTCCTCCGAGGAATAGGCCAGCCATTCGGTCATATTGAACAACTGTTGGCCATGCGCTTCGTCGTGGCCGACATAGAGGTAGACCCGGCCGTTATGAACGAGCGGTGCGGGATCGGCCGTAAAGGCGTTGGTGATGATCGGATTGTTGCCGGGCACAGGCGCGGCAACGGCAGCGCTGGCGCGGTTCGCCAGAAGGGCGAAAGCGCCACCGCCCAGTATGGCCAGTGACTGGCGACGAGTTTGGTTGGTCATGACAATCCTACTTGATATCTTTGCGCTCGAAGGTCAGTCGGGCATCGTGGCAATAGCCGCAATCTGCCCCTTGGAATCTCTGGCCGGCGGCGTTGCGGCCCTTCAATTGCCAGTCCAGCCAGTTGACTACGACCTCGGCTGCGATGCCGCCATGGGGTTGCATGTAGGTGCCGCCATGGCCGACGGGGATATTGACCATGGCTGCCGGCAAACCCGACAAGCGACTAAAATCATCTGTGCCATTCTTGTAGGCGATATCTTCCGGCCCTCCCATGACATAGAGCACGGAACCATGGAGGCGTCCGAGCGCCGATTTATCGACCTCTATGCCCGAAATTTTCATCGCGTTGTCATTGAAAACACCGCTGTTCATGACAACTACAGTGCGGATACGCGGATCCGCCGCAACCGTCAGCGCCTGCAGGCCACCGCAGCTCCAGCCGGATACCGCGATCTGGTGGGTATCGATCTTGCCAAAATATGGGCTTTCCGCCCGGCTGTTTTCGCGCATGATCCAGTCGATAGCGTCGGTCAGGTCACTGGACTTTGTGGGCGCTGACAACTGGCCGTTCGCCATCTGAGGCGCCGGCGGGGGCGCATCGTGGCGAGCAGGGTCTACACCTGCGGCAATAGCCACATAGCCATGCGAGGCAATTTCGAGCAGGTGATTGCGCGAACTAGTGCCATCTGCGCTGCAGGCGCCGTTGCCGAAGACATAGACGCCGAGTTTATCACCTTTCAGGACTGCTAAAGTCTTCGGGCGATACACAACATGCGCTGGCAGGGTGGCGTCTTCCTCAAAGGTCGCTGGATATGCTCCGCTCCCCTGCTCATCGCCAGCCAGTAACGTTTCGCGCGCCACAACCTGGCCCGATGTAACAAGAAACCCAAGGGCGATGAGGGCGAATAGCTTGCCCGCATAAGGCGCTAAATTGGGAAATCCACGCAAACGCTCGCTCATAGCACGGCCATGCTTCGTCATGTTTCCCACCTGTTTTTATAATTGTCAGACTATTGATACCGCTACCATAGCGCGGCGGTGCCGACAAGACAGATTTCGCACCTTAGTCGCGACTTTTACAGTGCCGTTCTATGAAGGCCTGGTGCAATGGCATGAGGTCAAGCGAGGTGGCCACGTTCGCTTCCATACGACGCATGCGACTTTCCAGCTCCGCTTCCGGCAGGATGTCTGCGATGGGATGATACCGCTTGGGGTTGATATTTTGCCCATGCAGGACAGCCAACCAACTAACCTCATTGAACAATTCATTATCGTGGCGATAAAGCCGGCCGTTTTCCTGATAGATTTGAAGACGTTCCAATAGGGTCTTCGGTATCTCCATCGTCCTGCAATAGTTCCAAAACGGACTGTCGTCGCGCTGGGTTGCGTGGTAATGTAGAACGATAAAGTCGCGGATTTGCTCATATTCAAGCTGGGTGCGGCGATTGTAATAGTCGATATCGGGCTGGTTAAAAAGCTTGTCCGGGAAGTTCGTCATCAACCGCGCCACGGCGGTTTGCACCAAGTGGATCGAGGTTGACTCCAAAGGCTCCAGAAAACCAGACGACAAACCTATGGAGACGACATTCTTGTTCCAAGGCTTCTTGCGAACGCCGGCCTTGAACCTTAGAAAATTTGGCTCAGATATCGGCGCGCCATCCAGATCGCGATTGAGACTTTCAAGGGCGGCGTCATCGCTCATAAATTCGCTGCAATAGACGTGCCCGTTTCCTGTGCGCGACTGAAGAGGGATGCGCCATTGCCAACCCGCTGACTTGGCGGTGGCCCGTGTATAGGGTAAGGGCGGCCCGACACGTTCGCACCCCCGGGCAACCGCCCGGTCACAGGGCAGGTAGGCGCTCCAGTCTTCAAACCCTGACTGCAGGGTCTGCTCAATCAACAATCCGCGAAAACCGGAACAGTCGACAAACAGATCGCCAGGAATGACCTCGCCGCTTTCCAGACTGACGCTCTGCACATGCCCCGTCTCAGCGTGCTGGCTGACCCTGACGATCTTGCCCTCCGTTCGTTTGACACCACCCTTCTCCGCTATCTCGCGGAGGTATCTGGCATAAAGAGCCGCGTCAAACTGAAAGGCATACGCAATCGCGCTAAGGGGCGAATTCGGTTGCCGGGTATCGGGTCGTTGAAACTTGCCTATCCGCGCGGCTTGTATCATCAGGCTGTAATTATCTAACGGCGGCGCCTTTCCCATATGGTCGTAGCGCATCCAGAAGTGATGAAAGTGCAACCCTTCCATGTTGGCACCGTAAGGGCCGAAGGGGTGTATGTAGCTTTGTCCCTTGCGCCCCCAATTCACGAACTCGATGCCCGTCTTGAAGGTGGCATGGGTTCTGCGCATGAACTCGTCTTCATCCAATCCGAGCAGGCGATTGTAATAAAGGATATGGGGTATGGTCGCCTCACCGACACCGACCGTGGCGATCGCATCGGATTCAACCAGACATATCTTGATATCATCATCACGCAAAAGCTTTGCCATGCCGGCGGCAACCATCCAGCCCGCGGTACCGCCTCCGACGATAACAATGTTACGTATCTTAAGATCAGTCATAATCACTATTTAAATTCTATGATATCTAAAGGGAAGCAGACCCGCAGTAACGTTGGATGAAGTCGGCGTGATTCGGCATACGGCCCGCCTCATTGATCATCGCCGTGCGCATCAACTCCAGGCTTTCACTGACGGACGCGTATGGAAGATTACGCACAATCGGATCGTAGGACTTTGGCATCACGCCCTGGCCCAGGAAAACTGCGATCCAGCTCGCCTTGGCGAACAATTCATCTTCGTATCGAAAGGCGCGTCCGGCTTCGCGGAACAGCTCGATCTTGTGGCACAGACTGTCAGGCAGATTCATTGTGCGGCAATAGTTCCAGAAGGGACTGTCGTCGCGTTCAGTCGCACTGTAATGCAGGATGATGAAGTCGCGCACCTGCTCGAATTCGGTACGCATATGCCGATTGTATTCGTCACGGACAATGCTGGGGATCGAAGCGTCGGGGTAGAGAGCTATGAAGCGGCTGATCCCTTCCTGAATGAGATAGATCGATGTCGATTCCAGCGGTTCGAGGAAGCCCGCCGACAAGCCTATGGCGATGCAGTTCTTGCTCCAGAAGGTGTCACGATGACCGGCCTTGAAGCTTATCTTGCGCGGCGATCCGATCATGTCACCGTCCAGGTTTTGCACCAGTATCGAAGCGGCCTCATCGTCGCTCATGAAGGCACCGCTATAGATATGGCCATTGCCGGTACGGTGTTGTGTCGGAATCCGCCATTGCCAGCCTGACGATCTGGCTGTCGAGCGCGTATAGGGCCGCAAAGGCCCCGCATGCGTGCAGGCAACCGCCTGAGCGGAATCACACGGCAGCCAGTGACTCCAGTCCTTATAGGACACCCCCAGCGTCTTGCCGAGCAAGAGCGCCGCAAACCCCGTGCAGTCAAAAAAAAGTTCGCCCGAAACCAGGTCGCCTTTGTCGAGCTTCAGCCCGGTCACATAGCCCGTGTCGGCCGCCTGGACGACCTCATCCACCTTGCCTTCAACACGTCGCACCCCGCGCAGCTCCGCATACTGACGCAGGAAGCGCGCATAAAGAGTCGCGTCGAAATGGTAGGCGTAGCGGATATGCGAACGCACGCTCTGGGGGTTGGGGTCTGGCAGTGCAAAACGGTTGTCTGCGGCCGCCACAGCGCACATGCTGTAGTGGCCGATGGGGTGGGCATTGCCGCCGGCGCGGCTATGCAGCCAGTAATGGTGAAAATCTATGCCATTCATATCGACGCCGTGGCTCCCGAACGGATGGATGTAGCTATCGCCCTTGCGCCTCCAGTCGACAAATTCAATACCGAGCTTGAAGGTAGCTTGCGTCGCCTTCATGAACTCGTCTTCCTTGATGCCAAGTAGACGATTGAAATTGATGATATCGGGAATGGTCGCTTCGCCAACACCGATGGTGCCGATCTGATCGGATTCCACCAGGGTGATGGAAACGTCCTTCGGATTTAACAGGCTGGAAAGCGCAGCGGCCGTCATCCAGCCCGCCGATCCACCGCCCAGAATGACTATGTTTTTGAATGGCTGAGTCATGGCGTCACAAGGCTTTGTTGTTTCAGAAATCGTGCCAGTCCCTGCATGTAGGTGCTATGGCTCGGCATGGAGTTTACCGCCTGATCTATGTCGCGCCGCATGCACAAAAGATACTGGGCGACCTTTTCCCGGGATGCACGATCGACGACGCGGTCATGGCGTGCGGGCCGTCGCCCCATGCCGTAATGCAGGATGATCCAGTCTTCCGGCGTGAAAGGCTCAAGGTCAAAGGCGACATGCAAGCCCCGGCTCTCAAACTGCTCTATCTTGGCGGTCAGCCGCTCATCGACAGGGGCCAAGCGGGCGGCGTGCCAGTAGGGCGTGTCAGGGAAGTCGAAACCTTCAAACAGGGCGCGATTGAACAGACCGGCGTGCTGGTAATCGTCCACATAGCCACGGTTAAACGCTTTTCGTTCTACCGACATGCGCCGGCTTACAGGCAGCAGGTTCAGCAGACGTTGAATATCGCGTTGCAGCAAGATAAGGGGCGCCGGCGTCACCGGCTCAACAACAGCGGCAGCCTGGCCGATCGCGACGCAATTGCCGGACCACGCGCAATCATGATGTCCCAGTGTAAGCTCAGTCTGGAGAGCCGCAGACTCTTCGTGAGCCTGTCTCGCCTGATCTTCCGAGTCCGGATCAAAGACCACTAATCGCGCCACTTTCCCCTGAAGCGTTGTCTCGGCTGACCATCCAAACGCATCACCCGTTACGGTCCTCAACGGGGCGCCCAATTCAGCTCTGAGCGTAAAGTCAGCCAGGGCGCCCAGCCGGCGATCACCGTTAAAAGGCACGCCAAGCGTCGAGATCAGCTGCGCCTCAGGGCCGGAACAATCGACATAGAGATCGGCGGTCAGCCTTTGACCATCCGCCAGATGAAGAGCGTTAATCTCCCCAGCCGCCTGGTCAATCCGGGTCACTGCGGCGGCGAGCTTTGTGACACGACCGCTGGCGGCGCGTTCAAACACAGCCCCGTACGACGAGGCCTCAATCTGATAACCGTATTCCGCACGGGACAGGGCATGCCCCTGCCCCTCGGGTGGATGAGCAAACACGCCCCGTCGCCCCGCGACTGCAGAGGCGAGGTAGGGCTCGATCTCATAGATAGCCTGTTGCGTCAGGTAGTGCTGGAAAGGTACGCCCTCAAGAATCGGGAACGGCAGTTGAAAGGTCTGTGCCCACGATGCCCGATCTAAACCCCAGTCCTTGTAGAGCGTACCAAATGAGAAAGCCGTGTTGCTTTGAAGGACCAGTTGCGGCTCGGAGACGCCGGCGGCCAGATTGAAATCATAGGCCGAAGGTGGCGTGACGCTGCCATAAAACACATCCGTGGCTGACGCATCGCTACCGCCAAGCCAAGTTATGCGAAGCGACGCCGGTGCCTGATGCGCCAGCGCTGCCGCCGTCATTTGTGCGGCCAGGCCAGAGCCGTAAAGCACGATATGCTGAGGACCAGGGTCGGAGGGTGTTGCCGTCTGTTCGGTCATGGCCCTACCCTGCCTTCGCCACAAGCGGTTCAGTCTTCGACGCCGCGCCAAATTGTTTGAGATAGGCGGCATGATCCGGCAAGTCCGCCACCGACATCTGGATACGTCGGCGCAACGCCTCGGCATGTTGCCTGACCTCTTGCTCCGGCGCCTTGTCGGCCCGAGGATCATAGCCTTGAGGCAAAAGATTTTGACCCAGCATGACAGCCACCCAGCTTGGCGGCAGAAACACCCCGAATTCATAGCGGGTCAGATGACCACGTGTCAGCCACGCCGATATCTTTTCCTGCAAACTGTCCGGCAAGGTCAGATTGCGGAAATGGCGCCACATCTCAGTGTCATCGCGCTGTGTGGCGACGTAATGCAGGAGCAGGAAGTCACGCACCCGTTCAAAATTCAAACCCATGCGGCGGTTGTATTCCGTGCGGTCTGACTCCATGAACCGCTTGTCAGGAAAGATCTGAAGCAGCTCGGTAATGCCTTCCTGAATCAGGTGGATAGAGGTGGATTCGAGCGGCTCAAGAAAGCCCGCCGCCAGACCGATGGCGACAACGTTCTTGTTCCAGAACGCGCGACGGCGGCCGGTCGTAAAATATAGCTGCCGCGGGTCAGCCAGTTTTGGCGCATCGAGATTGCCCAGCAAACGGTCGGCCGCCGCATCGTCGGAGATAAACTCGCTGCAATAGACGTGGCCATTGCCCGTTCTGTGTTGCAAGGGGATGCGCCATTGCCATCCCGCCTCCAGCGCCGTCGCGCGCGTAAACGGCGTCAAAGTCCCGCGCGACTCGCAAGGTACGGCGATCGCGCGATTGCACGGCAGCCATTGGCTCCAGTCGTCGTACCCTGTGTGCAGGGCCTGCTCGATCAAGATACCACGGAAGCCGGAACAGTCGACGTAGAGATCGGCATGAAGCGTCTGCCCGCTGTCCAGAGTGACGCTGTCAATGTGACCAGTGCGGGCGTCCAGAGCGGTAGCCATGACCTTGCCCTGAACGCGGACAACGCCATTGGCCTCGGCAAACTGGCGAAGAAACGCCGCATAGCGCGTGGCGTCGAATTGATAGGCATAGCCAAAGGACGATTCAATCTGGCTTTTATCCGTGGAAGGATGCCGGAATCGAGACTGCTCTGCCGCCATAATGGAGTAGGCATACTCATCAAGCCTGTGTGTCTCGCCAAGCTTTTGCAGGCGAAGCCAATGTTGGTAAAACGGTAAATTGTTGAGCTCTTGTCCATAGTCGCCAAAGGGATGGATGTAGCGATCGCCGATCCGCCCCCAATTGCAAAACTCGATACCGAGCTTAAACGTGGCCTCTGTCGCTCTCATAAAGCCGGCTTCATCTATGTTCAGTGCATTGTTGAAGCTGCGGATGGCAGGCAAGGTGGCCTCCCCCACACCGACCGTTCCGATTTCGTCGGATTCGATCAGAACGATGTATACCGGCAGGCCTTTCAGCTTATGCGACAGCGCGGCAGCCGTCATCCAGCCGGCCGTGCCGCCACCCAAGATACATACCGTATCGATGGCGTCAGGAGGTAAACTCATGGCCTGTCGTCTCCACGTTTATTTGGGCTGGTTGCCGTAACGGCACCAGCTTGCATCTGCTGCTGAAAAGCATGAAGATCACGACCAGACAGGAAGACACTCATGCTGTAGCCCCTTGGGTGCGCACAAATATATTGCCCGTAAGGCGACCCTTTCGCGGATCATCGCTATAGGCGAAATCTGGCGATATATAACCGGAATGCAGCAGAAAGCCCTGATAGATCACCAGGCGATTAAAGCGCGCTTCAACCGAGAAAATTTTCTCATACAGATCGTCATAAGCCGAGACATAACTGGCCGAGGCGCGATCGAGGCTTTGCGCTTCCGTGGAAAGCGCCTGCCGTAACCTTTGAGAGTTACCCGTGTCGGCCCGCTCAAGCCCTGTGCCGATATGACGATAGAAGGCGGTCCCTGTCCCCGGCAAATCATGCAGGTGATGCAGAACCGCCAACACGCTGTGATCGTCGCAATCGACATGCGGGACGCGCTGGACCGCGCGCAGTCCCTCAGGCCTTGTTGTCAGTAGTGAAAAACTGGCCTCGACAACGGCAAAGTCCTTGGCGGCAAAACCTTTGAGGATATACGGCGCCGCTGTTTGCAAAGCGGACAGCACGTAGACCGACGCCGCATCACCGGGTGAGATTTGACGCCTCTGACCAGGATATGCGGTGGCGCCCTCCGGCGGGAATGGCGCAAGGGCCGCAGCAGCCTCCACAACCTTATGCGCGTCATCTAAAAAGTCATCGATGACAACAACGCGCGATCCGGAGTTTCCGATGTCATGCACGTCAACCTTCATCTCCAGGCTTGCCTCCCTATGGCTTGGGCACTAGGGCCTTTTTTGAAGGCTTTTTGTTTTTGAATCCACTAAAGACCGATTTCGACGCAAGAAGCCATGCCTAAAATGAGAAAAAGGGGCGCCGCACGTCTCGGGTGCGACACCCCAACACACATATGGCGTCAATTTTCGGGAGAAGACTGAAACCGATTACATCGTATGATATTTGACTAAAAAATCAATCCCATTTACCTGCAATTATTTGAAATAATTAAATAAAATGTCAAATCTGCAATAATGCGCAACCCTCATTGCTTCCATGAAGGCTGTGCATTTGGGGTATTGAACAGCCTACTTCAATCCGGCACGAATTTCCTCGCTTGTAGCCTTGGCGTCAAAAATCTCAGGCTGCTTGGAGAGGCCGGCAAAATTGGCCTCGTCGCCCTTGCCCATTTGGATGATGAGTACGGCCTGAACGACAGTCTTTGGCCGCCAGCGTTCCAGGACCGAGGGCGGAACATCACCACCACCATATCCGCCGGTAGACGGCCCCATATTGACATTCGCATCTCCGCCACCAGAGCCGGCGGATTGATCTCCACCGGAGCCGGTACCGGCAGTCTCGTTGCCCATGAATGCACCCGTCCGGCCGGCGATATCATTGGCGCTACCGACTTCGACTTCGCGAATGGTGGTGGCGATGACCGCGAACCATTCAAAGCCAGATTCTTGAGTGAACTCGGCCGCCCGAAGCAAGGCCAGGTTCGCTGCCTGATCGCGCTTCATTCTGGCGTCACCGGTGTAAGTGACAACGTAACGGCCATTATCAATGGCCGTGGTTGAATATCCGACACCGCCCTTTGGGCCGGCCGCTTGATATACGGGAGCCTTGGCCAAAGCCGGACCCGACAGGACGACCGTGGCTGTGCCGAGGCACAGCAAGGCCGATAACAGTCCTAAAGATTGCCTCATCTTGCGCTTCCTTTGTCTTTTGCGTTTTGAACGCGTCTGAAGGGGGACATGACTCAAGGAGCGGTCAGAAAGCCGCTCCTTGATCATCATAGGCCCTAGTACTGGTATTGAACACTCAGCACGAAGCGGCGGTCGTTCATGAAGCTGAACCGGTCGACACGCTGCCCATTGGCGTTGACCAGAGCCGTCGCCTTGTTTTTGGTATCCAACAGGTTGGAACCGTTCAGGCTGATCTGCAACTGGCGATTGACCTTGTACTTGATCGATCCGTCGAGGAATCCGACATCCGAAAGATAAATCGGGTCGCCGGTGATGTAGTCACGGTAGGTCGTCAGGTTCTCGGACCGCCAGTTATAGGCCGCACGCGCTTCCCATTTGCTGTCCTGGTAGATACCGACGATGTTGAAGATGTACTTGGACTGGCCCAAGAGATCCTTGACACCGAAGCGGTAGATGGTGCCGAAGTCGTCAGGTACTCCATTACCATCGGTATCGATAGACGCCGGAGGTGGGGTGGCGCTGGCTTCGATATAGGTGAAGTTCGATTGCAGGCCCAGATGCGAGAAGATACCGGGCAAGAAGTCATAGAACTGTTGATAGGCCAGTTCCACGCCCTTGATCTGGGCTTCGTCGGCATTGACCTGACCACCATAGACGATATTGACGGTCTTGCCATCCAGCGTCTTCGAACCCAAGGTAACATCGCCGCCTTGAATGATGTTCTGCAGATCCTTATAGAAGAGAGCGGTCGAAACAGTACCCCCCTTGAAGTACCATTCCCAAGACAGATCGAAGTTGTCCGAGGTGATGGGCTTCAGGTTCGGATTACCACCGGTGATCCGGATCTGGTCGAGCGAGATATTTTGGGCGCCACGATCCACACCGAACAGAGGATCCTCTATGCAAGTCGTAGCTGGAGCTACTGGAGTGCACTTCACGATTGGTGGATACGCGGTTCGGGTAGTGACGGCGTTGGTCACCTGTCCGGCACGCATGTCCTGAATGTTCGGGCGGCTCAGGTTTTGGCTGGCGCCAAAACGGATAAGCATCTCGCTGTTCAGGTTCCACTTCAGGTTAAACGAAGGCAGCCAATGTGTGTCCTTGACAGAAACCGTGCGAGGGGTCGCCAGGCTCTGCAGGAACAGGGTTGTTTCCGGCAGGAAGTCTTGCGGCGCGTCACGGGATTCGGCGTCCGGCGTCCGCGGACTACCCACCGTCGACGCTGTTTGTAAATCCTCATCAAACGGCTTGTAGGCCATGAAGCCGGTCGAGGCGAGTTCGGTTGAGGTATAGCGCACACCGAAATTACCATCGATCGACATGCCGTTGTTGAATTCCTTGCCGAAATTCATCATGGCGTAAAGGTTGGTGGTTTTTTCAATGACGTCAGAGGTACGCGCGGGATCGTAGTTCGGCGAACCATCCGCTTTCAGTTGCGACTTCCAGCCCAGCTTCGAGGTGCCATCGGCATTGTTGAAGGTTGGCTCGTTGTTCATGTAGTTGGTCAACTTGATCGGATCAAGCAGCAAGTCAGACCGGATAGCGAGGAACTTGGTGTTCTCGCCTTGTAACACACCGCCACGATAGAAATCGGCATAGTCGATCGTTTCATAGGCGGGCGTCGCCTGACTGGCGAACAGACCAAGGCCGGTATCGTCCCAGGCAGGTGCAACGCTGGCCCAGTTAACATCCATTTCCTGGTTCACTTGGCTGCGTTCCGAATAACGCGCGCCAAACTTGACCGACTTGAACCAGGTCTCACCGGCAAAATCATACTGCACGTCGGCCTTGAACGCCGTCAGTTCGCCCGTACCATCGTGGTGACCCTCACCGGCATAGAGCCAGAAGGCGGCGTTTGGGTCAGCCATACCGTTTTGCGCAGTGGGAGTATAGGCGTAGACGGGGTCGCCATTGCCATCCACTCCCGTTTGCACAGCGCCAGCAACTTGCCCCGGATTGATTTTCGTGCGCGGATCCGCTGTCAGGGTAACCTGTGGGTTATCAAGGCCCGGCACGATGAAGGCATTTGCCCAGGTCTGAGCACCGCCCCAGATTTCGGTAGATTTCGCCGATGCCTTGGTCTTTTGCGCATCGAGCTCAATAAACAAGCGATCCGAGGGACGCCATTTGAAGTTCAGGCTCAAATCTTCCGTGGTGGTCGTTTCGCGCTTGCCGATACCCAGAACCGTTGGCCCCAGACCATAGGCGCCAATCCAGCTGTCGAAATCGTTCGTCACCATGCCAGACGTCATCAGGCCACCATCGACCGCAAACTGCGTTTCGCAATAGTCTACGGGGCGCACCGGAGACGTGCTGACCTCAGGCACGTTACATCTGTTAAGACCTGCCAACGTGGTATTATCAAAGGTCGCATCCGTGATCTTATATCTCTGGTTGTTGCCACCAGCAGGGAACAATTCGAGCGTATGCTCAACGCTCGCGGTTTTGTTGATGACCTTAATATACTTACCCGTCAGGCGCATATTGTCGTTTTTCCACTGCGCAGCCAGATAGGCACTGGAACGGTCACGATCAATGTCACTGGCACGCAACTGGAAGCCTTCGATGACACCCACGGTCTTGCCGGGGACAATCTCGGTGACCGACGAAGGCTCGTTGGCGCTAGTGTCCGGATTGCCAGTATTGGCACCCCGCGGAATCGGCGCCGGCTGTTGCCAACCGTTATAGGTGGACTTCAGGTTCGACGTCGACAGCGCGCCCATCAGACCGAATTCACCGACGCTGGTCGACCAGCGATTGCCGATGACGGCATTGTAGGAGGGCGAAAACTTCTTGGCGAGATCGCCATAGTTCACGTCCATTGAGACGGCGGCGAAATAGCCCTTGCGATCAAACGGCTCTAGAGTGCGCAGATTGATCGAACCGCCTATGCCGCCTTCGATCAGGTCGGCGGAGGTGTTTTTGTAAACGTCGACGCCGCCGACGAGCTGGGGCGGGATGCTTGACCAATCGAGCGAACGGCCACCATTGGCCGAAAATGCGTCACGACCGTTGAACTCCGAGCGCACGAAACCCAAGCCACGAATGAGGTTACCGCGACCTTCGGGCGACGGGAAGTCAGGGCTACCACCAATGGAGAAGCGGGTGACGGTTACGCCTGGCACGCGCTGCAGGGCTTCTGCGACAGACAGGTCGGGCAAGGATGCCACGTCCGAGGCGCTGATCGAATTCGACAAAGGTCGAGGCTTTGCGCTTGGTCGTAGCGGCAGTTTGAAGCGAGTTACGGATACCGGTGACGACCACGACCTGTGTATCGTCGGGCGCTGCGGTCGTTTCGGTAGCGGCAGGCTGAGCCGCTGGCGCAGCGTCCTGCGCAAAAGCCGTCGTGTAGGACATAGCCGCCGCAATGGCTGTAGATCCCAACAAAAGACGATAAATAACTGACTTTGATTTCATCATGAACTCCCCGTTTTATTTCATTTTTTTTGATAGATTTTTTAGACGACCGCGAACCTGGACCGACGCGTCAAGCTTGGGGCGGCGACCCCGAAAACCACACGCTTTCATTCTCGGATACAGTTTCAATGACGCCATGCAGACGCACGCGTCCGCAGCGATACCTGGTTTTTAACCTCCCTATGTTGTTTTGAATCTCGGAGATTTGGCTATCCAGCCGTTACTCTGAGAAGCTTATTTATAACTCAGACAATACATGGACGCATTTTGAACGCAATCGGCGTCTCTGCGTTATGTAAAATATATGAAATTTTGTTGCAATAATGCTACTTTAGCGACGGACTACGATTAGGTCAACATCCGCCTACATTTATTAGACCCGCAAGAGAATTTACAAAGCCGACTTAAAACAAGGCATTGTATTTGAACATTAAATCAATATGACAAGGAATTTTGCCATTTAGTTCAAATTTGACAAAACTGTCAAATAATACCCGGGCGAATTATATATGGTAATTATTTTTGCTAATAATCACAACGCCACCTTGCCGGGCGCTGGTGGCGCGCACACTTTTGGATAGCAATTTACTAGCCCTATTGACCGAACGACTTTGACGTTACTCTGGAGTGATCCTGAACAAATGCGGATAAAGACACGCGAATCGACACAGGTCTCCCTACCGAGCATCGCGTGTCAAACAGCTCTTAACGCTTCAACCCCAGTGCATAAGCCATAACCTGGTAGATGTAGCTCAACTCGACCGTTCCGGTCAGCAGATGGGCCTGCGGGCCGCTGGCATAGATCGGCACGTCCTCACCGGCGTGCTGGGCGCTGTCGACATAGGTCAGGGCGGGCTGGGTATAGTCGGGGCTTACGGCCTCGTCTTCGGTTGGCGCGGGTCTCGCTACCCCGTTCTTGGGACCGCCGGGACCGGTGGCGTAGGAAAGCGTCGTGCGCGCATGGCCATTGCCGTCGAGTTCGTCCTTCCCGTGATTGCGCGCCAGCCCCATGATCGGCTCCTCGCGGGTCGAGCCGGCTGAGAACACAAGACCATGACTGTGGTCCGCCGTCACAATGATCAGGGTATCGGCGGCGCTGGTCTTTTCCATCGCCACCTGGACGGCCTTCGACAATTCATCCACGTCGGTCATGGCGCGATAGGCGTTATTCTGGTGATGCCACTTGTCGATGGAGGCCGATTCCACCAGCAGAAAATAGCCCTTAGGATTTTTCGCCAGCACATCGATCGCCTTGGCCGTCATGTCGTCGAGTCCAGGCACATCGAAATGCTGTGCCGTATCAACGGGCGACGGAAGGTCGCCTTCGGCAAACAGGCCAAGCAGATGGTCGGTCTTTGTTGCATCCACCGCCTTGAGATCGGCCGCGCCACTGACGAACTGGGCACTGGAGGACTGACCCTGCCATTCTTTCGTCAGGTCACGGCCGTCGACGCGCCCCCCTTTGCGCGGATCGGTATCGGGCAGAAATTTGGTCAAATCGCCCCCTAAGGCCACATCCATGCGGATGGCGGCAGGCGCTTCGACGAGTTGCCGCGCCAGATCAATGCAGCCGTTTTCAACCGCTTCGGCCGTCAGGTCGCTGTCGGCGCGCCAGTTGCGATACGGTGTGTGGCCATAGCCCCCCGCCGGGGTGGCGTCGGTAATCCCGGCCGTTGTGACAACCCCAGCCGACAGGCCATTGAGTTTCGCCAGTTCGGCCACGCTTTGCACCCGCGCCTTCAGCGAGCCACGGCACTTTTTCCCGACGACCGTGCCATCTACACCGATCGCGCCGTTGATTGTCTTGATGCCGGTCGTGATCGCCGAAATGCCGTTGGCGGAATCGGTGACCAGTTTGTCGGTCGAATAGGTCTTTGAGAAGCCGGTATAGGGGAGTTTGTCGAACGACAGGGCATAGCTGGCGCCATCAAGCCCGCGCTGCTGGCCGGCGAAGATGCGTCCGGCGGTCACCGAATTAATGCCCATGCCGTCACCGATGAAAAGGATGACGTTCCTGGCGCGACCGGTATTGGGCGTGCGCTTGAGGGCCTCAGCCAGAGCCTGCTCACCCTGGTAGAAATAGATGTTGGTTTTCGCATCTACGGTCGGCGGAACCTTGTCAGCCGATTGCGCCTGAACGGTCAGCGGCAGGAAGGCCAGCATGGCAACGGTCGACAACAGAGCAAAAGAACGCATCACGGTACTTTCCAAAAATTTTAAGGCCTATTTCGACAGTTCGGTCGCACTGCCGGTCGTCTTGGCATCTATGCCGTATAGCTTTTGCAGGGCCATAACGAAATGATCTGAATCTCCAGCATCGAAAATACCGCTGACACGGATCGTTTCCAGCCTGCGGTCGCTCAGTTTGATCGGCACAGGATTATAGCGGTTCATTTCGCTCAAGGCCTCGGCCAGCGGCGTATCCGAAAAATAGATGCGATGCTCAAGCCAGTTTTCGATGCGCAGGCGTGCCGCCGGATAGCGCGCCACAGCCACCCCCTCAGCGCTCATACGCACCCCCTCACCCGGCGACAAGGCCACAACCCCATTACCCTCCACGTTTTTGTCCCGTCGCGGACCGGTCCTGACATGGCCTTCAAGCAGGCTGACATCGACGGTGCGATCCGGTCGCAGACTGACGTCGAACTTCGTGCCCGTTACCCGTACCCGGGTCTCCCCACTGACCACATAAAAGGGTTGGGTATCGGACTTATGAGCCACATCAAAGAAGGCCTCGCCCGACAGCAGAGCCACCTCACGCTTGTCACCGCGGACACGCACCTCGATACGACTGTTGGTGTTCAAGGTGACGTGCGAACCATCGGCCAGGTCCACCCTCTTTTGTTCGCCAATGGCGCTTTGATAGGTCAAGGGGCGATCGCGCCACACCCCATAGCCGCACACGGCCACCACCAGAGTCGCGGCCAGCGCACCCCATACACCGAAAGTGGCATAGCGAGCAGGCTTGCGCACCGGCGCGGTCAATTCCGCCGCATCATCCAAGGACAGCAAGCCGATGGCGTCCCAGACGTCCTGCAGTTCCACGTCGTCCGGAAAGTCCGCGCTATCATTGGCGGCCGTTGTGTTACGCTTGTCGGTCATTGATGACTTCTGATCGTCCCTGAACTTTGTAAATTATGTTTCGAACCATCCGCTATCCTTAAGTATGGCGCGGCACTGAATGAGGGCCTGGCTCAACTGACGCTGAACGGTGCGCATTGGCGTCCCGCTTCTTTGCGATATATCGGCCAGACTGCGGCCTTCAACGCGATGTTGCAAGAGCACCCTTCGCTCCGCCGGCGGCAAACGCCCGATCGCCTGACGGATCAGGTCAGCGTTTTGCCGCCACCTCACCTCATCGAACGGCGATGGTCTTTCCGTCGCCAGGGCTTCGGGCAATTCAATGTGTGTCTCGCTCTCGCGCGTCCGGCGCCGGCGATAGAGGTCTCTTAAGACGCTGTCTGCCGTCTTGAAGACGTAGGTCGCATTAAAGTCCGGCGGTGGCACGCCCCTGGCCAGGCGCGAAAGCCGCGCGTAAATATCCTGCAAGGCGTCATCGGCGTCTTCGGGCTTGACAGCCCGGTACAGGTAGCGCTTCAGCCGCACCCCGAAACGCGCCATGACCTCATGCATCAGACGCGCGTCATCACCTAAGGTGGTTACACCAATAGTTTTCGACGGCAAGACCGCATCTTCGAGATCCATAGCGGAACCCGCCCTACTCATGTCATGACCTTCAGGCACAGCATATGCCCCTTTTACTAACAGACGCGCGCCTGCGGCCTTTACGCCACAAATGCCAACATTTTTATGAAAGGGCGGAGGATCACCGCCTGACGTCACAAATCCATAGCAATAGCCCGCTAAGGCCAGACGATGGCCGACAGGCCCTGACGCCTGTTTCGCCACGATTATCACCCTTCGTTGGTACGGGATAGCCGGCGCTTTCATGTTCAAGATCGCCTGGTTCATAGCTGCGGGCTTGTGCCTTCCCCTGTCGGCAACGGCCATGCCGCGTGCCTTCAATGTGCCCGAACAAAGTCTGGCAGACGCCCTTCCCCAGCTCGCCGCCCAAGGTCATGTGCAGCTACTCTTTTCCGCCGATCATCTCTCGGGCCGGAACAGCGCACCGGTGCGCGGTCATATGGAGCCACTGGCGGCTTTTCAGCGCGCGCTGGCGCGCAGCGATCTCGTGGTCAGCGCCGTCGGCGATACCACCTTCGTGATATCGCCAGCGCCGCCGCCACGCGCGAAACCTGTCGTCACCCGTGTGGAAGCAGCCAGGCCGATCGAGGTCGCCGTGATTGCCCGGCGCCACAAACTGGATGCCTCATCCGCTCCAAACCTTGCCAGCCTAGCCACCGCGCCGGCCGCTGTCATGTCACGTTCCGGCCTTGAGCGAAGCGGGACGCGCAATGCCGTCGAGGCTCTGGCGACCTTGAGCGGGGTTACCGTGCTCAATACCGGCCATTCCTTTATCGGCGGGGTCGATGGCGCCTCTCGCGGTGAGGGCATGTACGCCGCCATTCGCGGGCTCAATACCGAACTGTCGCTCAACCTGATCGATGGCATAGCCATGGCTCAGGGCATGCCCTACACCCGCGCGGTGCAACTCAGCCTGCTCCCGCCCGACGGTCTGGCCGAGGTCGTCATCCGTAAAACCTCCTCGGCCGATATGGACGGCGACGCCATCGGCGCCACGCTTGACTGGCGCACCCCAAGCGCTTTTGATTTCAGCCGCAGGCGATACGCTGGCTTTAGCATCGGCCTGCGATCGGAAAGTCAGGCGGTGGCTTACGGCGACACAAGGACCGGCAATGCCGTCTCTGCCGAATTCGCCGGCCGGTTCGGCGCCTCGGATACTCTGGGTCTTTATCTCAGCCTTTATTCTGACCAGCGTTACTACGCAAACGCCGAGCTGGCCGGCATCATGAGCGCTCAGAATGACAGGGCCTGGGCCTTTCGTCTGGCCGATGGTCCGACCGGTGACAATCCGGATGGCGTCGATCCGGCCGATAACGCCATCCTGACCGGACTTGACGCCGGTGTTTCCACAGGCTCTACCCAACGTACCGGCGGATTTGTCTCGGCGGACTGGCGCCCGTCCGACGCGATCAGCCTGTTTTTGAAACTGGCCGCAGCCCATGCCGATACCGAACAGAACTCGACCTTAAGCCAGTTGGTGCCGGGTGATGTTACCTGGCTCGCCGATGCCACGACTGGTCTCTTTGGCCTGAACGTCGGCACGGTATCGACGCGCGTCTGGTATGAGACCAACCCCGAAGCCATGACCCTGGCCCAGTTTAAACTGGGCGGTCGATTCCGCATCGCGCGCCTGACGCTCACCCCCACCCTCTTTGCCGGCTATTCCGAAAACACCTTGCCAGGCCACATTGAGGCCTCTACGCGCGTCAACCAGAACGACAGCCAGAATATCGACCAGACCGCCAGGCCGCTCAACGGCAATCTTATATATTATGACGACAACGGTTTGCCCGTGCCGATGATGACGAACGCTATCTATAGCGATCTCGACAACGCCAACACTGCCCTGCTGGCGCGCCGGGCGGGACAGGTCACCGCGCAAACCTCAAGTCAGATTCGCTGGGGTGTGAAGCTGGATGCGAGCTACACCCTAAATTCAGGCGCCCTTCAAAGTCTCGACGCCGGCCTCAAATACAGCGCGAGCCACAGGCGCGCCACCTACCGGGACTGGACCAACGGCTTTTTCGCCGATGTGACGGGGCAAGCCGGCCTGACGTGGGCGGCGCTTGGGATTTCCGACCGATATTACGATCATGCCTTTCCCGGTCTCTATGACTGGCGCATTCCCAAGGTCGACCACAATCGTCTGGTGGATTATTTCAACACCTACAAGACCGAGGCCAGCCTCGACACCTGCGGCGTGCTGGCGGTCAACAACTACAATTGCGACACGCAGGAAGGCGAGGAAGACGTCTCCGCCGCCTATATCTCCGCCCGTTTTGTGACGCAGAGGCTGGAGATCGTGCCGGGCCTGCGTTTCGAGCACAGCGACCTTCAGAACACCTACTGGCTCATACCCTATAACGACGAAGTCGAGCAGCCGGGAGGCTGGCGGCAGAGCCGGTCAACATATGAGGCATGGCTGCCCAGCCTGTTCATGACGTGGCAGGGCGCCGGCGGTGAGTTTCGCTTCGGTTTATGGCAAGCCTATGCCCGCCCCTCCTTCGTCCAACTCGCCGGCGGTGCCAAGACGACGGTAACGAACGGTGTCACCACCATCACCCAGGGCAATCCCGATCTGAAGCCAGTGACCGCGCTCAATCTCGACATGTCCGGCACCTGGCGAACGCAGAACCGGCGCGTCACCCTGAACCTCTATAGCAAGCACCTTCGGGATTACCTCTTCGATTACGGCACCACCTTAGACACGGCGATGGACGGGCAAACGGGCACGGTCCGATATGTTCAGCCGCGCAACGGCGGGAAGGGTCAGGTCACCGGTGTCGAGGTCGAGATCGAGCAACATCTTTCCGACCGTCTCACCGCCGGCATGGCCCTGACCGGGCAACATACGCAGGTGGATCTGGGCAGCGATGCGCTTGGCCGCCGCAAGCCGATCCAGAACGCGCCGGGGATATTGGCCAGCAGCACCCTCCGGTATACGGGCGCAAACTGGAGCGGCGACGTGATCTACAGCTACACCTCGGCCTATCTCTCGGTCTACAATACGCTGGGCGCCACCGGCACATGGGATGACACCTGGGTGCGGCCCCATCACGACGTCAATCTCCATCTGGGTTACCGCGTCAATACCCGTATTCAGCTCGACGCCAGCCTCGCCCATGTGCTGGGAGGGTATTCCTACTGGGCGCACGTCGGCAAACATGCGCTCAATATTTCGGATGTCATCCAGTCGGGACAGACCCTGAACATCAGCCTCAAATATACGTTTTAAAACAGACCGCGTGCCCTGAGCGGCTCAAGGAGCGCCAGTACGCCACGATCGCCCTCTCTGCGCCAGGCCTCGGCTATGCGATCAGCGCCTAATGTACTGAGAGCAATCAACCGGAAGTGCCAGGTGTAGGTTTTCACGTCAGCCGGATCGAACCCGAATGCACCGGCAGCCGCCGCCAAAGCTTCATTGGCCATGACAGCAGCAGGCTCGGCCACCATCCAGTTCTGATCGGAAAGGGTGTGGATATGACACTCTTCCGGCCAGACGCCCTTCGCCGGCAGATATTTGCTGGGATCGACACGTGCTATGATCGCCGCCGCCCGCAGCCAGTTGTCTACCTCTATCCTGTCACCGTCTTCCGGTGCGGCGTGGGCACAGGCCTGCACCTGAACCAGGCTCGCCGGCAAACCGCGTCGCATGGTTTCGGCCAGCCCTAGAATATGATGCGCGCCTGTGCCGGCTATGCTGATTTCTGGCATTTCCACCCCAATATCCTGCCACTGGAAGACCAGGCTCTTGGCCCAGTCATGCCAGATAACAGCGGCCGTCAAGGTGTCACGGTCAGGCGTCAAGCCCGACTGATCATGGTAGGCCTCTGCCAGATCAAGCGCGTTGAGCAAATTGAACGCCTCATGTTGTACAAGACCACCGGGCCAGTCATGGTGGCTGCCCTCGTTGCCACCCGGCGCCGCAAAAATCGGCTGTGGCAGATGCGGACACGGACTTTCATCCCCGACAACCAGCGGGAAAACGCCGTCCGTCAAATCTCCTCCGCCCTTTAGAAAACCCTGAGCGATGAGCGCGGTTACAATTCCTTGCTTGTCCTTATCGGTCAGGCCGACGCGGTGCGCGATGCAGGTCTCCGGTTCAAGCCCGTCGCGCGTCGCCCCTGCGAGTCTGCGGTCGCCTATGCCCTCGGCGGCGGCTTTCAGCTCGGCATAGGCTCTTTGCACAAAGGGTGAAGCCGCGGCGATAGCAGTCGCGGCCTGATTGCCAGCACCGGTCTGTGCATACGCACAGGTCGGCAGGCTCAAAATGAGCGCAATCACAAACAATATCTTCACAGCCTTAACCTTGAAAAAAGAGAAGCGGAAAGCCTTATGGCCTTCCGCTCCAAGTTAAGAACGCCGGTCGGAACGCCTACCGGTCGGCATTCCGGGGATCAGTAATCGTACTTCACGGTCAGCAAGGTGGTGCGGCCGGTATCGACAATGTCATTGATGGCAAAGCTGCGCTTACCGACATGCGCCCAGTAGCTGTAGTCCTTCAGCAGGTTGGCCACCGACAGGTCGATCTTCACATGGTCGTTGACCTTGTAACCGGCGTGCAGGTCGACGCGACGGGTCGGCTTGACCCAGACATCGACGCCACCGATCACGGCGTAGTTGGCCAGATAGGCGCCCTTGTAGCCATAGTTCAGGTCGAGGCTCATGCCGTACTTTTCATAGAAGATAGAGGCGTTGGCGAGCCATTCCGGGGCGTTTTGCATCGGCTTTTTCTGGCCGCTGCCAAGATCAGAGCCCAGATCGACGATCGTCCACTGGCGCGTCGCATTGCCACTCAGACCAAAGCCGCTCATCCAGCCCGGCAGGGTCGTGAACTTCTGGCGGATTTGCGCTTCCAGGCCGGTGACATGACCATCGCCACCGTTTTGCGGCATGGTGGTATAGACCTTGCCCTCAACCGCTTCCGTGCCGTTCAGGTAATTGCTGCCATTGTCGAAGATGTAGTTCGACAGGGCCTTGTAATAGGCCGATATCTGGGCGTGACCGCCGGCCGAGGTCGTCCATTCCGCCGCCAGATCATAGTTGACCGCGTCGATCGCCTTCAGGTCCGGATTGCCCTTGGTGATGGTGGTGGTGCCATCTTCGGAGGTTGAGGTCTGCGCGCCACCGCCCAGTTGGGTGAAGGGCGGACGGGTGTACGATGTCCAGATCGAGGCACGATATACGGCATTGCCGGCGGGGCGATAGTTGAGAAAGACGCTCGGCAAGACCTTGTCGTAGGTCGTCGTGTTGCTGTCGAATTGCCCCTTCCCCTGGACCCAGTAGGTGTTGTGGATCTGCGAATGTTCATAACGGGCGCCCGGTAGAACTTCCAGACTGCCGAAACTATAGTCCGCCATCACATAGGCCGCTGTGACGGCTTCGTTACCCTTTTGCGTATTGCAGTTATAGTTGTTGGCATAGTCACCGCCGCAGGTGTCGAAGCTGGCGTCGGTTTTGAACTTGTTGAAGTAATTCAGCAGAACGGATTCATTCACCTTGGGAACAGCCCAGTTGTAAACGCCCGGGAAGACAGAGCTATATTCGCCATCAGCGATACCGAGCGATGCCCAGGTCTCGCCACCATGACCCAGCGAATTGGCGAAGTGGGCATTGGTCCAGTCACGGTTGGTGACGCGGCGCAGGCTCTCGGTGAACTTGAAGCCTGTCTTGATATATTGCAGCGCGCCGCCATCGGCGTCATAGCGGGCATCCAGCTTGAAACCGCCCTTGGTCTGGTTGGAGAAGCTCTCCGTCAACTGACCGGAACGACGGGCCAGCAGCGCGGTGTCCGAATTGTTGAGGTCGTTATAGATGTCGGTCGTGTAAAGCGGGATCGGGAAGCCGTTATTATCATAGCCGATAGACAGGCCACCGAGCGGACGGTTGACACCATGATTGTAGTTATCGCTCTGATTGATGCGAGCCGATGCCTCGATGTGATCAGGACGGTCGTTATTGCCATAGCTCATGAAGACGCTGGGCGATAGGGTCCAGGCGCCGGCACGCTTTTCGCCGCCCAAAGTAAAGGTGGAGAGGGTCGCCACTTCCGGATTGGTTTCATACCAGACGCGCGTTGAAATCTGATCGACGCTCAGGGCGTAGCGATCTGTCGTGCCCACCTGCTTGTGGCTCTTGGAGGCGCTGGCGAATTGCGACAGGGTCGAGTTCTGCTCGGTGTCGGCACGGGCGTAAGAAGCGCGGGCATAGAGGCTGAGGGTGTCGTCGACGTTCCAGTCGAATGACAGATTGCCACCCCAGCGCTTAGTCGAACCGTTCGAGACGCCGACGTTGAGCCCCGTCTGGACCATGTTGGCTTCCTTATCGATGCCCGCATAGCTCTTGCCGTTCACATCGGTGACCAGGTAATCCCAGCCGCCGTCGTTCTGGGCCGCCATGATGCCGGCCAATTCCGAGTTGGCGTAGGCGCGTTCGTCATAGAACAGGCTGCCGTAGAAGCCGAACTGCTCATTCTGGCCAAACTTGATGGCGTATTCACCAGCGATACCACCGCCGAGGCCGGAGTCGTCGTAATCGCGCGCACGGCTTTCCAGACGGCCCGACAGGGTAACGCTGGCGTGGGTTTTGTCGGAGAAGTTGAAGGCCGTCGGCGTGCGGAAATCGACCGTGCCACCGATGGCGTCGCCGTCCATATCCGCGGTCGAGGTCAGGTTGAGCACGATGGTCTGCAAACCGGAAGGCGGCAGCAGCGACAACTGGACGCCGCGCGAATAGGGCATGCCCTGCGCCACCGTCACGCCGTTGATCATGTTGACATTGTATTCGCTGTTCATGCCGCGCAGCGACACGAACATGCCCTCACCGCGCGAGGCGCCATCGATGCCACCAAAGAAGGAGTTGCCGGTGTTCATGACGTTGACACCCGGCAAGGTGCCGAGCGCTTCGGCCACATTGTGCACGGCGGTGTGATCGAGATCGTCCTTGGACAGGACCGAAATGGTATTGATGGCCTTCATCTGCGCGTTGATGGCCTTGTCGCGGGTAGCGTAGACCACGACGACGGTCGATTGGTCAGCAGCCTCAGTATCGCTCGGCGCCGCATCCTGAGCGTGGGCAGCCGTCCAGGCCATGCCCAAAGTCATGACCGTAAGGGCCGAAGCCATCAGGCCTTGTTTGAAATTGCGTTTTGTCATGTGAGTCCTCAGCGAGACAGGGCGACACGACGCCGCCCCCCAAAGCGAGAGACGCAAGGCCTGGCACAACACGCAGATTTTTATAAAAAATTCACAAAACTCTGACATCGGCGCCGGCGTGTTAAAAGCCCCAGCACCCTCCGCCGCCAGACTAAGAAGCAGAACCTGTCATGAAGAGGATTGATCATTACGGCAACCCTACACTATAGTTGCACCGCAATGAGGGGGCGCGGTGTCATCAGATCGTATCAACGGGTGGAAGGCTATCGGGGCGTACTTCAACCGGGATCGCACGACGGTGATGCGCTGGGCTCGTACGCGTAACCTGCCGGTTCGCCGCCTCCCGGGTGGCAAGACCTCAACGGTCTTTGCGTTGCGCGAAGACCTGGATCAATGGGCTTCCAGCCAATCCAACCTTGATGACGATTCGCCTGGCGATACACCGGATAAAGGGACCATTCCGTCAAGAAGGATCTGGTTGTTTCTGACGGCGGGCGTGGCCGTCCTGATAGCTGTTGTCATAGCCATAGCTCTTCTGTGGTCGCACGACGCTAACGCACCGACTGCGCAGGCCCTGCCATCCGATCCCGCCCTCAGCCAACTCTATCTGCAGGCCCGGGACGACTGGGCGCAGAGACGACCGGAAACCCTGGCGCGCGCCATCGTGAGTTTTGAAACCCTCACCCGAGCGCAACCCGATTACGCCCCCGGTTGGGCTGGTTTGGCCGATGCCTACATTCTGGCGCGGGAGTTCGGCACAATCCCTGATGCCAACGCCTTCCCCAAGGCGAAGGCCGCCGCTGAAACCGCCTTGCGTCTTGATCGCGATCTTGCCAGCGCGCACCGTGCGCTTGGCTTTGTGCATTACTGGTGGGACAATGCCCCACGTGAAGCCGGTCTCGACTTTCGTCGCGCGCTGGCGCTGACGCCGCGCGATGCTCAAACCCATTTCTGGTATGGAAATATTCTGGCAGATAACGGTCTGCACATCGCCGCCATGCGCGAGCTGAATATGGCGCGCCTGATTGAGCCGGGATCCGTCGCCATTCAGGTCGATCTGGCGTGGGCGAAATGGGGCGCCGGTAACGAAACCGAAGCGCGACAGGCCTTGAGTGAGTTGGCACGCAGTCATCCGGACTTTGCCGTCACCTTCGATTGCCTCGGCGAAATCAAGCTGAGCGACGGGGACTATGTGGGTTATATTCAAAACCTGGGCACCTATGCGCGCCTGCGCAAGGACGAAGCCTTGCTCAAGGATGTCGAGATTTTGAGAGCAGCGTTGCAAACAGGTACAGCGTCCGTTCAGGACGTCCTGATGCAGCGCGCCCTGGCCGCGATCGCGTCTGGCGAACAAAAAACGCACATTCAGCCGGTCTTTCTGGCCTCGCTGGCGCAAAACCGAAAACAGACAATCGCCCTGCTCGAAAAGGCGGAAGCGCGCAAGGAGGTCTGGGGAAATGCTGCAACCACAGCTCAGATCAACAAGATATGGCTTGATGATACGGAGATTGCCGAACTTGTGCGGCGCCGCCGGGCCGAGCCGGTCGAGTAAGTCGTGGATCATAACCGCACCGACATGGTTTCTGGATACCCGCCAAAGCGAGATCGGGCGCTAAGTAGCGCGGCTACATCTTCAGCATGACCGCCATAGTGCCATACCGGAAAGACGTAAAATCTGTACCGCGCGTCACCCAAGGGCGCCAGATCAATCTGGGGCCTTTGGCTGGGATTCAAAAGGCCTGCCAACGGATAGTGAATGATGCTGTCGGGTGCGGAGAGCCAACCCGCCAGCCAGGAAAAGGTGCTGATTGCCAGAACCTTGTGACGGGCATGGCGCAGGCTCTGGAAATCCTCGCACGCGGTATCGTGGGTCAGAAAGCGGGCGTCGGGAAAGGCATCGCGCAGGGCATGTTCATACCAACTGTCATCCAGTTGCCCGACAAACACAGGCCTCAAACGAAGCGGCGCCAATAAAGATCGGTAGAAGCTTATCGGCAGAGGAAAATAATCGGGATGTATACCTGCCAGAATGTCACCTGCCCGTATGCTGACGGCAATCTCGTCATCACCAATCGGTGCCCCGGCGACACGCGCATCAAATAGGTTGCGAAAGCGCGCGAGATTGTGGCCAAAATACTCCAACCTCTGAGCGTAGGCATAGATGTCCAGTCCATCGTTCTCATGCGTTGCCAGTCGGCGCAGCACGGCCTTTATGTCGATGCGGTGCCGTGCCGGTACGACGAAAGGCGCACGCCAGGGCGGTACCTCCACGGTCGAGCATAACCCCCAGTCAGGCATCTGGTAACCAACGATCTGCGCGCCGGGCACCTGATCGGCCAAATGGTGCGCCACCATGTAACGAAACATCTGATTGCCGAGATTGCCAGGCTGGACTCGGATATAGGTGGTCATGTGACCAAGCCCCCGATGCGTTCGCGAATAAGCGCCCCCGGCGTGACCGCAAATTGCGGTCTTATCCTGTTGGCGACATCCTGGGCCGCCTGATGAAAGGCCGTGTCGTCATAACGGTCACGAATGACCTGGCGCACGCTTGGCGCCGCGCGCTCGGAGATCGTCACCACGTGCGCGCAACCCTGGCCTTCGCACCGGCGCGCGTGGTAGAGGTGTTCAAGATGCTGCGGGATAGCCACCTGCGGCACACCGGCGGCAAGGCCCAAAGACAAGATGCCGTGCTGGCCGGAATGGACCATCAGACGAGAGCGCCGCGCGATCAGATCGACCGGCACCGGACCATTTTCAAGGCGCACGCCGGCCGCCACGAGCCGGCTGGCGTGATCGTTGTCAAGGCCTGGACAATAGGCCCGTGTGGGCAGTCCCAGCGAGCATATGGCGTCAAGTACGTCCGCATCGGCCAGTTCGGTTGTGGAAAAATAACAGAAGACCTCATCGCCTTCCCCGCCATATTCAGCCGCCACATCCGCGACGGGCGGCAGAAGCCTTTGCGTACGTAAACCATTGTAGGGATCGAGTATGTCAAGCGTGCGGACCAATTCCTGCGAGCGCCGATAGATATCCGGCAGGACACCAAGCCTAGGCACGCCCAGCGGTTCCAAAGCGGTGTTGATCGTCTGCACCATTTCCGCTTCGTCATAAAGCCGCTGGCCATACTCGGGCAGGAAAAGTGGAAATTCCGTCAGTCCCTCGGCCACAATACCATAGCCAGTACCGGTTATAACCGTCGGTATGCCAAGGCTTTGTGCAGCCAGCATGGCGCATGGCGCATAGTCGGCAATAACCAGATCGCTGCGTCGCGCTGTCAGGGCGGCTTTCCACCAGCCGACCTGTCGGGCCAGAAACGCGGGATCGCGGAATCCGCTATCGCCCAGGAATTCACCCCACGTGGCGGTGCGCACCGGACCTTCTCGACGGGCCGCGTCATATCTGAGACGTGCCGCCGGAAAGACCATTTCGCACAAAGGCTGAAGCTCCGCCACGTAATCCATCCGGCACAGAGCGGCATCGTAGACGAAGCCATCACCGAGGGCCGCCGCCACCGTCTTTAAGGTGACAACATGCCCTCGCCCGGCGCCCGCCTCCCAGGCCAGCAGAACTCTTGGCTTCATAGGTCAAAACTCCGCCACGCTGGGAGACTGGCCATGTTCAGTCGCCACAGGCTTACTGAGCGTAGCAGGCACCGCAAACGCAGTCATTATCGTCATCTTCCGGCGGCGGCGGCGGCAAGGCAACATCGGTGCGGCGACGTGAATGACCGATGCCATACATATCGTCCTTCAGATGGTTGGTGTAGGTTTCCTGATCGCGAATGGCCTTGAGCGACCCGCCATCGCCGCCAAAACGCACGCGCAGCCCCACCCATGCGCCGCTATAGGCCTTGTCACCGAAACGCCCCTCAGCAAACACAGAGACCGTCGAGGATTGCCACTTATAGGCACGCTCAACACCCGCCACACCGCCATGACGTCCGCTGCCATAACGATGACCAAGCGTCAGCGCCCAGTTGGGCCGCGGATAGTAGGTAACGTCAGCCAGGCTGAAAAAGCCATCCTTGGCACCATAGGTATCGACCACCGTGTAACCTGGAATCGTACCGGCGATAACCGTCGCGGCACCCACCTTTTCATGACCGGCGACCCAGGTGAAAGCGGTCTTATCGCCCTGATAGACAAGTTCGAGCCCCACGCGCTCGCTGTTTAGTTTTACCGGCGTTTTAACATGGGTTTTTGAGGCGTAGACGCCCAATGTGGTGTGCGCGGAAGCTTTGAAACCCAGATGTGCTGCGCCGGCGACCGTGCTGTCGCCGGCATGTTCAGCCGCCAAGAGATCAACCTGTCCCTTGAAGGTTTCACCGTAAGAGAAGCTTAAGGAAGGCAGAAGGCCTTTGCTATCTTTTGTCTCCCGCTTGCCAAGGGGGCGTGTGTCCGTTGTTGTCCCGGCAAACCCTTCGACACGGAACCAAGCATGGCTATCCGCCGCGGACTGAGCCGCCGCCAGTTCCGGCGATAGGCCCACAGCCGTCGTGGCGACAAGAGCAAGCGCCAGTTTTGATCGTGAGAAATTTTGAAGCATCCAATAGACCCCTGATTGAGAGATGAGTACAGGACGCCAGACTTTCGCACTTCCCCGGCATGGAGAAGACGGTAAGGTGTTGCAAAGCGAGGTGTATGGTTGCTTTACGCCGTTGCAACAGTTTGCAACGCCTCTCAAGGCCTCGATTTGCAAGGCCTTCGCCAAACCGATGAAACCCAGCTCACACGAACATTTCTTTTGTAAACTGAGCGTTAGTGAAATTGGCGTAACATGGTTCACAGGTTCGTCTCGCCAAGCGCAAGCCTTGTAAAACCGTCGGGGCGATATCGGCCAGGCCAGGATTTGATCGTGAATATTCGCATGGCGACAGCCACCCTGAAGTTTTACCGGATACTAAAATTGCCAATTATGACTTTCATCGCGCCTGTTTTGCCGGATAAAATGAAGCCGCCAAGGTGGCAGCATTGATATGACTTCAGATATCAAGAGAGACCTCCCCCTTCAGGCCAAGCTGATAGAAGCCGCCTATAAAAATATACCGCCCATGCTGTGCGTGAACATGGCGGCCGCCTTTGGGGCGACCTGGACTGTGCTGGGAGAAGGCTACCAGCTTGCATGGGGTTGGCTCGTCTTGATGCTGGTCTTGACCGCTATTCGGCTCTTTGACTGGTGGAAATACAGATCCGCCCTGACATCGGGCGCGGTCGGCGCCCCGGCGCAGATTGCGTATTGGCAACAAAATTATGGCGTATGGTTATGTGCCTCGGCCGTTCTGTGGGCTGTTCTTGCCTGCGCGGTGATTGACGGCGAGGCACAGCATGAAGGGTGCGTGGCAAAATATACCCTGATTATCATCGTTTCCGCCCTGGCGGGCGGGGCCACCGGGGTCACCGCTGCCTTGAAATATGAGGGCCGATGCTACATCAGCATATTGCTGCTCTCGGGGTCTTTGGCGCTCGCTATCTTCAGCCCCGTCGATATCGCTATTGCGGCGCTTGGTCTTGTCTTCTGGGTTGTGATGCTTGTGAGCCACAACAACAACAACGCCATTCTGCGCCAAAGCCTGAATTTGCAGCATGAAAACATCAAGTTGATTGCAGATCTTAAGGATCTCAATGGCACGCTCGAAACAAAAATCATCGACCGCACTCGCGCCTTGAAAGAGATCGCGCATCTGGACGCTCTCACACAATTGCCCAACCGGCGCGGACTGATGGAGTGGGCCAGGGCCTTTATAAAAGACCATAACAACTTATCCGTCGCCGTCATGTTTCTGGATCTCGATCGCTTCAAGCAGATCAATGATGCCCTGGGACACGACATCGGGGACCGCGTTCTGGTCAGCGTGGCAGAGCAGATCAAAACCCAGTTGCCGCCGGACGCCATACTGGCCCGCTGGGGGGGCGACGAATTTATCGTGGCCGTCCCCCGCACAGTCGAAGCACCCGGCCGGGTTCATAGCCTCTCTGATCAGATAATCGAGGCGGTCAGCCTGCCCTTTACGCTCAACGGCGAAACCATCAAATTGGGCGTCAGCATCGGGTTGGCGCTCTACCCGGATGACGACAAGTCCTTTACAGACGTCATTCACGCTGCGGATCTAGCGGTGACCGAGGTCAAGCGCACTGAGCGCGGACGCGCCCTTGCCTATAGCGAAACCTACGCGGAAATTCAGCGCCGCAGATACGATCTGAGCCGCGCTTTGGGTGAGGCCATCGGTAAGGATGAACTCAGTCTGGTGTATCAGCCGCTCATCAGCGCCAAAACGGGTCGCGTGGTGGCCCAGGAAGCGCTCGCTCGCTGGAAGCATCCTGTTCTGGGCGCCATAAGCCCCGATGAATTCATAAAACTGGCAGAAGATACCGACAGGATCGTGGCCTTGGGCGACTGGGCGTTAGAGCGTGCCTGCACAGATGCCGTCAATTGGGGGCAGGACGGCGCAGGCGTTAAGATTGCGGTAAATGCGTCCATCAAACAACTGCTTCACGGCCATTTTGATCTCAAGGTCGTTCAGATACTGAACCGGACTGGCCTCAGCCCGTCGCGCCTTGAGATCGAAGTCACCGAATCCCTTTTCGATGATGAGCATCTCGAACAGGTTCTGGGCTGCGTAAAAAACCTGCGCGAACTCGGCGTCGAGATCCAAATTGATGACTTCGGCACCGGCTATTCATCCCTCTCACGTCTGCACAAATTCCCTGTGACCGGTGTCAAGATCGACCGCCACTTTGTCAATGATGTCAATGGCCAGGGCCGTGTCATCGTCGAAAGCGCGGTCATGATCGCGCGGCGATTTGGTTTTGAGGTGATCGCCGAAGGCGTCGAAACGCTTGAGCAGGCAAAAGCCCTGTACGACATCGGCGTTGACAAGTTTCAGGGCTATTATTTCGGGCGGCCTTCGGCTGTGGCTTGCCAGAAGGGCTTTGATCCCCAATGGACGTCTGAAGTCCCGCTGACGACAGACGGGGATGGCGCTTCCTTCTTGTCCTACTCCGGCCTCCGATAAGCCTAACCCACACTTAGAGCCTGGCAGCCGCCTAGAACGCCTGAATAAGCTCCATAACCCTATACAACTATTACGCTTTTATCGTTTGTCGTTGACAGGCGTACAGAAGTATACTGAAAGCAGCAATTTCGGTGACACCAAGCCTGTGGGCGACGTCGGCTTGCGGCACGGTATGAGCGATTTATTCCGGAGACAATTCCGTCACGTGAGCCCCTCTACAAAGGCTTCGGCAACAACGGTAACCCGACACTCAGTACGCCCCGGCGATTTTAAAAGCTCTGGGAGTGAAGCGCTCGATAGCGCCCCAGTCCATTGGCCATTCCTTGCGTATATTCAGGCGGCATCGCGCCGCGGTCCCCATTTCGGGAACGGATCGGGAAGCCTAGCCCACCACTTCTCGCCGCGCCGCATTTCGTGCGAGGTCAACAGCGCCGCGTCGAGCATTGCCTCTATCTTATCCTTGTCCATACCGCTGCCGATGATGACGATTTCCTGACGGCGGTCCCCATATGGTGCACGCCACATGGTATCGATGAACGAGCGGCTTTCCGGATCGGTCGGACGGCGTTTCGCCGGCACGGCCGCCCACCAGTATCCACCCCACTCATTGATCGCGACAGCGCCTGCCTGTGACCACGTCCCGACATAGTCCATACGCGATGCAAGCCAGAAGAAACCTTTGGAACGCCAAACGCCCGGCCACTCCCTGTCGAACACAGCCTTGATCCGGGCGGGATGGAACGGTTTACGGGCACGATAGACAAAGCTCGATACGCCATATTCTTCGGTTTCGGGTACATTGTTGAATTCCAACGCCTGACGCCACCCGGCTGCCGTCTGCGCGCGCTCCATATCGAACAGGCCCGTGTTAAGTATTTCGGTCAGAGGTACCACCCCCTTCTCTGCCCGCAGGATTTTGGCAAGCGGGTTGAAAGACCGGCATATACCCTCGACTGTGCGGGCCTCTTCGGACGTTACCAGGTCGAGCTTATTGAGGATGATGACATCGGCAAACTCGATCTGCTCCACCAAGAGGTTGACGACGGTGCGGTTGTCATCCTCGCCCAGGCTTTCACCTCGGTCGGCGAGAAAATCGCGCGAGGCATAGTCCCGGTGGAAGTTAAAGGTATCAACGACCGTGACCATCGTGTCGAGGCGCGCGAAGTCCTTCAACGTTGCCCCGCTCTCTTCTACAAAATCGAAGGTCGCAGCCACCGGCAACGGCTCGGCAATCCCCGTGCCTTCGATAAGCAGATAGTCAAACCGACCAGACTGAGCCAAATCGCGCACTTCTTCCAGAAGATCCTCGCGCAAGGTACAACAGATGCAGCCGTTCGACATCTCGACGAGCTTTTCCTGGGTCCGCGACAGATTGGCATCTCCTCCCTTTACCAGGGCGGCGTCTATATTGACCTCGCTCATGTCGTTGACGATCACCGCCACGCGCAACCCCTCACGATTGCGCAGCACATGATTCAGCAAGGTCGTCTTCCCAGCCCCCAGGAAGCCGGATAAAACGGTTACAGGTAACATGAGGAGCTCCATACGTTTTTCGATATGTTATATCGTAACATTAAATGGAACGTGTTCAAGGTGTTTGTGACAGTAAGACGTAGAAAAAATTGCTCATCTTGCGATGAACAGCTTTTGTTCAGGCTGTTCGCGACGAAACTGGAAGCTGTACATCAACCCGCCGCACAGGTTGCGACCCGGCTCTACCACGGCTTGCTTGGTCGACGAGTGGCTTCGCGCATCTCAATGTCGCCCAGATATGCACACAAAACGTTCAGGCTTTCCGGCCGTTTAGATTATGCGAACAATCAGTACCCCCTTCGCGACGTCAGGAAGACACTTAAGTGCAACCCGCTAGCCGCTTCTGGGCGCCAGCGCTAAAAATGCGACAAGGCCTTGATTGAGATCAAACGCTTGCGAGGGCTCTAATCGATATTCCCGTCTCTTCCAAAGAGACTTCTAAGCAGATATAATCAAACACGTTGCTCTTCTTTTGACGCTGGGACTGACACCGCGTCGTGATCCCGTATTTCATCTTATGATCGGAGAGAAACGCCTCAAGCCAAGTTGCCGAATGCTTTTATAGAGGAAAGCGCGCCCTCGCGATTATCCCATGTTTTTGGTGATAATCGACAAACCAATTCTTAATGGGCAAGGAGAAGCGGAATTCGCGAGTGCTTTAGAAGGTGATTGCTCACACCTCCTAAAATCATCTCGCCCAAATGACCGTGGCCATAAGCCCCCATTACCAACATATCCGCCTTCAGGTCGTTAGCCTTTTCGAGCAAAATGTGGCCTATACCGTGCGCGACGCGCTCACAGTGAATGAACTCGGCAGAAATTCCGTGAACCGCCAGATAGCGGACGATATCGGCGTCACCCATCGTATCGACAGGATCGCTCATACCCTCGATACTGACCAAGTAGACGCTTTCAGCCTGCAAAAGGTAAGGCAGGGCGGCTCGAAGGGCGCGTGATGCTGTCAAGCTACCGTCCCAGGCTATCGCAACCTTGCGCGCGAAACCCGTCGTTGACAGGGCGGCTCCGAGCAATCTGGGAATGGCCAAAACCGGGCTGCCCGTCTTAAACAGGGCCGTCAACACGGTTTCAAGATTGCCGTCAGAGCTGTTATCAGAGCCTACCACAATTATATCTACGGAACGCCCGTCCTTTGGCAGGCACTCCGCCGTCGTCCCGACCAAGGTTCGAAAACTTGCCTGTGCAAGGCCTGCCACCGCCTTGACACTATCTTCGACAAGCTCAACAGAATGGGCCTGTGAAAGGCTCGTGACGGATTTAAGGGCCGTCTCGGTCAATTCGCGGGCGCTTTGTTCCAGGATTTTGACTGCGGCCCCATCTCGATACTGACCTGAGGCATAACCGGCGCCAATTGTCGCCGCATAAAGTAGGGGGGGCTCGGCGAGATGTAAAACCCGAAGGCTGCCCTTGACCGTGTGCGTAAGATTGAAGGCCGTAGTCAGTGCATTCGCTTCATCGGCGTTGCCGCTGTAAACGCACAGGATTGATCTTATAGACATGACGTGGATCCTATCTGATGGGTTGCAGGATAGGCCAATGCCGGGATTTCGGTTTGTCTGTAATCAAATCCAAAAAATAGATGCACATTAACGGCTTTTGAGAGGGCTTTGGCGCCTTCCATACGCTCGGAATTGCGGCGCATAAGATAGTCGAACAATCACGGGTCAGCAGGGTGCACTTGATCAATTCCTACATCCCGTCGACGCTCCGGTCGCAATAGGGCGATGACTTCGTAAGGTTGGTGTCACAAAGTCGCAGTGATGCATGAGTGGCAAGATTTACGTAATGAGCATCAGGCGCACGCGCCCCCCGCGGTTTAATCCTTCTGGGCCCCGGAGCCTCTACAAAGGACAAAGAGCCTTGAGCGGTGAGAGCGTGTAGGTCCATTCACTCGACCGAGGCTTACCATCGACCGTGCCTTCAATGCGGGCAATCAGATGATCAGCCTCCCGCCGATAAGTTATACGGTTAGGGAAATCATGCCCGGTGTTCTCAAACACAATCCGAAGATCGGCATTCTCAATGGCGCGAAACTCTGCAGGACGCTGGTTGGATGGATAGGCAAAAAAACTAATCCCCTCAGACCCTCGGCCAATTCTCGAAAATTCCCAGCTTGTGCGACGACCAAGCGTCTTGCTCATGCCCAGCAAAACATCGCCTCGCGCGTCCGTCCAGGTTTCTGACACCTCGCGCCCCGGCGTACATTGGAGCCAATGCCCGGCCATCCAGTTCGGGAGAGCAGGTTCAGACATCAGGGACACCCCCAGCAGAACGATTTTTAGCATTCGACACCTCTGATATAGTCACTTATATCAGATGATTTATTGAAGAAAAACCGTGCCAAACTCAATACTGATCATAGCGTCGACCTGCCGGCTTTCCAGTTCCTTGCTGATGTGCTCGACATCAATGAGCTTGAAAGGTTTGGCGAGGACGTAGTCGACATGGGACCTGCGCGCGCGATTGATCGCCTTAGCGATGCTGTCACTTTCCTTAAAATCACCGGCGGTCATAACCGCGATCGCCAGCCCGGGCTGAAGCGCCTTATATTCGTGGAGGTGATCCAGCGAATTATCCTCCGCCAGAAAAACGTCCAGCAAAAGCAGGTCGAAAGACGCTCCAGCCAGTTTCTCCCGCGCCTCCGCATGGGACGCCACGTTGTCTGTCCGAAAGCCGAGTTGCTGAAACATAGCCCCGATCGCCTGGGCTTGGACGCGGCTGTCTTCCACGATTAAAACTGTCTTCGTCATAGGGTTACTCGCTAAAAAAAGCGTCAGCTGAACACATCACCGGGGTCGCGCCCGCTGTAGCTATCCTACGCCACAAGGCGTTCGACATTGATCTTCACATCCCCTGACGCGGTGACCACGGCGCCAAACGCCCCTGTTATCCGGATTAGGCTATTCTCGATGTCTTGAATCGCCGACACGGCGGATTGCATATTCGAGGAAATCTCACCCGTCACCGCATGCTGCTCCTCGATCGCGCTGGCAACATTGCCGACACTGTCAAGCACGTGGGTCAGAGAGTCCGAAATGAGGTTGAGGGCGGCCGCCACCTCACCACTGATCGATTGGATCCTGGCAATTTCGTCGCCAATGGTCTTGGTAGAGGTCGACGCCTGATTGGCTAGTGACTTGACCTCGGAGGCCACAACCGCAAAGCCTTTACCGGCTTCTCCGGCGCGGGCCGACTCTATGGTTGCGTTCAGCGCCAGGAGATTTATCTGGGAGGCGATGTCCTGAATGAACGTCACTACACTGTTCATGGACTCGGCCGATGTCGCCAGGCTGGCGGCAGAGCCGTTGGCCGTCTCAGCATGGCGGAACACGCTCTCAACACCTGACTTCGCCGCCGTCATGCTTTCGGCGATTTCACGAACACTCGCACTAAGCTCCTCGGCCGCCGCCGCGACGGCATTGACCATGGCGCTGGTTTCGGTCGACGCGCTCGACGCGCCAGAGGCCATTTGATTAGCGCCATCCATCTGGGAGAGCACATCGCCAAGCTGACCGTCGATGGCCCGACCGATCGTGTCATTGGCCAACCTACGCTCAACACCGGGGGTGACGTCGGTCGCGAATTTCACCACCTTGATGACGGCGCCCGTGTCGTCGAAAATCGGGTTATAGGACGCCTGGATATAAGCGATCTTACCGCCTTTGCCGATCCGGCGGAATTCGTCGGCAATGAACTCGCCTGCCGCTAACCTCGACCAGAAACGCTTATAGTCTGGAGAGGCCACATAGGTCGGGTCGCAGAACATCTGGTGGTGATGGCCCTTGATCTCATCCAGACGATATCCAAGGACGTCCAGAAAGTTTTCATTCGCGGCAAGGACTGTTCCATCCGGGCTGAATTCGATGACGGCTTGAGCGCGGTCAATGGCCGCCATCTTGCCGATTGAATCCAGTTCCCGCAGCTTCGTCTCCGTAATGTCGGCAGCAAATTTGATAACCTTACATACCAGGCCCTTGCGATCGATGATCGGATTGTAGGTCGCCTGCAGCCAAACGACACGTCCGCCACGGCCCACGCGCTTAAAGGCGCCCGATTGAAACGTCCCAGACGACAGGTTCCGCCAGAACTGCCGATAGACGTCGCTGCTGACAAAAGCCTGGTCGCAGAAGATTTCATGGTGCTTGCCGACAATCTCATCGAAGCTATACCCCATAACCTGGAGAAAGTTGGCATTGGCTTTGATCACACGCCCGTCTGGCGTGAACTCGATGACCGCTTGCGAGGCGTCGATAGCGGCTACGATAGCCTTAAGGTCATTGATAAAACCAAACATTTTAACCACCTGCATACGAGTTACATCGGCGAGGCTGTTCTCGCAGGACACAACATTATGAATAATGGTGTTATCAAAACCCCTAATGGATAGTTAAAAGCAACGGTCACGTGAGGCAAATTGCCTCATAAAGCATAAAATATGCTCGCGTTTCGACATCTTCCAACAGACGTCCGTCGAATATCAAAAGGGGAATTGCGTTGCTCGACGCCCCCCGATGGCCACCCCATAAGGGGCTGACACGCTTGGGGAGGCGGCTTGCCAAACAGGTGGCCCAGTCTGGTTTCGCAGCCTATTTGCGTCAGTTGCAACGCGTGCGCATGGATTTCGATGCCTTCTGCCGTTGCTTTCAGGCTATGGCTCATGGCGATGATGGCCTTGACCAGCTTCCGGCTTTCCGCGCTCTCGCTCATACTCATGACGAACGACTGGTCGATCTTGAGCTTGTCGAAAGGCAGGGACCGAAGATGTTGCAGGCTGGAAGAGCCCGTGCCGAAATTGTCGAGGGGCAGCGTCATCCCTCTGGCTTTCAGCGAGATGAGGGTTCGGCGCGCCACGTCGACATCATGCACCAGGGCATTTTCGGTGATTTCGATTTCCAGCCTGTCCAGGATGTTACAAATTTCTGTGCTGAGTTGACAATCCCGAAACTGGATCGGAGAAATATTGAGCGAGAGATAGGTCCCCTTTGGCTTTTTAGCGCCGCTTCCTTACAGCTCGTCTTATGGCGCCCCGCCTTAGGGGCTCAAAGAAAATCTTGGGCGAGGCCTTGTAAACATGGTTTATCCTTGAGATCCACCATTTCAGTTGGTCATCGCGAAACTAAGCCCCCCTTCCCTTTTCTTGGGAGCAAATTCTACCGATCTTGGGTGCGACAGGAACGATTTACACGATCCTGAAAATTAAATTTGCCGTAGCCCACGGAAATGCTCGGCATAACCGTCTATGATGTGACTGGCGCCAAGTTTTAGTCAGGAGATGCCTATTTCACAGAGCCGCAGCGAGATCGTCGCATGGGTGGGGAGTCATATTGTTCCCCATGAGGCACGACTGCGCCTATGGCTCAAGGGGATGAGGATATCGGATGACGAGGTCAACGACATTATACAAGACGCCTATGTCAGGATAGCACGCCTGCAAAGCGTTGCGCACATCTCTGACGGGAAGTCTTATTTTTTCCAGACGGCCAAGTCCGTACTCATTCAAAAAATCCGAAGATCGCGCATCGTGCCGATTGGGCAGCTCACCGAAATTGATGCGGCGAATTTAAGCGATACCGGCCCTAGCGCTGAACGAAGGCTGAGTGCGCGCCAGGAACTGGACAACGTCAGGGCGCTTATCGCGAGCTTGCCCGACAGGTGTCGCACCATTTTTGAAATGCGGCGGATACAGGGGCTTTCACAAAAAGAGATAGCCAAGCGTCTCGGGGTTACCGAAAACGTAGTGGAAATGCAGGCCGTACGGGGATTAAAACTGATCCTCAAAGGCCTGGAGATCAATGACAAGGGCGGTGGGGGCGCCACGACAGTAAAAGCGGAGACCCGGTTTGAGGTCAAAACAAATGGAAAATGAACGACCAGACGGTTCGGCGGAATATTGGGCCATTCGCCTTAAATCTTCCCCCCTCCAACCGGCCGAACAGGCCTCCCTCGACACATGGCTGAGTGAGGACGAGCGGCGCCAGGGGGCCTTGCTGCGCGCCCAGGCGACATTGTCCTACCTTGATCGGGGACGGGCTTTGTCGACTTCAGAGCCTTATTCCGCCCATCCAAGGACCCGACGCGGTTTCTTAGGTTATGTTGCCGGCGCCGCAGCGGCTGCTACCGCGGCGAGCCTGATCTTGCTGCTGCCGCGAAACAAACAGATCGTCACCGAGATAGGCGAAGTCCGGCAGGTCCCGCTGACAGATGGCTCAGTCGCAACCATAAACACCGCATCCAAGGTCGAGGTCCGTTTCGAAAAAACCAAACGCATTGTAGAATTGTCCGATGGAGAGGCCTGGTTTCGAGTCGCACACGACAAGACACGCCCATTTATCGTGAAGGCGGGAGATGTGCGGGTACGCGCCATTGGTACAGCCTTTTCGGTGCGCCGCCGCAACAGCAGCGCGGATGTCTTGGTGACCGAAGGTGTTGTCGAAACCTGGGTCGTTGGCAAGCAGAACCAGGCTGTAAGGATCGAAGCCGGATCAAAAGCCTTTATTTCCAGTGATGCCGGCGAAATTGCTCCCACCCTTGCCTCCCAAGAAATCGACCGCTCCCTCGCCTGGCGTACCGGCGAACTGGCGCTCGACGGTGAAACGCTTGATTTCGCAGTTGAGGAGATCAACCGCTACAACACAAAGAAACTGGTCGTCGACACCCCCGATCTCGGACGAGAGCCTCTGGTGGGTTACTTTCGCACCAACGAGCCGGCCAACTTTGGCCATGCCGTTTCCGCACTCCTGGGCGCAAGGGTAATTGATGACGGTAATGTTATACGCATAGCAAGACCAATTAGAGACCTGAACGAGCCCAATTCATAAAATTTTTATAACCAAACTGACGGAAGCCTTCCACCCAACCGTCTACATTCCCAGAGCCGCAAGGGCTCACTTAGGCATTAAGGAGATAGTCCAATGGGGGCTTTGGGTAAGGTGGGGTTGAAGCCATGGTTGTTCGGTTCGACAGCTGCAATCGTTTGCGTAATCGGGAGCACACCCGTCTATGCGCAGACAAGAACATTTGATGTCGCTGCACAACCGGCGTCTCGGAGCCTTCCTCTTTTCGGCAAACAAGCGGGCGTGCAGATTCTGGCCAGCGCCAAGACCCTCGCCACCAAACGCACCAATCAGGTGAAAGGGGACTATACCGTCGCCGCCGGGATGGCGCAGCTTCTGGCTGGTACCGGCCTCGTTGGGGTACCTGATAGCGCTTCGGGCATTCTGACAATTCGTGACACCAACCCGGTCGCTTCCGTAGAATACACCGCCGTACAGGCTACGTCGTCCAATACGACGTCTATCGCAGAAGGTCCTCAGCCTGCAACCAGTGCCGACAGTATGGCTGACACCCAGATCGCTACGACGGAAGTCGTTGTAACGGGCATTAAGCGTAGCCTGCAAAAATCGGCCGCAGCCAAGAAAGCCTCCAACTCGATCGTGGAAGTCGTAACGGCAGAGGACATCGGCAAACTGCCAGGACTGAGTATTGCCGAGTCACTTGCGCGTATGCCGGGCGTAGCGGCGCAGCGCGTCGACGGACGCGCTCAGGTGTTGTCGATCCGTGGTCTGGCGCCAAAGTTCGGCGTCACACTGCTCAATGGCCAGGAAATGGTCAGTACCGGCGATGATCGCTCTTTCGAATATGACCAGTTTCCGGCGGAGCTGGTAAGTTCGGCCACGCTTTACAAGACCCCTGATGCGTCATTAGGGACCATGGGCCTCTCCGGCACTGTCGATATTCGCACCTTGCAACCCCTGGATTTCCATGGCCGCAAGATTAACGTCAGCGCACGGGTGGATTCAAACTCTATCGGCGACACGATTCCCGGCACCAAGAGCACGGGCAACCGCCTGAGTTTTTCGTATATCGACCAGTTTGCCGATGGCAAGATCGGTGTCGCCATAGGCTATGCCCACCTCGACAGTCCAAATCAAAAGCAATACTTCAACCCTTGGGACTATGGTACGGGCAACGACCTTGGCGTCAACGGCGTCACCACAGCCTATACCTTCAATGGTTTCGAAACAGGTGTGGCATCAACCAAAACCGTGCGCGACGGTCTGCTGGGCGTTGTTCAATTCAAGCCCAACGACACCTTCACAAGTCAGGTCAATCTCTTCCATTCCAAATTTCAACAACGCATGGACGGCCGTGAGTTGGTGGGTGTCCTGGCCAATTGGGCGAGTGGCAGCACACCCTCGGCAACAATCGGCACGGCCGGTGTCACGGTCACCAATGCCAGTCCGATTTTGACTATGCGTAAAGATAATCGCGACGATCAGGTGGATGCCATCAGCTGGACCAACAGCTTTGAGTTAGGTGAGTGGAAGGCGCGGGCAGACCTTGGGGTATCACATGCCAAGCGGAAGGAATGGATGGCGGAAGCCTACGCCATGCCGACGACGCCCATCACATTCACTGTAGCCCTGCCGACGGGCTACGACGCCTTCGGCAAGGTTGCCTCGACGTTTGACTTCGGTAATGGTGCCAACTATCGACTGGCGGGTGCCTGGTGGGGCGGTGGGGCTTATGGCGCCGTGGCGCAGGTTGACGACAAGATGACGACGGCCCGGCTGTCGGCCAAACGCAGCCTCGACTGGGGCGTGATCAGCGCCTTCGAAGGTGGCCTGATCTACGGCGAACGCGACAAGACACTCACCTATGTCGGCACGAACTACAACTTCAAGAACGCCTCCCCCTGCCTCGACGGTTTGGTGTGCGCGCCAATGCCTTCCGGTCTGCTGCAATCGTCCGTCGACCTTGGCTTTGCAGGCGTGCCGCATCTCATTAGCTTTGACGTCGGACAGGCCCTGGCCAGTGGCGCCTATATCGCATCGCCAAATGACCCGAAGAGTCCGGCGTGGAACTGGGGTGTCAACGAAAAGGTGACGACGGCCTTCGCGAAGTTCGACATCAATTATCAAAGCGCCATTCCCATACGCGGTAATTTTGGCCTCCAGGCCGTCAGCGCGAAGCAAAGCGCCACAGGTCTTTATGTCGACGCCAGCGGCGCTCGGAACCCGATCCAAGGCGGCACCGACTATACAGATGTGCTTCCCAGCCTGAACCTCATAGCCGAGTTGGGTAATGCAACCTATCTACGCTTCGGCGCTGCAAAAGCCGTCGCACGACCCAATATGGCTGACATGCGCGCCGGCATCACGGCATCGGTGAACACCTCCGACCATCAATGGTATGGCTCAGGCGGCAATCCCAACCTCAAGCCATGGCAATCGAACGACTACGATGTGTCGCTAGAAAAATACTTTGGCAAGGGCGCCTATGTCGCGGTCGCCGCCTTTATCAAAGACGTCACGACAGGTATTGTCACCAAGGATGTGGCTTACGATTTCACCGGCTTTGTTAACCCTTCCGGAATCACGCCGACCAGCAATATGGGGACCTTGACCACCCCGACAAACACTAGCGGCGGCAAGGTTCAGGGCTGGGAACTCAGTGGCACGCTCGACGGTGGCCAGTTTCACCCTGCACTGGAGGGCTTCGAACTCATCGGCAGCTTTTCCAAGACCAAGGTCAAGGCCAGTACAGATGCCGATGGTGTCCGGGTCGGCACCTTGCTCGAAGGCCTGTCCGGAGAAGTATGGACCGCAACAGCCTACTATGAAAATCATGGCTTCCAGGCGCGCATTGGCGAGCGTTATCGCTCTGGCTTTACAGCCACGCGACACAATGCCTTTCGTTTCGTAACCGATACGATCCGGCCGGAAAAAATCGTCGACGCCCAGATAGGTTACACGATCCCTTCTGGACCGATGAAAGACATGGCGATTTCTTTGCAAGCCAACAACCTTACCAATACGCCTTATGTGGTGACTCAGACGGTCGATGGCCACACCATCGTCAAGGAACATCACGAGTTTGGCACGGAATACCTGCTGGGCGTGTCCTTCTCCTTCTAGAGCAGGACGTCTGTTGCGTGTGTCTCCCCGGCCGATCATCGGTCGGGGAGACGTTTTATAAGCGCCGTCTGCGCTGTCCGGTTACACCCAGAAAGAAGACCATTATGGCGCCCCGGAATGTATGCCGCCTTCAAAACGCGTTGACTGCCCTGCTTCTGTTCGCTGCGCTTATCATGGCACCTTTGGATGTCGCGGCCGCCACTTCACAGCCCTCCCTCGCTTTACGATGGCGTGTCGTCACCACCAGCCCTGCATCAACGCGCGCGGCCTTCATCCTGACCAATACCGGCAAAGTCCCCATAACCGCTTCCGGTTGGGCGATCTATTTCACCTCCATTGCCGGTGCGAAGACGGCAGAAAAAACCGATAGCGGCGCCATCACACATGTCGTGGGTTCCCTCTATAGTATTCGCCCCTCATTGCACGAGAGCCAGTCCGTCGGCATGATAGCGCCGGGGGCCTCACTCCGACTATATCTTGACCACCCCGAAATCATGGTCATGAGCGATAAGGCGCCTACGGCACCTTACATCGTCTTCGATGCCCACCCTGCCGATGGCCTTGCTATTCTTGACTATCAGCGTGAGCCGATCGAGCCCACCACGCAGATGTCTGCCACAGGTGGCTCGGTGATCACGCCTGAGGCCATTTACGCCCAGAATGACGCGATAACCGACGTGCCTCTCAGCGCGCTGCCCCCCGTCTTTCCAACACCCCTGCACGTCGACCGCACATCAGGAAGCGTCCTCCTGAAAGCAAAGCCCCAAATTCTTGCACCGCACCTTCTGGCGCAGGCGGCCGCGTTCGCACGCACCCTGTTTGCCGGTTACGACCTGCCACACGATAAGGGGGAGGTGGTCGTTCGCCTCGAGTTGGGTACGGTTCCTGACCAGACATCTCCGGAAGCCTATCGTCTGACCATCAGCCCACATTCAGGGATTGTCGTCACCGGCAACGCGCCCGTCGGGGTCTATTTTGGCCTGCAGTCGTTGCGCCAGCTTCTGGCCGGCGCCGAAAGGGTGCCAGGTGGCTTCCGTGTTCCGGCCGTGACCGTCGTGGACGCCCCCCGCTTTCCTTACCGCGGCCTTATGATGGATGTGGCGCGTAATTTCCAAAGCAAGGAGAAGGTCTTTGATGTTATCGACCTGATGGCGCGCTATAAGCTCAATAGCCTGCATCTTCATCTGACAGATGACGAAGGCTGGCGTCTTGCTATTCCGCGTTTACCGGAACTGACGACGGTGGGCGCGCGGCGTGGACACAGCGTCGACGGGTCTGACAGGTTGCCACCGGCCTATGGATCCGGGCCTGACATCAGCGATGGTCATGGCAGTGGGTTCTACACGGCGGACGACTATGTGGCCATCCTGGCTTATGCCAAGGCTCGCCATATTGACGTCATACCGGAAATCGAAATGCCGGGGCATGCACGCGCGGCCGTTCGGGCCATGCAAGTCCGGGCACGCAGGCTCAGCGCGTCAGGCGATCCGCATGCGGCTGACTTTCTCCTCAGCGATCCCTCCGACCTCTCGGTTTATGAATCCGCGCAGGCCTATTCCGACAATGTGCTCGATCCAGGACTTGAGTCGACCTACAGGTTCATTGCCATCGTTGTCGCCGAGGTTGCCGCTCTTCATCGCCGCGCCGGCGTGCCTTTACGCGTATTACACGTGGGGGGAGATGAACTGGCTGACGGGGCCTGGGAAGGGTCGCCTGCGGCTCAGAAAGCGATGAGCCAGCTTCCTGGGCATACGACCGCCGATGTGTGGAACCACTTCTACGACCGCGTAGACACTATTCTTGAAAGCGAGCATATCGAGCCCGCCGGATGGGAAGAGTTGGGCGTACGCAAAGAGCGGATCGGTGGCCAATCTCGCCTGACGACCAGCGATCACTTTCTGCATCGTAACGTCACGCTCTATGTCTGGAATAATCTTGCAGGATCGCAAGACCTGGCCTACCGCCTGGCCAATACAGGCTATCAGGTAATTTTGGCCCCGGCGACCAACCTCTACTTCGACATGGCCTACAGCTACGATCCCGCAGAACCGGGACATAACTGGGCGGCCTATACCGATCTTAAAGATGTCTACACATTCGATCCTATGGCCATGACGAACATCGGAAGTGAGCCGCAAACGTCCCTCAGCGCGGCAGGTCGCGCCAACATCACCGGACTTGAGGCCACCCTTTTTTCCGAAACCATCCGCGAGCCGCAGCGTATCGATTATATGCTGATGCCAAGGCTGCTGGCCCTGGCTGAACGCGCCTGGGCCCCAGAGCCAGCTTGGGCGCGTGCGGCCGACCCGGTAACCGCAGACGCCTTGCGCGCCGCTGACTGGTCTTCATTTGCCAATAGCGTTGGCAAGCAAATCTTGCCAGGCCTGGATGCCGATATGCCCAACCTGGCCTACCGTCTGCCGCCCCCCGGGCTACGCCGTGATGGCGCTCGGATTCTCGTCAATACGCAGCTCCCGGGCCTGACGCTGCGCTATACGACAGATGGGCGCCTGCCGGATACAACGAGCCCGCACGTCACAGGCCCGATCACTGAGAAAGGCCTGATTACGGTGGCGGCCTTCTCCCATACCGGCCGCAGTGGCCGAGCTTCCAGCCTCACCAATCCTTAGAAAGCGGCGTCATGTTAAAATCCAAACACATTGTTTGCGGCATCTTCCTTGGCCTTGGCCTTATCGCCACGCCGGAGGCCTGGGCCGGAAGCGAAGACACCGATTGGGCAAACCTGCACGCCTTTCGTCAAAGGGACGCCGATCTGATCGCCCGCGGCCCTATTCCGCATAGTGTGGTTTTCATGGGGGATTCGATTACCGAATTCTGGGATCAGGACCATCAGAACCAGTTTGCCGAGCCCACACATATCAATCGCGGTATCAGCGGGCAGACAACGCAACAAATGCTGCTCCGCTTCCGCCAGGATGTGATCGCCCTCCAGCCTGAAACCGTGATTATACTGGCCGGGACCAATGACATCGCCGGCAATACCGGCGTCACGACCAATGCCATGATCGAAGACAATATTGCGTCTATGGCCGAACTGGCGCGAAGCCACGGAATCCGGGTGATTTTGGCCTCTGTCCTGCCCGCAGACCATTACTGGTGGGCCCCTGACATTAAACCCGCAGCGCGCATTGCCGATCTGAACCTGTGGCTGAAGGCCTTCGCCGCAAAACAGGGCGCGGGCTATATCAACTTTTTCACCCCCATGGCCGACCAAACCGGCGGCTTAAAGCCTGAGTATGGCGCCGACGGTGTCCATCCCAATGCTGCCGGATATGCCGTCATGAACCGGCTGGTCAGGGATGCCCTGTCAACACCGCCATCCGCACCTGAAAGATAGGTTCCATGTCGCTGCCAAGCAACCGCTTCCAGGCGGTCGATGTTCTGCGGGGGCTGACCCTCGCGCTCATGATCGTGGTCAATATGTCGATAAGTGACACATTGTCCTTTTCCCAACTCCTGCATTCGACGTGGAACGGCTTCACCTTGACGGATGCCGTGTTTCCAACCTTCCTTTTTGTTATGGGTAACGCGCTGGGATTCACCCTGGAGCGGTATGAGACACAAGGACGCACTGTACTCCTGCGCAAGGTTGCCGTGCGCACCGGAATTATGTTTCTGTGCGGCCTCGTGGTCTCGAATTTTCCCTTCTTTACCTTTCAAGACGGAGCGGTTCACTGGGTGAGCTTGTCACAACTCCGGATCATGGGCGTTCTGCAACGGATATCGCTCGCCTATGCCCTGGCCACGCTCATAGTTCATGTCTCGGGCACCCGTGGTGCGGTCATTTATATCGCCGCAGCGCTGATCGGCAATGTCTGGCTGAACGCAGTCTTCGGTGACAACACCCTCGCCGGTAACCTTGCCTTGAAACTGGATACCTTCGTTCTTGGCGCCTCCCATCTCTATCGTGGCGAAGGCATACCTTACGATCCGGAAGGGCTGCTAGGCACCTTGCCTGCCGTCGTCAATGTGCTGGCCGGCTACCTGGCGGTACTCTATGTGCGCAAGCGCCCCGAGGGCCGCACGCCCCTCCCCCTTCTCTTCAGCGCAGGTCTGGCACTCATCGTGCTTTCGCTGGCACTCAACGGATGGGTGCCCATCAACAAGAAGCTCTGGACCAGCACCTATGTTCTATGCGCGACGGGACTCGATTTGGTCGTCCTCGCTGCCCTGATCCTGCTAGTCGACGTCTGGAAAGTTCGGTGGCTATCCGCCTATTTTGAAATCTTCGGTAAGAACGCGCTGGCCATCTATATCCTGGCTGAACTCCTGATGGCGCTTGCATGGACGATTCAGGTTGGCGCTCATCCCCTCTTCCTGTGGATATTTGAGGCCGGCTTTCGTTGGCTGCCTGGCAAATGGGCATCCCTGCTGTTCGCCCTGGCCTTTGCCCAGGTCTGCTGGCTGGTGGCGTTCATCATGGACAGAAAGCGAATCTATGTCCGAATCTGACAGACCGGCCACAGGCGCTTCGATCACCCGCCGAGGTATGTTGGCGATGGCAGGCGCGGGAATGCCGCTGGTAGCGATGGCCGCCGAGGAACGCGCCCAGGTTCATTTTGCTCATGGCGTAGCCTCAGGCGATCCTCTCACCGACCGCGTCATCATCTGGACGCGGATTTCCGGAACAACCGCCCCTGTCGAAGGGGAATGGGAGGTGGCCGAGGACGAGGCCTTCAAAAAAAACACGGCCCGAGGCCGGTTCGTTGCCGACAGCACCCGCGACCACACTGTAAAGATAGATGTGACTGGCCTGCGCCCCGGCACCTCGTATTTTTATCGGTTCCGGGCCGAGGCCGCCGTGTCGCCGACCGGCCGGACAAAAACCTTGCCCTCGCATACGGATCGTCTCGTACTTGTTGCGGCATCCTGCGCAATGTACCCAAACGGCTACTTCAACGCCTACCGCGCCATTGCCGATCTGGATGAGCTGGATGTCGTCGTCTTTCTGGGCGACTACATTTACGAATATGGTGCTGATCCAGATGCCTTTGGCATGGACAATGGGATCAGGCTCGGACGCATCCCCGATCCACCTCACGAAATCATCTCACTTGATGATTACAGACGCCGTCATGCGCAGTGTCGGACGGAAAGCGAGCTTCAGGCAGCCCATGCGCGGGCGGCCTGGATATGTGTATTTGACGATCATGAAGTCGCCAACAATCCCTGGACCGACGGGGCCGAAAACCACAACCCAGACCAGGGCGATGGTGACTGGACCACGCGCAAAACATGCGCCATCCGAGCCTGGCGCGAATGGATGCCAATCCGTGACCCTGCCCCAGGCCACCTGAGCGAAGCCATATACCGTAGCTTTCGTTTCGGCCATCTGGTCGAACTCACCCTGCTTGAAACCAGATTGCTCGCCCGTTCACGACAACTCGACTACGCAAACGACATGCCGACCCAAGATGGAGCACCTGACATTGAAGCCTTCCGTAACCGGCTAAATGATCCCCGCCGCGAACTCATGGGCGCTGAGCAGCGCGACTGGCTCGCCGCCTGTCTGGCCTCATCCGTACAGGCGGGCGTGCGCTGGCAACTCCTTGGCAGTCAGGTGATCATGGCGCGAGTCAACAGTCCCAACTATTATAAGGTCTTTGGACTTGAGCGCGTCAACAGCACCCTGGCAGCTCTGGCGCCTGATGAGAAGGCGGGGCTAAACTCACAACTCGACCTGTTCACAAAGTCTAACCCCCTGCCCTACAATCTTGACGCCTGGGATGGTTATCCGGCCGAACGCGAGCGGCTCTTTGAGATGGTCAACAAGGCGAAGGCCAGGTTGATCGTCGTGTCCGGTGACAGTCACTGTGCCTGGGCCAATCATCTTTCTGACCAAAATGGCCAACCGGTCGGGGTTGAAATCGGCGTCACCGCCATTACTTCCCCCACCCACTGGCCCGATCCCTGGTTTCCAGACTTTGAATTGACAGGCGCATTGGCTGCCCAGAGTGACGAGGTTGTCGCGGCGGATGATCGTCACAATGGCTTTGCACGCCTGACGATAACTCGAAATGACGTTCGCGCCGAATGGATGGCAGTCAGCACGATAGCCTCGCGAGACTTTACGCTGTCTACGCGGCGAACTTTCCGGCTGACTGACCATAGCCACCCGCAGTTCATAAAGAACGAGGCCCTATGAAGGTCCACCCGGAGTTTCAACGCTCGATCAAGAATGCTCTCACGAATGGCAACTTGCCAGTTAACACCGCTCCGGGGGACACCGTCCTCGGGCGCTACCCCGTCTCTTGACCACTCCTAACGTTCATCACCTGCATGAAGGCGTAAACTGTCATGGCCCCAACGAACAAGGCCAAGCGCCCTTCCCTCGCGCGGCGTCAAAGCCCCCTTCCGCCCTCAAACCTAAGCTCTGGGCGGGTGGGCGTGGCCTTTAAGACGCACACCTCTGCCGCCAGGTACGCCGGCGTAGAGTTCGCCGATCAGTTCCACGCCGGACCTGTCCAGTGCGTCGACCACCTTGGTCAAGGTATCGACGACGCCGCGAACATTGCCGTCACTCATTTCCATGCGCTGGACGGTCGCTATCGACACGTCGGCGAGCTCGGCTAGTGCTTTTTGATCTATGCCAAGCAAAGCGCGCGCCGCTCTCAATTGGGCAGATGTCATCATGATGGAAATTTCTCATTTTAAACCCGATGCCTCATGTTTTAAACATGAATATACCGCTATTTTATTGCATTTAAACATGCAATTCGTGCATTGTGAACACTGACCTTGGCCTGACGAACGACAACACGCAAGCGTTCATGGGCCGTTTCATGAAACTAGCGGTGGATGACGACACGCGCTGTATTTTTGGAAGTACATTCCAATGGCGAATGATGATGACGATCTGGTTGTGAAGGATGCTAACGGCACGCGCCTGAACAATGGCGATAGCGTAACCCTGATCAAGGACCTGAAAGTGAAAGGCTCCGGAGGCGTCACCCTTAAGCGCGGGACGCTGATCAAGAATGTCCGTTTGACCTACGATGAAGCTGAAATTGAGTGCAATGCTGACAAGGTTAAGGGGCTAATACTGCGAACGGAGTTTGTTCGGAAAGCGTGATGGGAATGGAAAGCACAAGACGTCGATGTTAGTTCAACAGGGCAACGCAAGAAACTTTGCCATTGATCGAAGGCTTGCATGCACCCTCGCGGCGGTCGCCGGCATATACGCTCTGGTCATCCTCGTTGAAGCCTGCGGTATGGCCATCCTGGGCTATTTGCAGGAGTGGCTCGATTCAGGCCCGCGCAAACCTTTCGTGGTGCTCGGGCTTGCGTGTCATATGGGCGTGCAAAACGCGGTGGTCACACGCATTTCTGAAGCACACGTGCGCACGGCTCATGTCTCCGGAATGGCTACCGACATTGGTATCGAGATCGGGCTGCTGATAAACTCAGCGTTCCGGCGCGGTCTGCCCTCCGAATTGGCAGCTGTCCGCGCCCGCCTACAACTGCATTTTGAAACCATCCTAGCTTTCCTTGGCGGGGGCATTGTTGGCGTCGCGCTTTACCGCGGCATAGGTGGGGCGATATTTTGGATCGCGGCCGGCTTTTTGGCCACGATTTCCTTTCAAGGTCTGACACACGCCAGACAATCAACGGTCAATCGTGCGGATTTTCCTATGGACAACGATCTTTAAGGCGGATGGTAGATGAAGCAATTGGCTCTCTATGACGGCCCCTTTGGCAAGGTTCGTATAATAGAACGTTTGTGCGACGGTGCACGCTCTTATTCGATGGGAGGGGGCCTACAAACGCTCGTCGATGTCACGGGCACCAGCCTCTTCGGTTATGTCAACGCCTTGAAACTGCTCCTGCGCGACCGAAAAAGTGTGCTTATGCTCGGTGGCGGCGGCGGAAGCCTGGCCACGATGCTGGCCCGAAAGGGACATAGTGTGACGGTCGTAGATATCGACCCTATGGCGGAGACTATAGCAAAGCGCTACTTCGATCTCGATCCGAGCGTGCGCTGGTTCACGGAAGATGGCCTGACCTTTCCGCATCGCTGCGGTGTGACCTATGACGCAATCGTTGTTGATGCCTGTACGGGGAATGGAACCGTGCCGGGCTTTACCCGGTCAGACTGGTTGGTCAGCGTTATGAAAGCTTGCACCGGCTCAGGTGTTTTAATGCTCAATCTGGCCTACAATCTCGTCAATGAAGGAAGCGTGGCCATCGATGGCTTTGCCTTGTCCGATGAAATGAGCCACCTCGGGTTCCACAGTGTTCTGTTACGTCCTGAGAATGGCTGGGAAGGCAACGAGCTTCTGATCCTGTCCCGAACGCAACCCACTATAAATCTACGCACGCCTGAGATACTGGATCGCCCGACTGAGGCAAGAAGCTATCTGCTATCCTTGCGGGCGCACGTCAAGCAGGCGCAGGTGTGACAAGTGTCAAGCGTGTCGGACCATTCACTCAACTGAGGGTTATTGTCGGGCCTTACGGCTTTCAATTCGGTAGTGACCTTAGTGTCCCTACAGTCTATCCGATGAGAACGCGAGACACCGGGCGCTTTTCCTCGAGATTTAAAATTTCCTCGCAAAAGGTAACAATCGCGTCTTCAGGTAGGTTGTCAGGAAAATCATCGGAAATACCGTATTTAGCAAATATCTCATCGTGCGCCGCGGAACGCACCGCACCGCCCATGGCCCAAACCCCAAAATGGCGCCTAGCAACTTTCGAACGCATAAGGACCTTAAAATCTATGTGCCTTACATCCCCCTGAATGCGTTCTAACAGCGTATCAAGCGCGAGCGCACTGCCTTCAAGAATTTGTAGAAAACTGCTTTTGTCAAAAAACAGACATCCGGTTATGTGATGGCTATAATTATAACGCCTGGAAGATTTCAGGATACCTCGGAAATCACTGAGCGGCCCCCGATGCCCCCTCACATAACGGCTTGTGTAGATCAATCGGAAAAGCATCACGCTCTTTCCCCTAAATGTCCAAACGCCTAATAAATCTAAGTCCGGTCAATGTCCCTTTGGGAACATGCCCTGACAATTGTGGACCAGAGCTCTCAATGAGTTGATATCGGATAACAAGTTCCGTACAGTCTCATGATCGACGGAGCTCAAAGCACATTCAAGTCGATCAAGTTCCAATATCAAGGGCACCAATTGCTCCTGACGCGCTTCAATCCTATCGGATCGGGCCTTTCGATGGCTTCCGGGCTTAAGGGAAATATCGAAAGTTCGGCGGGCCAGATTGACTGGCCCGCCGCTTCATTAAGCCGCTCTTACCGTAGCGAGGAACGAATCCATCTCATAGCGCAGCTTTTCGGACTGTTGGGCGAGCTCGTTCGACGAGCTTAGAACCTGAGACGCCGCCGCCCCCGTCTGTTCAGCAGCCTGGGCGACGCCTGTAATGTTCGCGGTGACTTCGCTCGTGCCCGCAGAAGCCTGATTCACGGCCTGCACGATTTCCTGCGTCGCCGAGTTTTGTTGTTCCACGGCCGAGGCGATCGCGGTTGATGTGCTGTTAATCTCCTAAATCGTATTGGTAATCCCCTGGATAACACCAACAGCCCGCACGGTTGCTTCCTGGATCTGCTCTATCTTGGCCGAAATCTCCGTCGTTGCCTTGGCCGTCTGTCCGGCCAGAGCCTTCACTTCAGACGCAACTACCGCAAAGCCCTTGCCCGCCTCCCCGGCGCGTGCCAATTCAATCGTGGCGTTCAGGGCCAGAAGATTGGTCTGGCTGGCCAGTCCCGAAATCATGTCGACCACGCCGGTGATGCTGCTGGCGACCTCATTGAGTTCAGACACCACCTGCATGGCCTGGCGAGCCTCGTCGACGGCCGATGCGGATATCTGCGCTGATGTCTCGACCTGGCGTCCGATCTCAGACACCGAGGCGCCAAGCTCCTCCGCAGATCCGGCCACCGAGGTCACATTGGTGCCCGCCTCTTCCGCCGCCGCTGACACGGCGACCGATTGAGCCGAGGCTTCCTGCGCCGTCGAGGTCAGTTGCGCGGCAGCGGCCTGCATTTCTGTCGCCGCCGAAGACACCAGGGTGACGATACCGCCGACCGAACGCTCGAACTGGTCGGCGAGGTCCAGCATGGCCGTCTTTCGTTGCGCTTCGGCCTGTTCGCGTTGCTCAGCGGTCTGACTGCGCAGGCGCTCGGCTTCCTGCAAGCCATCCTTGAAGACGCCCAGGGTCTTGGCCATGATGCCGATTTCGTCGCCACGTGTCTGGCCATCGATTTGCTGATCAAGCCGCCCGTTGGCTATGGCCTGCATCTGGCTTGTCAGTCGTCCCAGCATCTTGGCGATGTCGCCGAAGGCGAGCAAGGCCGCCAAAACCGTGATCACGGCCGTAATTAACACCGAAATGATCAGACTGTTGCGTGCCTGAGCCGCAATATCGGCCTTTAGGTCGCTTGCCGCCTTTGTATGGATTTTTTGTTTTTCATCAACCTTGGCGCCAATGTCTGTCGAGAGGGCTTCAATCAGGGAATCCGTTTCTGCAAATATCGGCCGCAGCGCCTCCTGATCATTACGCAGACCTGCAGGTACGCCCTGGTCACGAATGAGATCGGCGATTTTATCGAAGCGTGCTTTCAGGGGCGCGAAATCGGCTTCATATTCAGGCACTGCATCGATGACGCCTTTATAGCGTTCCGCAAAACGCGCTTCCGATAACTTTTCCAGCTTAACGAAGTTATCACAACTCGGATTCGGACAGGTTTGAAACGCAAGGCCGTAGGCTGATGCCTGCATTGCAAAGAGATTTTGCCGCATCCGCGCCGCGGAAACCAGTGCCACATCATAATTGCCGACAATGCGCTCGTAACTCTGCTGAGCCTTTGCTGTCGTCGCGTTCTGCCACAGAGTCATACCGATACTGGATGCGCCAAAGACGGCGATGATCGCCAGAATTTTATAGCCGATCTTGATGTCAGATAGTTTCATTCACTTACCCCTATCATAATGAATAGTAACGAAAAAACGGCTATCTTCCCCTTTTAGACATAAGGTTGCAGATGAGTCGCTTTAAGATACGCACTAAGTGAACATCGTTTTTTATGGTAAATACTCTCTTAAAGCGCGTATGATTGCGTCCCATGCAGTGTACTTTGAATACAGAAGGACCGTCAGTGAATGCTTTTGGCACCTTCCATTTGAACCTCAATGCATTTGAGGGTGCACAACTCGGGAGCGCCTTGCTGGCAAAAAGCTACCTGAATTTCGGAACGTCACAGATCCGCGGCGATCACTTCTAGCGACGTGCTTGGCAAGCTCTCAAGCTGCAATATCCGCCAGCATGAACACAATGCCTCCGGACTTCGTCACCTTCACGGCCGCCAGCGCTTTGCCCTAACGGCCTTTAACCGGGTCAAGTTACGCCCTGCCGCATTGGCGTAAAGCCGCATAATGTCCAACTTTTAGATGCCGCTCATTTGAGCACAGCTATGGCATCGACCAAATTCACGTCATGCATCTGATTGAGATAGGCTTCATAATAGCCTTTGTGCGATGCCCCCACGATCGCCAGCAGGCGGGTGCCCGGATATTGACCAAGCACATCTCGGATGTTGGACACCATGCGCAGGTTCCGCGTCTCCCAATATCCCAGATAACTGCGCCCGAACCCCTGTGGCGACGGCTCCATAAACGCCGCGCCAAAGTCGGATTGATAGATCTGCATCGCCGCCTCCGGCGCGTTAAAAGACCTGTACATATCAAGGACACCGTCCGACTTCGCCAGGCCTTCCTGCAAGCGGCCACTATCGGCCTGTCGCGCTTGCGTGGCCGCATTGCTCCACGCCTGCGTAATTGCATCATTAAAAGCTTTCGCCTCTAAGGGATCGGCAGGGTCGGGCGTGTCGGCCGAATGGTCGTCCACATCAGGTTTAGCGGATAGGCAGCCTAGCGCTTTGGGCGCGCCAAGACTTAGAAACGCCTTACGCCTGTTGCGAGTGCGCAGACTTCAGATCCTCTGAGACCAGATGTTGCAGCACGCGCTTTTCCAGCACCAACAGCGCATTTGCCGCATTGCTGCGCATGACAAGGTTCGCGGCAAGCGGCATCGCGGCCTTATGCACGGCGGTGGCCAGCCGTAGGAATTCAGCTCGCCCTTGGCCGCTGATACCATGTAGAGCGCAGAGCTGACGCCAATCCTGCACAAAACTCTCCAGCAGCCGGCTGAACTGCCCTGCGCGCGCCCTGCTGTCAGGCGTATCATGGGCCACCGTCAGTTCGGCGCACAGGTCATCGATCAGCCACTGCACTTCGGCAGGCGGCATAATCGGCGTTCGTTGATCGCCTTCGGTAAGCAGTTGCGGCGTAAAGCCTTGTCGCCACGCAACCGTCGGCCATTGCGCGCGCGGCGGCTGTTGCCCGCAGGCAAACTGCCAGAAAGCCGCCGTGCCGGTGGTATCGGCCACAAGGTGGATGCGATCGGCCGTTGCTTTATTTTCCACATGGTGCCGCCGCCAGTTATCGAAGATCCAGGCCTCGCCCGTATCCATGTGCACCGATTGACCATCACAGTGAAAACGGATCTCGCTTTGCGTAAAAACCGGGATATGCACCCGCACGCGCGTATGCCAGTGGTAGTTGATATCGGCATGTTCGGGCACGCCCGCGCCAGGCGCCAGGCGCATCAGCCGTGAACGGCTCCACACCACACCAAACCCGGCCAGAACCTGGCGCATATAGGGCATGGCCTCAAGCCATTGGGTGGCGCGCATCTGGCCGTAGACGGAATCTGTCTCCTCGCCGCCGGCGCTAATCAGCCGCGCCGCGCTGTTGCCCGGTACATTGTCCGGGTGGGGCACCCAGGCCTCTGCCGGCAAGGCCGCGACTTCAGCCTGCAGGCGCGCCACGTCAAACAGGACAGGGAGTTGGAAAAAGGGGTGTGAGAGTTTCATGATCAATCTCTGTAGCGAGTCATAGCATCACCCAGCGCATCCCGCAGGCCACCAAGCCAGGGGGCATAGTGTTGCCATTGGTTGAGACCTTCCCGGCGGATGGGCTGGCGCACCTGTTCGGAACTGGGGGTGCGCACGCTGCGCCTCGTCTCATAGAAGGTCAGGCAGGCGGGCTCAAAGGATAAGCCACTATGCGCCAGCATACGCTGCACGCTGCCGTCAAGATCGCCCACCACATCCTCATAGTGCACCCTCAGGACGCGGCCGGGCAGCACATCATCCCAATGCCGCATCAGGTCAAGATAGCTGCGATAATAGCGGGCGATGTCGTCGAGGGCGTAGGTAAATTCCTGATTGGTCGTGCCGAACAACTGCTTGAGGTTGCTGAAACATCCGGCCATCGGTTCGCGCCGCACATCTATGATGGTGGCGCGCGGCAAAATCATATGAATCAAGCCGATGTGCCAGAAATTGTTGGGCATCTTATCGATAAAGAATGGCCGGCCCAACCGGCGATAGGCGCGGGTCTCGGCGAGGAAGCGCGCACCGAGCCTATGGGCCTCTTCAGAGGTCAGACGCTGCAAGGCGTCCAGGTCGAACGGTAAACCGCAACAGAGATCGCGACCGCAAATCTCAGCGGCGTAGCGGCTGATTTCGGTCAGTTCCTGCGTACCTTCCACGCCGGAATGAGAGGCCAGAATCTGCTCGATCAGGGTCGAGCCCGAACGCGGCAAACCGACAATGAAAATTGGAGCCGGATCGTGCAGGCCCCAGCCGGCGCGTTCCGTAAAAAATTCAGCGGTGAAGACGTTCTTCAACGCGCTCGCACAGGCTTCGGCGGCTTCAGGACGATAGCGCGAGGTCTCACGCCGCACCTTGTTACCGCGCGCGTAATAGCGCCACGAGCCTTCGTAGTCGCCGCGATCCTCTAAAGCCTTGCCAAGCGCAAAACCTAAGTAGACGCGGTCCATGTCCTGAAGATCAGGTCTTGCGTCTAAAGCCTGCATCCTGGCGATGTCATCATCGCTGAAACCATAGGTCTTGAGGTTGGCAAGGCCAAACCAGGCGACGCTATTATCATGACGCGCTTTTAGCGAGGCGCGATAGTCCGCGATGGCTTCCTGACTGCGCCCCGTGATCTTAAGCGCGTTAGCCCGCCACAGTCGCAGATCGGCCATTTCATGCCCCAATGAAAGCCCGGCGAGCAGGCTTTCATAAATGTCGATCACAGGCTCATGGTCGCCCAGCCCGACACAGGCGGCGGCATATTGTTTGAGGTAGTCGCGGTTGTTCGGATCCTGGCTTAGCAGGCGTTGCGCTTGAGCCAGCGCTTCCACGTGCTTTTGCTGCTGCAACAGCACCATGGCGTAATCCTGGCGGGCGGCATGATAGTCAGGCGCACGCGCCAATACGCCTTGCAACACAGCCTCGGCCTCATCCGGCGCATTCCTTTCCTGACAAATACGCGCCAGCAGACGTAACGCGCCGACATTGCCGCTGTCCTTGCGCAGGTAGTCGCGAAGAATATCCTCTGCCGGCGCCAAATCACCATCGGCAAGAAGGCTATTGGCCACCACCACCTCTGAAGGCAGGTGTTTCAACGTCGCCAAATGCTGCGCCGCCGTTGCTGCCCGTGCCGTGTCACCCACCATGCGGTAAAGCTGTTCCAGCATGTCCCAGCTCGCTGGCAGAGTCGGGTTGAGGCGCACGGCATCTTGCAGGGCCTTGATGGCGTCTGGCGCATTACCCAGCAGAACATGACAGTGGCCGCGCTCTTGATAGAGACGACTGAAACCGGGATGAAGCGCCTCCAGCCGCGCAAGTGTGGCCAGGGCTTCGGGGACGCGCTGGCGTATGCGCTGGTCTCTGGCTTCCTGTAATAAGGCGTCGCGCTCCGCCGTCATCGTGGCGCACCGGCAAGCAACGGCTCGAGCCAGGCCGGATCGGGCTGGTCGGCATCGTAATACTCAAAGATCAGATGGATGCGGTCGGTGTCGCCGTTATTGCGCACCCAATGCGGCCCCAGATTGTTGACCTCCACAGCCTCTGCGGGTGGGAAATAGCGTTCTTCACCGCCGAAGAAGGAGATCACTCCGGCATGGGTCGTCAGCGGGACATGAATCTTATGCGGCCATTTTGCGGCGGGGTTAGCGTCGATATGCGGATGGATGACGCCGCCGGCGGGCATTCTGGCCAGCATGACGCGTGGGAAAATTCCGCGCTCATAACCATAGTCGACGACGGCCTGCGCCAAGACCGGCTCCAGCAGACCCCGCCAGGGCTGCCATGCCGCGCGATCATGGGAATGGCGCCAGTCACGCGGGCTGTCGACAAAGCGAAAAACGATGTGGCGGGTGGCGTCCAACACCTCAAACCGGTTCGGTTTAGCAGTATTTTCGGCGTTCCAGACGTCTTCGGGGATCCCCAATACAGCCGCCTTTAGCGCGGTGATGTCGACCGGTCCAAGCTGTCGAACCGTTGTCGTCTTGCGCGGATTGGCGTTCATCTCAGGCCTTCAAAGGTGTAACCGAACAGCTCCAGATCCTGCGCGTAACGGGCGCGCATCCCCTCGATCAGAGCCTGGTCGTAATAGTCACGATAGTCGCCGCGCTTCGTGCCGTTGACGCGGTCGAGCGGGCGAGAGGGTATGCCGATACGCGCGCATATCGCATCGTACAACTCTTGCATCGTCTCTACGCGGCCGACCGTATTCGTCAGGAGGGTTTGACCGTCATCATCGGTCAAAAGTGCGGCTTGCGGCTGGAACAGGATATGGTTTTCCGGCGGCGCCCGGAACAGAAAATGATACATCGCCTCGCGCGGGTGCTGCTGAAAGTCATCGCCGCCACGCAGCATGAAAGCGCAGTAGGAGACAAAGCGGTCGAAGGGATTGCGCACAAAGGCGAACTTGAAATAGCTGTCGAAGGCGTCATCGCCGAGATAGGGCCGCACCTGCCGCAGGGACAGGTGACCGTGCTGGATCGCGGCCAGATCCGCCCAGGGGAAGCGCTTGTTGACGAACAGCCCGACCTGTTCAAAGTCCGTCTCGTCCATATGTTCGCGCAAGGCCTGGCGCACGGCGTGGGTGCCGGTCTTGGGAACGGCGGCGAAGATGAAGCGGTGGCTATGGGATACGATCATGGTCTACAACGGTAAAAGCGCTCCCACCTCCGAAAGGGAGATGGGAGCGCCTGCTTTAGCAGAGTTTATTATCAGAATTTATAGCTGAGCCCGACCATGTAGGTCGCGCCGCTTTGGTTCTGATTGTAGAGGTATTCGTTCTGCCCCCAGAACTGTGTGTCCTTCTGGTTGGTCAGGTTGATGCCGTTCAGGGTGATCTGAAGCTTGTCATTGACATTGTAGAAGGCCGCCGCGTCGACATAGGTGGAAGCCTCGAAGCCGCGTGTGCTGGCACTCATGACGCTGTCATTGTAACCGCTGAACCATTTGTCACGATGGCTAAGGGAGACACGACCGCCCCAGGTCTTGGTTTCGTAGTAGAGCGTGGCGTTATAGCTGTTCTTCGATATGCCGGTGATGGAAGGTGCGTCGACATAGGAGTAGTTCGCCGTCACGCCAAAATTGTCGAAAGGCGCCGGCAGAAACGAGAACTGGCTTTGTGCCACCAGTTCGACACCGCTCAGCTTGGTATGGCCGGCAATATTGACCGGCATGGAGAACTCATTGATGATGGTGTTCTCCGTAGCGCCCGGAACCGTGGCAGACGGCACACCCGCCTCGGCAAAAGTAAGGGCATTGCCATCCTCGACACTATAGGTTTCCGACCCGATGAAGTTGGTGACGTCCTTCTGATAGACGCCAATCGAAAGCAGGCCCACCTTGCCGAAATAATACTCCACCGACAGGTCGAGCGTGTTGTCCTTGTAGGGCTTGAGGTTGGGGTTGCCGCGCGACGCTGAGATATCGCAGTCGTTCGAGCCGTCAGCGTTGATCGTGCAGTTTTCTTTGCCTTGGGAGGCGCTGCCCTTGGCCGCCATCGAACCGATGCCCGGGCGGTTCAGGTTTTGCGTGGCTGCGAAGCGCACCAGTACGTCCGGCGTCAGTTCAAGCACGGTGTTCATCGATGGCAGCACGCCCGAATAGCTGCCCTTCACATCGGTTGTGCCAAGGTAGGCGTAGTTATCGCCCTGAATCCAGCCGGTCGAGCGGGTATCGGTGCTGTAGCCACGCAGACCGAGATTACCGCGGAAACGCTTGCCCATCAACTCGCTGTCCCAGTCCGCCTGCGCATACCAGGAAACCGTCTCTTCCGAGGTGTCGTAGACGTTCTCGATATCCTGAAGCGCGCCGCCCGAACCATCTTTATTCGGCTCTAAGCGGTGGTACTCGTTGTACTTCTTGAACGCCTTATCGTAATCGCCGATCAGCCACGAACCGAATTCGTTGGTATATACGGACGTGATGTCGGCAACGGACGTGCCACGCGTCTTCGCCGCGGTGCCGTTGACATTGCCATCATAGAACAGGTCGATACCGTCCTGCGAGAACTTGTGGTAAGCCACGCCGGCGCGCAGGGTCCAGATGTCGGACAGGTTATAGCGGGCGTTGAGCACACCTTCCTTAAGTTCCGAAGCATTGTGGAAGGCGCGATAATAGAAGTTATCCATTACGTAGTTGTCGGGGTCGGTCGTATCCCAGCCCGAATAATCAAACGAAGCCGATTGACCATTGGCGCCGTAGTTGGCGACCAGGTCGCCCTTGGCGCGCATATAGAGCTTGTCGTCATACGGAGTCTCGTAGGTCGACTTCTCATAACCGATATGACCGTCGATAAAGAGGCGATCAGAGACGTCCCACTTGCCGGTCAGCGCAATCTGGTCGAAGCGGTTTTCATTCAGCGAACGGCGATTCTCGCTGCCGAAGGTGACATTGGACGCATCGGTCATGGTGACGTAGCCATCTTTGTCGACCGTGAAATCGTTGAGAACCGTTCCCGACTGGTATTGAGCCGGATATGGCGAACCAGCGGCGGTGTCCAGAGTGGTTGATCCGAAACCTTCTATCGGTCGTGTAGCAAGGTGCACTTCGTTGCGGTGCGTGGTGAATTCGCCATGCAGCATATCAAGCGTCAACAGCACGTTTTCCGTCGGGCGCCATTGCACGGCGCCCGTCAGGCCCAGGCGCTCCTGCTTAGCGTTCCAGGACGAAAGGCGGTTGCCATCGGCGAAATAAAGGTCACCAGCCATAAACCGGGCCTGCTTTTCAGCACTCAGGTTGGAAATGTCCAGACCAGCGTCGACAAGATCGTAGGCATCACCCTGAGGATTACCGTCCTCGTCAAGGGTTGTCGCACCCAGATGGCTATAGTTATAGGTATTATGCCCCTGCTCAGTGGTCTCGCGCTTGCTGTAGGCAACGGAGAAAGCCACGCCAAACTTGTTGTCCCAGTTATGGCTGTAGAGCGCGGCAATACGCGGCTGCGTATCCTTGGTGTATTCGTTGGTGCCCAGCTTGAACGAGACCGCACCCTTGCTGCCCACGCCATAATCGAAAGGCTTGCCCGTAAACAGGCCAACCGTGCCACCCATGCCGCCTTCGTTCTGTGACGCCTGGAAGGTCTTTTCGACTTCGACCTTCGAGAACAGTTCCGAGGCGAAGATGTTGAAGTCGAAAGAGCGGTCGCGCGAACGCTGGCCACGGCTGTCCTGGGCGGAGTCGACATTGCCCAGAACTTCCATGCCGTTCAGTTGCACGCGGGCGAAATCAGGCCCAAGACCGCGCAAGGATATACGACGGCCTTCACCCGCTTCGCGGGTGATCTGCACGCCCGGCAGGCGCTGCATCGATTCCGCCAGGTTCAGTTCCGGGAACTTCGCCATGTCTTCGGCGACAATCACGTCTTTCTGGATCGTCGCATCGCGCTTGATACGGCGTGCATCGCTGAGCGACTTGCGGAAGCCGGTAACGACCACTTCAGTGGCCGTCTCTTCTGGCGCGGCCTGGCCACTCGTATCCGGAGCGGTCTGCGGTGCGGTTTGCGCGAACGAAGGCGCGGCGAGAAAGACAAGCGCGCCTGCGGCCGCGCCCATCATGAGCATATTCTTCATAAAATCTCTCCGTGAAAAAACAGGGTGCGGAGCGATCGCGATGCAAAAGGAAATGCCCCCCGCGGCCGGCCACGGAGAGGACGCTTAGCGACGCATTGTGACAGTTGTGTATTTTATGGCCGCAAATGTGGTGATTTGTGAGTTTTATTTGAACGGGTGTTGCATTTTTGTGGTTTGATCCGCAATTCATGTTGATCAGGACAAAAATACCCACAGCCGCTTACCACAATGCGGTAAATCTTAGCGCCGATAATAGCCTTACGGAACGAGGTCTCAGGCTAACCAACCTGAACTTCCACCTCATCCAAGGCGTGAAGGAGTTGCTTAGGCGGAAGGGCGTCGGTGACAAAGATATCAATCTGCTTGAAATCGAGCGCCTTGACGACACCCTGACGCTCGAATTTGGACGAGTCCGCCAAGGCAACTACCCGCGACGCAAGGGCCGCGAGACCCGCTTTCATCGACGCTTCCGGATAATGGAAATCGAGCAGTCCGCGACGTGAATCGACGGCACCAATCGAAAAGAAGGCTATTTCCGGTGTGAAGCTGCTCATAAAGGCCTCGGTTTCACGGCCGAAACTCGACTGATAATCACTGTCAATGGCACCGCCACCGAAAAAGACCTTGGCGCCGTTCTTGCCAGCCATTTCACGCGCCACATCCAGGGCGTTGGTGATCACGGTCAGATTTCGCTGCTTGGATAAGGCCTTGCAGAGCCAGTAAGAGGTCGAGCCGGAATCAATGAGGATCGTCATGCCGTCTTCAACAAGTTCCGAAGCCTTCATGGCTATGGCTTGCTTCTTTTCGGCATTTTGGTTCCTTCGAACCAAATAAGGCGCTTCTGCGGCATTCTCTTTCAGCGTTACGCCGCCACGAACGCGATAGGCCTGCCCTTCGGCCTCCAGTTGGCGAATATCGCGACGGATCGTTTCATCACTGACGTCGAAGCGTTGCGCAAGGTCCGAGATCGCGCAGCTGCGGTGTAACTGCAGCAAATTGTAGATCTCGGACTGGCGGGTATCTTGAAGCATGCGCTCTCGGGGGATAATGGCCATTGGGTCGTTCTGATGTGTTTTGTTTACCGCCGGCTGTCAACCGGTTGCGCTGATACGTGCCTGAGGCGTGCTACTCCCGCCCCAACAACCCGATGGGTCAGGCGGGATCAGCGCAGTCAGGCATCAGACCCAAAACATATAACCCGAGCGATATCAAGGCAGACCTTTTACCGCTGTATGGCCGCCGCCCCTAGGCCATGGTCGGGATGATAAAGCTTTGATCGCTGACAGCGCCGCCTTGCGGCCAGCGCTGGGTGACCGTCTTGACGCGCGTATAAAAGCGCACGCCGTCCATGCCGTACTGGTTCAGATCGCCAAAGCCCGAACGCTTCCAGCCGCCAAAGCTGTGATAGGCCACCGGCACAGGAATCGGCACATTGATGCCCACCATGCCGACCTCGACCTGATCAGCGAAGCTGCGCGCCGCATCGCCGTTACGCGTGAAAATGGCGACACCGTTGCCATATGGGTGACGGCTCGGCAGGCTAAGGGCTGCCTCAAACGATTGGGCGCGCACCATCTGCAACACAGGGCCGAAGATTTCATCCTGATAGGATTTCATGCCGGCAGTGACGCGATCGAACAGGGTCGGCGCCAGGAAGAAGCCGTTCTCGTGGCCTTGAAGCGAGAAGCCACGGCCATCAAGTACCAGGTCTGCGCCTTCATCCACACCCATCTGGATATAGGATTCGATGCGTGCCTTGTGGGCTGCGCTAACCACGGGGCCATAGTGCGCCTCGGCATCGGTCGAAACACCGACGCGCAAGCCTTGCGCCGCCGCGACCAGCTTCTCGCGCAGCGCATCGGCCGTCTTGTCCCCTACCGGCACCACAACCGGCAGTGCCATGCAGCGTTCGCCGGCCGAGCCGTAGGCCGCGCCCATAATGTCGGCGACGGTCTGGTCCAGATCGGCGTCAGGCAGGACAATGCCGTGGTTTTTCGCCCCGCCCATACATTGCACGCGCTTGCCGTTGGCTGCACCGCGGCCGTAAACATATTGCGCAATATCCGATGAGCCTACGAAGGATACCGCCTTGATATCCGGATGGTCGAGAATGGCGTCAACCATCTCCTTGTCGCCCTGGACAACATTAAGTACGCCCGCAGGTAATCCGGCTTCGATCAAAAGCTCAGCCAGACGCAGCGGCACCGACGGATCGCGCTCGGATGGCTTGAGGATGAAGGCATTGCCGCAGGCCAAGGCCGGTGCGAACATCCACATCGGGATCATGGCCGGAAAATTGAATGGCGTGATGCCGGCCACGACCCCCAGCGCCTGCCTCATAGAAAAGACGTCGATGCCAGGTCCCGCGCCCTGGGTGTGTTCACCTTTCAGCAGATGTGGGATACCGCAGGCGAACTCGACAACCTCAAGCCCGCGCTGGATATCGCCTTTCGAGTCGGAAATGACCTTGCCATGCTCTTGAGAGAGCATGTGCGCCAGTTCATCCATGTGGACCTCAAGCAGGCGCTTGAACTCGAATATGACACGTGCCCGGCGCTGCGGATTGGTGGCTGCCCATGCCTTTTGCGCGGTCACCGCACTTGCGACTGCGACTTGAAGATCATCCGGCGTGCCCAGCACCACCCGTGCCTGTACCGCGCCGGTATTGGGATCGAAGATATCGCCAAAGCGCTGCGACAGACTGATGGCGGTATGACCGTCGATAAAGTGCGATAGATGTTTCACAGGACGCTCCTCGGATGGGACTTGGCGATAGGACCGTTTTAGCCTAGTGTTTTTGCATGAACCATGCCGATAAAAGCCATTTAGATGTGCAAAAATGCAGAGCTTAAACTGGGACGATCTGCGCCTTTTTCTGGCGGTGGCCCGCACCGGCAAACTCAACAGCGCCGCCGCAAAACTCAAGCTTGACCACTCCACAGTGGCTAGGCGCCTCAAGGGACTGGAAGCAGCGATCGGCGGCCTTTTGCTGCATCGCTCACCTCAGGGCATAAGCCTTACGCCCAGCGGCCAGGTGTTGCTGTCGCACGCTGAGCGTATTGAAGCTGAAATGCTCACGGCCGCCGACGCAGTGGGCGCGCAACGCCTTGAAATTTCGGGCACCGTGCGCGTGGTGACACCCGAAGCCTTCGGCGCGTGGTTCCTGGCAACGCGCCTGCATGGCCTTTACGAGCGCCACCCCGGCATCGAACTGGAACTTGTGCCCGACACCCGCCACGTCAGTCTGTCAAAACGCGAAGCCGATCTGATGGTGACCCTGACACCGCCTATTCAAGGCCGGCTCGTCACCAGCAAACTGGTTGACTATCAGCTCGGGCTGTACGCTTCGCACGACTATCTTAAGACCAAAGCCATGCCAGTCACCATAGATGATCTGCGCGACAGCCCCTTCGTCTGGTACATCGATGACTTGCTAGATGTGCCCGAACTGAAGTTCCTCGACTCCGTGATTTCGGGTGCGCGCACGGTGTTCCGATCCAGTTCGATTACCGCGCAGCATAATGCCATCGCGTCGGGCCTGGGCTTTGGATTGCTGCACGATTTCGTGGCGCGGCAGGACAAGCGTCTGTCATGCGTTCTGCTCGATCTGGTTGCGGTACGACGCGCCTACTGGCTATCGATTCATGCCGACCACCAGCGCCTGCCGCGTGTCCGGGCTGTGGCTGATTTTATTGCCGCCACGGTGCGCGAAGCCCGCGCGATGTTTTAGCCTGCCCCCCCCCGCGCCTCAGCGGAAAAGGTTAAGCACCCATGACTGGGACTGGCTGGATATCGACAGCACCTGGATAGCCAGTTGCTGCTTCACTTGCAGCGCCTGGAGTTTGACGCTTTCGAGTGCCAGATCCGCATCGACCAGTTTGCCGATGCCGACCGTCATAGTGTCCTGGAGCTTTCCGATAAACGTCATGTGATTATCCAGAGCCTTCGAAGACGTACCTAACCTCGCCAGAGCCGCCGACACATTGTTGATAGAAGAATCGAGTGAGGACAGCAGACTGGCCGCCCCCGAGGCCGTCGAAAAATCCGCGCCGGCAGACAAGGTCACAATTGATCCCCCCAGAGACATGTTCTGTGCCGCCACGGTAAGCCGGCTTGTGCCATGTTCATTGGCCAGGGCCGCGATCGACGACCTGGAACCGTTGAGAAGGTTGATGCCGTTAAAAGAGGAATTGGATAGGGTTTTGGTGATCTGGTCACGAATAGAGACGAAATCGGCGCGCAATGCCGCGCGCGCTGTGGAATCAAGCGATGTGTCAGAAGCCGCCAAAGCCCTTTCCTTGAGCTCGGTCAAGAGCTCTGAAACGGATTCACCTGCGGTCAGCGCGACATCGACAACGGAACTATTGCGCGACAGGGAATCCTTGACCGCATCAAGCGACTTCACCGATGAGCGCTGGCGTTGCGCGATGGCGTAGGCCGCGCCGTCATCCTTGGCGCTTGCCACCTTAAGACCCGTGGAGATGCGGTTCTGCGCGACCAGAAGGTCAGCCGAGATTTTGTTCAGGCTTTGCAGGGCCACCATGGCCCCAACATTGGTATTGATGGAGTTCACGTTCTGGAACCTCCAGTTTGATCCGATGACATTCTGTCAAGCGGCGGCGACGGTGCCGAATACCCACTCTCTCACAAAGTGGCTAACACGAATTAAACGGGCATTAATAATTATGCCGGGCCCAATCTGGCGGCCACGTCATCAAACTGTCATCGCTATCTGGTTTGTCGCCGCAGCAACCCGTTGCCAGGGCATTCCATCACCATGAGGCGCAGATCAACGCTAAAGCGTCACGATCCTCCGCAAGCCCAAGTGGCGGAGTTGGCATGGGTGCGCCCTGCTGGCATTTTGGCACTGGCCTTAGGCCTCTGCAGTAGCCCGGCCTGTGCGGCGGGTACCCCCCGGCAGGATCTGGCGGCTAGCCTGATCGATCTCGGCATGGCCAACCATGTTCAGATCGTCTTTCAACCGCATCTGGTGAAAGGCTTAAAATGCGGCAGCCTGCCCGGCAGGACGAGCGGTCTCGACACGAACCTGACAAGGCTTCTTCAGCCTTACGGCCTCGCCTATCGCCGTGTCGCGTCGGATGTCATCGTCGTCTACCGCCCCGCGCCGCGGCCTGTCACGGTCGCAGCGCCTGTGGCCAGTTCGGAGCCTGACCTGCCGCCCATTATCGTGCGCTCTTATCGTCAGAGCCTGGTGCGTGCCGGCGATGCCAAGCGCCGTGCTGATTATACGGTCGATGCGATCGATGCCGAGGATGTGGGCAAATATCCGGCGCGCAATGTCGCCGAGGCCTTGCAACTGGTGACCGGCGTCAGTCTGGAGCGTCAGCGTGGCATCGGCCTCTATGTCAGCGTCAGGGGCATGGGACCTCAGTTCCAGAACGTCGAGTTCGACGGCCACAGCCTGGCTGCGACAGAACTGATCGAAAATGCCGGCGTGCGCGGCCGTGATTTTCGCTTTGATATCCTGCCGGCCGAACTGATCAGCCGCGTCGATGTCGTAAAGACGCCGACGCCCGATATGGAAGAAGGCGCCTTGGGCGGCGATATCAATATCCATACCCTGCGTCCGCTCGACGTCGTGCCGAACGGCACAAGCTTCAAGGGCCTAGCCAGCCTGCGCCTCAGCCACAACGACCGCGCGCACGATATCAGCCCGGCGATGCATGTGATGACGGCCTGGACGACCGATGACCGTCGCTTCGGTCTGTTGCTCAGCCTGATTTCAGACCGGCAAAGCGTGCGCAACGACCGCTTCTATAATTACGGCTGGAACAAGGATCAGTTCACCTCGGTGCTGGGCCCCGGCATCTATACGCCGACCCGCACGCGCCCGACGATCGAGCTCGAAGACCGCCGTCACAATACGCTTTTCGCTTCAGCCCAATGGCGCCCTGACGATCACCATGAGACCGAATTGAGCCTCCTCGCCACGCGGCTTGATGTCGCCTACGACGAGACGGGGCTCGATATCTATCCCGATGATCGCAGTCAGGCGACGCCGGTATTCACACCTGGTACAGCCGGGATCGTGGGTGACACCGCCATCCGTGGCCGCATCGAGACTGTGCGCTTTATGGCGTCACGCGAAACCAGCCTCAACCGTTTCGATTTGCTGCTGGGCCATGTCAAGCACCGCTGGCGCTCCGGCGCCTGGACGGCGAACCTTTCGGCGGATATGTCACGCGCGCATAGCTACCATCCGCCCGGCCGCGGTACCACACGCTCACGCGTCGCCTTCTTCGCCCCCCTCACCTATGATTTTTCCGGCGGCGGCAAGACCGTACCCGTCTTGCAAACGACACTGGACTATACCGATCCACGCAACTTCACAGGCCAGCGTTTCGACTACGCGACCAAGGATGCGCTCGACAGCGATGAGGCGCTGAGCTACGACGTGGCGAAAAGCTTTGATGGCCCCCTCGCCCGGATTCAGGTCGGACAGCAATATCACCACCACAATCGCCGTTACACCCGGCGCGACTGGAAAAATTTCGACCTGGTCGGGATAGATTTTACAGGTCTTGGAGCAGACAGTTACGATGCCGAGCTGTCACCGACGTTTCTCAAAGGCATCAACGGCGACAGCCCGCGCACTTGGCTGGTGCCCTCGGCGACCGCTTTCTATAATCGGCTGATGACGGCCGATGTTCTGGCAGCCAGTCCTACCGCAACGGACGCCACCGGATCGTTCGAGGTTGATGAGCGCATATGGGCCGGCTTCATCCGCAGCGATTGGCGCTTCCAGCTCTGGCAAAGGCCGGTCACCGCCAATATCGGCATGCGCCAGATCGACAATCTGCAAATCTCCGAAGGTGCGGCGCTCATCGGTGATGACGCCACACCCGTGCGCTATCGCCTGCATTATACGACGACCCTGCCGAGCGCCAATCTACGCATGGTCTGGCGTCCCGGCCTCATTGTGCGACTATCGGCGGCGCGCGTCATGTCACGGCCCAACATCATCAATTCCGCGCCACGGCTGACGATCTCGAATGACGCTGACACCGGGCAGGGCGGCAATCCGTTCCTGCGGCCCTTCATAGCCACCGATATGAGCGCCGGCCTAGAATGGTATCCTTCCCCGGCGACCTCACTGGCCATGGCGGTGTTTGGCCGCAGGTTCGATGACTATGTGACGCGTGAGAACACGCACATCTTCGTACCCGGTCGCGGCGATATCCTGTTATCGACGACCGTCAATGGTGGTGACGCCAGCGTGGCCGGCATTGAAGCCGCCTATAACCAGACGCTGGACGCCCTGCCCGGCCCTCTGAACCATCTCGGTTTTCAGGTCTCCTTCACCGTTCTGGACGTCAGCGCCGACTATGCCTCAGGCGCTTTGCGCATTCGCAACGAACTGACCGGCCTGTCGCGCTCGACCTATAATCTGGTTGGCTTTTACGAGGACGATCGCGTGATGGCGCGGCTCGGTTATTACTGGCGGGCCCGCTATCTCAGCTCGGTCGGCAGCTCGATCCAGGCGCCGTCCTACACCGACAGTTTCGGCTCGCTCGATGGCGCTTTCAGTCTGGAGATCGACAAGGCCACCACGCTCACGCTTGAGGCCGTCAACCTGCTCAACACCACGCGTTATGCCTTCGCCATGACCAAGGATCGGCCCCAGGAAATCCACCAGTATGGTCGCACCTTCAGCGTCCAGCTTCGCCACACCTTCTGATATTTATTTACGCCGTCATGGAGGAAACCATGGCGCGTCTGCGTTTTACATTCTGACCCTCCCTCCAAAGGACGCCCTTTTCCTTGACCACCCGAACGCAAAGCTTTGATGCCCTGGTGACGCGCTACCGGGCCCCTTTGCGCGGGTATTTCCGCCGGCAAGGCATAACCGACGACGCCGAGGATCTGGTGCAGGAGGTCTTTATCCGGCTGGCACAAGCCTATGCGCGCATGCACTGGGATAATCCGGATGGCTATGTCTTCACCATCGCCAGCAACATCCTGACCGATCACCGCCGCAAGGGCACGACGCGCCGCGCCGGTCAGCATGATGAACTGAGCGATGATCTGGCATCAACGGGGGAAACGCCCGAACACAGCCTGCTCAACCGCGACCGTCTGCGTCAGGTCGTGGCCGCGCTCAAGACCCTCCACCCTAACTGTTACAACAGCTTTATCCTGCATCGCTTCGAGAACATGCCCCAGAGCGAAATCGCCAAACGACTGGGCCTGTCGGTGAGTACCATAGAAAAACATATAATGACTGCACTGCATCACCTGAACACAACGCTTGGGAAGGAACTGGCCTGATGACCGCTCCTAACCTGAAACCTGACGCCCTGTCCGAACAGGAACGCACATTTCTTGGCAGCCTGAACGCGCCAGCATCTCCGGACGCGCCACGCAACGAAGAGGAGGCTGCCCTGATGGGGACATGGCTGGCCATGGCTGCCTTCGCCGACACAGCCGAGATCAAGGCGATGCGTCACGAGGCACTGCTTGCCGCTGGCGTTGTGCGACCGGTCAAGCGACCTGTCTCTCGCTATGTCGGCATCGGACTTGCCGCCTGCCTGACCCTAGCGATTGGCGGCGGCGGCTTCTTCGCCTGGTCCGGCCGCATGCAGGCCTTCACTGCGCCGGCACAGGGCATCGCCCACGTCACGCTGAAGGACGGCACCGAGATCACGCTGAGCGCCGGTGGCCAGATCCGCAGCCGTATCGGTGCCTCGAAGCGCGAGATCGACCTGGTACGTGGCGACGCCTATTTCGCCGTCACCCATGATGAGAAGCGGCCTTTGACCGTGACCACGAGTAGCCACCGGGCTGTCGATCTTGGCACCGAGTTCAACATCACCCAGACCGGCGACGCCTATCGCCTGACCCTGGTGTCGGGCGCCGTGCGGATCGAAAACCTGAAAACAGGCTATGCCTCTGACCTCAAACCCGGTCAGTCCTATATCGACCAGGCGGGCCATGAGCGTATCTCTGACGATGCACCAGCGCGCGTCTCAAGCTGGGCGCGTGGGCACCTCGCTTTCGAGGACGCCAGCCTCTCAGACGTGGGCGTAGCTTTTCAGCGCCTGACCGGCCGGCGCCTCATTTTTACCACCCCGGCCGTGGCGCGCCTGCATCTGTCGGGGACAGTAAATCTCGATAATGTCGACCGCGCCAGCCAGGCGCTCAGTGCGGCGCTTCCGGTGACAGCTACACCAACAGCGCAGGGCGACATCTTGGTTTCGCCGCGCTGAAATTGCTCTGATCACGGATCAATAAACACCTAACACATTGGAATGTCACAAATATTTCACGACATTTCCATGGAGGATCGAACGCTTTCTTACGTTTTGCCCCAGGTAGCCGGATCGCGGACCTTCTTCGCGGCCTGCTGCTCAACCGATCCATTTCCTGGGGCAACCATGTCAAAATCCACATCACACATCGCCTACGGCCTGGGCGCCATGGCCGCGCTGGCCTATGCCTCGCTGCTCGTGCCGCACGCCTTGGCGCAAACCGAAACCACAGATGCCGCCGCGCCCGCAGACGCTGCGCAGGAAGTCATCGTCACCGGTTATTCCAAAAGCGTTCGTGCCGCCAACATGACCAAGAAGGCCGCCGCCTTCAGCGTCGACGCCGTCAATGCCGAAGATATCGGCAAGTTCCCGAACCGCAATGCCGCCGAAGCCCTGCAACTGGTTACCGGCGTCACCATGGACCGTCAGCGCGGCGAAGGCCTCAAGGTCAGCGTCCGCGGGCTTGGGCCTCAGTTCCAGAACGTCACGCTCAACGGCAGCACGATCGCGGTCAACGACCTGATCGAAAACGGCGGCGCCGAAGGCCGTAACTTTCGCTTTGAGGTTCTGCCGACCAACTCGATCGCGCAGATCGCCGTCATCAAGACGCCGACCGCCGACATGGACGACGGCGCGCTCGGCGGCAATATCGACATCAAGACGTTGAAGCCGCTCGATATCGGCAACCGTATGACCTTCTCGGTCCGTTCCGCCTACAACACCCTGACCGAAAAATCCGACCCCACCCTGTCGGGCCTCTACAGCTACGTCACCCCCGACCGCAAGCTCGGCCTTCTCGTCTCGGCCATGACCGACCGCCGCCAGGTGCGTAACGACCGCTTCATGAACTTCGGCTGGAACAAGGACCAGTTCACAAGCGTGCTCGGCGCCGGTTATTATACCCCGACGCGCACCCGCCCGACCATCGAACTGGAAGACCGCAAGCGCAGCTCGATCATGATCTCAGGCCAGTGGAAGCCGACCGCCGACCTCAAGACCGAGGTCAACATTCTGGCGACCCGCCTCGACGTTCATTACGATGAACATGGCCTCGACATCTACCCGGACGCCGCCGTTACCTACCCGAACTTCGCCGCCGAAAGCGCTCTCTATCCGTCGTTGAGCGGCCTCTACACGCAGGCCGCCGCGCAGGCTAATGGCGCCACCGTCTATGCCAAGCCGACCTTCGTCGCCGGCTCTCAGGTTATCGTCGGTGACACGGTCGTCGCCGGCACAATCAACAATGTGCGCTGGATGGCCTCGCGCGAAACCAGCTTCAATCGCCACGACCTGACGGCCATCAATATCAGCCAGTCCTATACGCCGGGCGCCTGGACCTTCTTCGGTAACCTCGCCTACTCCAAGGCCCATTCCTACCACCCGGAAGGCGGCGCCACGACGCGCAACCGCATGTCGTTCGTAGGCCCGCTGCATTTCGATTTCTCGAAAGGCTACAAGGAAATCCCCGTCCTTACGACAACGGTCGATTATAACAATCCGGCCAACTATGTCGGCCAGGCCTTCGACTACACCTCGAAAGATTTACTCGATACCGACAACTCGGCAAAGATCGACGCCGCGCGCCGCTTTGATGGCTTCCTCACCAAGCTGTCTTTCGGCGCGGCTTACCAGCATCGCAACCGCGACTATGTTCGCCGCGACTGGTCGATCAACCCGGTCTTCGGCATTCCGGTCACCACCCTGGGCTCAAGTTTCTACAGCGCCCTGCCATTCAGCAACTTCCTGTCGGATTTCGACGGCAACAGCCCCCGCACCTGGGTGTCCCCCTCCAGCACTGCCTTTTATGACCTGATCTATAACCCTTCCGTCGCCGCCCGCGCACCGGACGCCGCCAGCCTGCGTTCCTCGTTCGAGGTCGATGAAAAGATCACCTCGGCCTATGTTCGCGGCGATTTCGCCCATGACGTCATGAACTTCCCGGTCACCGGCAATCTGGGCGTCCGCTACGCGACCACCGATCAGGTCGCGTCGGGCACGCTCGTCAACGGCTCGACCCCGCAGGCCGTGTCTTATCCGGTCACCTATCATGACTGGCTGCCAAGCCTGAACCTACGTGTTGAGTTCACCGACCAGCTCATTGGTCGCTTTGGCGCCTCACGCGTCGTCAACCGTCCGAACATCACCGACATCGCACCGCGCATCACCGTCTCGCGCGACTCGCCTACGGCTTCCGGCGGCAATCCGAACCTCAAACCCTACCGCGCCAACCAGGCCGATATGTCGCTGGAATGGTACTTCAACCAGACCGGCGCGCTCACCGGCGCCTACTACTACAAGCAGCTCGACAGCTACATCACCGCCCAGAACACCACCATCCAGGTGCCGGGTCGCGGCGATATCCTGCTCTCGACCACGGTGAATGGCGGCGAGGCCAAGTTGCAGGGTATTGAACTGGCCTATAACCAGCTCTTTAGCTTCCTGCCGGCGCCGTTCGATGGCCTGGGCACGCAGGTTTCGGTCACCACCACAGAGGTCACATCGACCTACAACGCTGGTAACCGCACCCTGACCAACATGCTGCCGGGCCTCTCCAAGGCCAGCTACAACCTGGTCGGCTATTATGAGAAGAACGGCTACGCCGGCCGCATCGGCTACTTCTGGCGCGACCGCTACCTGGCCTCCAACGGCTCGACGGTCTCGACTGAATCCTATGTTGCTCCGTTCGGCTCGCTCGATGCGTCTTTGTCCTATGACATCAACGAACACTTCGTGGTCGGTATTGACGCCATCAACCTCACCGGCGCGAAGAAGTACGTCTACGGCGCCAACAAGCTCCAGAGCCGTGAGATCAACGACTATGGCAGCACCTTCACCGTAAGCCTGCGCGCCAAATACTAAACCTTGGGGCCGCGTCTGGAGACGACGCGGCCCGCACCTTGGCTCCAGCCTGCCCGTCATATCCTGCAGGCGGCTGGAGCCACTTTTTCATCTTTTCCCGTGAGGCCTTCCATGCGACGTTCCCTTTGCGCCCTGATCACGCTATCGCTCGTGATGACCGCCCCCGCTTTTGCGGCTGAGGGGCTCAAGCTCAACCAGATCCAGATTCTAGGCTCGCATAACTCCTACCGCCCGGTGCCCAACGTCACGGTGCAGGCCAATATGGACAGCCTGCCCAATCATGCCGGGCAGGGCCTCGAATACGGCCACCCAGATATCCTCACCCAGCTTAATCTCGGCATTCGCCAGTTCGAATTCGATCCCTATGCCGATAAGACCGGCGGCCTGTATGCTGGCCCCTACGCCAAAACAGATCCCAACTACGCCACCATGGCGGCGCCCGGCCTGAAGGTGCTGCATATCCCCGTGCTCGATTACCGTAGCCAGTGCCTGACCTTGCGTGCCTGCCTGAGCGTTATCGCCGATTGGTCGAAGGCACATCCGGATCACGACGCGATCGTCCTGTTCATCAACACCAAGGAAGAGCCCGTCAAGGATCCACGCGTCACCACACCTGAGTTTTACACCGAAGCTGATCTGGCCGAAATCGACGCCGATGCCCGCGATATTCTGGGTGCCGACCACCTGATAACGCCTGACGTCATTCGCGGCGGCTACAAGAGCTTGCGCGACGGCGTGATGGCTGGCCATTGGCCGCTGGCAGCGGATGCCAAAGGCAAGGTCATGCTGGTGCTCGATTCCAATCCGCGCATCGCCGATATTTACCGTAAGGGCCATCCCTCGCTCGAAGGCCGCGTCATGTTTGGTCTTTATGCAGAAAACGAGGCCGAAGCTGCGGTCTTCAATATCCAGGATCCGCGCCCGGAAGCCGCCCATATTACGCAACTGGTCAAGCAAGGCTTCTTCGTCAGATCGCGTGCCGACGCCAACACGACCGAGGCCCGCAACCACGACTTAACGCGCTTCGAGACAGCCATCGAGGCCGGTGCGCAAGTCATCAGCACCGACTACTATGAGGGCGCGCCTGATCCTTACGGATTCAAATTTATCGTGCGCATGAAGGACGGGTTCAAACAGGCCAATCCCTTGTTTCGGTAAACCCGTTTCGATCCTGAACCAAAGGGCGTGGGGCGGCGTATACGAGGGCGGTAAGTCTTGCCGTACAGCCTTGCCATGGAAGCCACCCTCGCCCTATGACGGACATATCGAATCCGGACACCTTGCCGCCGGTCGCCACGCTGCGGCTGGTTCTGGGCGACCAGTTGTCCACTCGTCTGGCCATTATTGCCGAGGCCGATAAAGAGACGGATGTCATTCTTTTGGCCGAGGTTAAGGCCGAAGCCAGCTACGTGAACCATCACGTCAAGAAGATCGCGTTTTTGTTCTCCGCTATGCGTCACTACGCGCAGGCCTTGCAGGCGGCAGGTTACCGCGTGCTCTATATTGCGCTCGATGATCCCGATAACAGCCATACAATAAGCGGTGAAATGCTGCGCGCCGTAGCGTCCCTTTCGCCGCAGCGCGTCATGGTCACAGAGCCTGGCGAATGGCGTCTGTTGCAGGACTTTCTGGCGCTTGAGGTCGCCTTGCCGGTGCCACTGGATATCCTGCCTGACACGCGCTTTTTGTGCAGCCGCGCGCGTTTTGCAACCTGGGCCGACAACCGCGACAGCCTGCGCATGGAGTTCTTCTATCGTGACATGCGCCGCGACCATGGCATCCTGATCGAAGCAGACGGCGGCCCGACCGGCGGCAAATGGAACTATGACATTGACAACAGAAAGCCGCCGTCTCGCGGCCTGACCTCGCCGCGGCGCCTCAGCTTTCGCAAGGATGCGACGACACGGACCGTGCTCGATCTGGTGGAAAAGAGCTTTCCTGAGGGGTTCGGTGATCTGGAACCGTTCCATTTCGCCGTAACCCGCACCCAGGCTCTGCGCGAGCTGGATCACTTCATCGCCGAGATCCTGCCACGCTTTGGCGACTTCCAGGACGCCATGGTCTCGGGCGAGCCCTATCTCTATCATTCCTTGCTATCCACCTACCTAAATGCCGGCCTGCTCTACCCCCTGGAAATGTGCCGCAAGGCCGAAGTAGCCTTCCGCGATGGGCATGTGCCTCTTAATGCCGCCGAAGGCTTTATTCGTCAGATACTGGGCTGGCGTGAATTTATCCGCGGCATCTACTGGCGCTACATGCCGGACTACGCGACCCGCAATGCCCTGAACGCGACGCAGGACCTGCCCTGGTTTTACTGGAGCGGTGAGACGCACATGGCCTGTATGCGCGAAGCGATTAGCCATACCCGCCAGCATGCCTATTCGCACCATATCCAGCGCCTGATGATCACCGGCAATTTCGCGCTATTGGCGGGCCTCGATCCACAACAGGTTCACGCCTGGTATCTCGCCGTCTATGCCGACGCCTATGAATGGGTAGAACTGCCAAACACCTTAGGCATGGCGCTCCATGCCGATGGCGGCCTTGTCGCGTCAAAGCCTTATGCTGCCAGCGGCAACTATATCAACAAGATGAGCAATTACTGCGCTGGTTGCGCCTACGATCCGAAGGTGACGACCGGCGCCGGCGCCTGCCCTTTCAATGCCCTTTACTGGGATTTTCTGGCCCGTCATCGCGACCGGTTCGCCGGCAATAGGCGTATGCCCTATGTCTATGCCAACTGGGACCGGATGGGCGAAGAGCGGCAGAATGCGGTGCGTGCACAGGCTCGGATCCATCTTCAGGCCATGCGCGACGGGACGCTGTAATATGCCAAAAGGTATCGCCAAGTCCGATCTACCTTGCAAACCCTGCAAGGTCTGTCAGCGGGCTTTCACCTGGCGCAAAAAATGGGCCAAGGTATGGACAGAGGTCAAATACTGTTCAGATCGCTGCCGCGCCACGAAGGGCCGAACTAAGCCGTGAAAGCGGGCATGTCCAACATCTGCTTATAACCTTCAACACTATCGGCTTCATTCAAGCTAAATCCGGAAGTCTATCTCCGGAGTTTATAAAGACCTGACGCCGGCCTTTGCTCGTTCAGGCGATGTCTATCGTCACCAAGACTGTCCATTTATTTAATAACCTAATTATCGTACTTTTTTTATTTTCAAGAGCGAAAATTAGTTTTATCAATGGGTGAAATTAGAACGGATAAGTGGAACAGGGCGTGACACGATCAAATTCATTAAAAGCACTATTCGGATCGGTCTCACTGCTTATTCTGAGCGGCTGTGCCGCCACAACCATTCAGGTCGATACAGTCGCCGAACTGCAGGCGGCGGTCCGTCATCCGGGCAAGAACGTCTCTGTCATCGCCTTGGCGCCCGGCACCTATGACCTGGATCAGCCGCTCGTGCTCGATAAGTCCTTTTCGGGCACCCGCAGCAGGCCCCGTATTCTGCGTGGCCCTAAAGACAAGAGCGCCATTCTGAGTGGGGGCCGGCCGCTCAATACCCTGAGCTGGGAAAAGGTGGATCAACGCATCTGGCGGGCGCGCGTCGATGGTCCGGCTTTCAGCCTGCTGTGGCTTGATGGCCAACGCCTGGTGCGCGCGCGTTATCCGAACTATGACGCCCGGGTCCTGCCCATGGGCGGTGTCTCGGCTGATGCCACATCGCCGGCCAGAGTTCGCGCGGTGGGCCGATCCGGCGGGCGGCATCATCCACGCCATCCATTCCAGCCGCTGGGGGGATATGCATATCGCCATCCTCGGCAAAAAGCCGGATGGCACCCTCGACCTGGCGCCGCCGGTTGGCAACAACCGCGAGATGGGGCCGAGTGAAAACGAGCGCTATGTGGAAAACATCCGCGAAGAGCTGGACGCCCCCGGCGAATGGTACCTCGATGCGAAAGAGCACTGGCTATACTTGATGCCGTCGGGAACTGAAGCGCCGCCATCTAACGGCTTCGTCGCCAGCCAGCTTGAAACTCTTGTCCGGATTGTCGGCGTTAACCAGCCCGTCCACGATGCCCGTCTGCAAAATCTCTCCTACCGCTATGCGGAGCCGACCTTCCTGAAGACGGAGGAGCCCCTGCTGCGCTCCGACTGGAAATTTTCACGCATCGGCGCCGTCGTCATCGAAAACGCCGAGCATGTGGAACTGACCGATGGCGAGATCACCGAGTCAGGTGGCAATGGCGTCGTCGTCAATGGCCATGCGCGCCATGTCGGCATACGCCGCAACGAAATATTCGAGATCGGCGCCAGCGCCATCTCGTTTGTCGGCCGACCGGATGCCGTGCGCTCGCCGTTATTTGAATATCATGAGTCCCAACCTTTGACCGCCATCGACCGGCAGGCCGGCCCCAAGAGCGACAACTACCCGGCGGACAGCATTGCCGAAGACAATCTGATCCATGATAACGGCTTCCTCGAAAAACAATCGGCCGGGGTCGAAATCGCGATGGCAGCCCACATAACTATCAGCCACAACAGCATCTATCGCTTGCCCCGCGCCGGAATCAATATCGGTGACGGCACCTGGGGCGGCCATCTCATCGCCGACAACGACGTGTTCGATACCGTGCGTGAAACCGGCGACCACGGCTCGTTCAACAGCTGGGGACGCGATCGCTACTGGCATCCCGATCGCGAGGAGATGGACCGGCGCACCCTGGCCGATCGAAGCCTGACCGCACTCGACGCCATCGAGCCCATCATCCTGCGCCACAACCGCTGGCGTTGCGACCACGGCTGGGATGTCGATCTTGATGACGGCGCCAGCAACTATATCATCGAGGACAATCTCATGCTGTCGGGCGGGCTGAAACTGCGCGAAGGCTTTGACCGCACCGTCCGCAACAATATCCTGCTCAACAACACCTTCCATCCACATGTCTGGTTCGCCAACAGCGAAGATGTGTTCGAGCACAACATCGTCATGACCGCCTATCAGCCCATACGCATCACACAGTGGGGCAAGCGCGTCGATAACAACCTGCTGCCTAATCAGGCCGCGCTTGCTCAGGCCCATGCCAACGGAACGGATGCACATTCGGTGTTTGGCCAGCCTGAATTCGTCGCGCCTGAAAAGGGTGATTATTCTGTCCGTCCCGGCAGTCTGGCCATCCGCATCGGCTTCAAGAATTTTTCCATGACGGACTTCGGAGTTCGCCCGGAGAGACTGCGCTTGCGTGCGGAGCAGCCGGCCTATCCCCTGCCCCTGGCGGACACCTCTGCTGAAGATGCCGCTGCGATCAAATCTATCGCCGGCATGACCGTGAAATCCGTGACCACCGCCGGCGAACAATCGGCAGCGGGCCTGCCCGAAATAGCCGGGGTCATTGTCCTGACCGTCGATGATACGGGGCTGGCGGCCAAAGCCGGACTTAAACCCGGCGATGTTATTCTCGCCCTGCCAGGGGATACGGGCGAGAACACGCAGGCGATCAAAAAAGCTGAAGACCTGATAGCCGAGTTCCAGAGCCGGCGCTGGCGTCATGAGGTGGTGGTGCGCGTCATACGCAACCAGGCCCCGATCGACCTGCGCCTTACCCTGCCCCAGTAAAAGGCCGTAAAATCCGATACAAGGAAACGACATGACAGATATTTCCCGCCGCCAACTCGTCAAGACCGGCTTGCTACTGACGAGTGTCTCCGCGCTGGGCTATGCGCCTATGGCTTTTGCCCAGTCAGACAACATCGGCGACGCGGCTAAAAAGCTGCCACGCGAACAGCTCCTCTTCGATGTCGGCTGGAAATTTATTCAGGGACACGGCGCTGACCCAACGAAGGACTTAGGCTTTGGATACGGTCAGGCCGATTTTTCCAAGACAGGCAACTTCAAGTTTGCCAAGGCGGCTTTCGACGTCAGCGGCTGGCGCTCGGTTGACCTGCCCCATGACTGGGGCGTGGAACTTCCGTTTGTACGCGACGAAAGCGGTGAAGGCGATAATCAGCTACGTTCACATGGCTTCAAACCGCTCGGCCGTCGCTATCCGGAAACCAGCGTCGGCTGGTATCGCCGTGAATTTGATATTCCGGCGGGCGATCTCGGTCGCCGCATCTGGGTTGAATTCGACGGCGCCTTTCGCGATGTGATGGTGTTCGTCAATGGCTGTTTCATCGGCCGCAACAACAATGGCTACGTCCCCTTCCGTTTCGATCTGACGGACTATCTCGCCTATGGTGCCAAAAACTGTATCACCGTGCGCGTTGACGCCAGTTTTGGCGACGGCTGGTTTTACGAAGGCGCCGGCATCTACCGCCACGTCTGGCTCACCAAGACAGACGCCGTCAATCTCGGCCGCTGGGAAAGCACCGTGCGCAGCAGTCTGAAGGCGGGGGTGGCCACTCTGGCGCTCGCCACCATCGTGGAAAACCATGAGGCTAAACCGGCAGCCGCCAAGGTGAGCTGGATCATCCGCGATGCCAGAGGCATCACGGTGGCAACCGCTGAGACGGCGGATAAGACGATAGCTCCCGAAGATTCAGTTGCGTTTGAAGCCGCAACCGAATTGCTAAATCCGGCGCTGTGGTCAGTGGAAAATCCCAATCTCTATACCGCAACGGTCACGGTAGAGACGAATGGCAAAGCGCGCGATGGCGAGGTGGTCACCTTTGGCGTGCGCACGGCGATCTTCACGGCTGACAAGGGCTTCTTCCTCAATGGCAAGAATCTGAAAATTCAGGGGGTCTGCAACCATCAGGATCACGCCGGCGTCGGCGCGGCCCTGCCAGACCGCCTTCAGGCCTTCCGTGTCGAAGTCATGCAGGACATGGGTTGCAACGCCATACGATCCTCCCACAACATGCCCACCCCCGAACTGGTGGAGGCCTGCGACCGCATGGGCGTGATGATGATGGTAGAAACACGGTCCATGAGTTCCAGTCCGGAAGGGCTGGCCCAGTTGGAGACGATGATCAAGCGTTACCGCAATTCGCCCTCGGTGATCATCTGGTCGATCGGCAATGAAGAAAACGCTCTGCAGGGCGAACTGGCCGAACAGGGCGCCAAGATTGCCCGCACCATGGTCGCACTGTGCCACGAACTTGACCCGACGCGGCCGGTCACGGCGGCCGTCAATGCCGACAATGAAAAAGGGCCGTCGGAAGCGGTGGACGTTATCGGCTTCAATTATCATCGGGAGTTTCCGGATAATTTCCACCAGCGACATCCTGAGCGCCCCGTTATCTGTACCGAAGATGCCAGCGATGTGGCCACCCGTGGCGAGTACAGCATGGACTGGAAACGCAACGTGGCGAGCAGCTTCGATGGCGACGTGCCGTGGAAGAAATCGCCGGAGAACTGGTGGAAATTTTACGCCACCCGCGACTGGGCAGCAGGTGGTTTTGCGTGGACCGGATTCGATTATCGCGGAGAACCCTCGCCGTTTGGCTGGCCCTCGATCAATTCGAATTTCGGCATTGTCGACACGTGCGGCTTTCCGAAGGATTACTTCTATTATTACAAGGCCTGGTGGGGAAAAACGCCGACCCTGCATCTCTTCCCGCACTGGGACTGGGCCGGCAAGGAAGGTCAGGACATTCCGGTCTGGGTTTACTCGAACCTCGATGAGGTCGAGCTGTTCCTCAATGGCAAGAGCCTGGGCGTAAAAGCCATGCCGCTGCTCGGCCACCTGGAATGGCAGGTCAAATATGCACCGGGCGCCATCGAGGCGCGCGGGCGCAAAGGTGGCAAGGTCGTCCTCAAAGAGCGGCGCGAGACGACCGGCGCGGCGAAGACCATTCGCCTGACGGCTGAGCGGACGACGATCAGCGCCGATGGTGTGGACATCGCCATCCTGAAGGCCGAAGTGGTGGATGCGCGCGGGCGTCATATCCCGACCGCCAATAGTAAACTCAAATTCAAGGTGAGCGGCGCGGGCCTACTGATCGGTGTCGGTAATGGAGATCCCAACTGCCTGGAAAGCGACAAGGGGGCTGAGCGCTCACTGTATAATGGTCTGGCCCAGCTGATCGTGCAGTCTAAAAAACAGCCCGGCACGATCACCGTCGAGGCCTACGCTGAAGGTGGCGATAACACTCTCAAAGCCACTCGTATGGAATTGAAAGCCATGCCGGCCATAACAAGAGCCAGTGTGCCGCCAGCGGTTTAGATCTCAAGGCCAAGACCTACTGTTCCTGACTGACCGGGTGTAACGCCGGTCAATTCGGGCTAAACTCAAAACCATCTTTAAGAAAAAAATCCCCCTTGCGCTGCGGAACAAGGGGGAGTGGAGGATGGACGAGCTCTAATCAGGGAGAAAATAACCGTCCGATAGCCAGCCCTAACGCACCCCGGTCCGCAGCCATTTGGAGTTGATCTGAGCTACAGCGGTAAAATAATAAATTCACACCGCTTGATCAAATATAAAATTCATTTCCACATCAGAAACTTTAAGCCTTCTTCCTTTCAGGGCCTACTCACAAAGTTGTAGGCGGTCTGGCGATCACTCTCATGCAAACAGAAACCATCAATGGAGATGATGTTTGGCTATAAAAATCATGTGCCGGCAAATTTTTGTGCAGGCACCTTAAATATAAGTCCCTTAAGGCAGGCCCCCATTATTAGATCTGGGCTTGAGAGTTGATCGCGTTGCTTTTTAAATGTATGACATTGCCATGATCACGAAGACAAAAAACACGCCGCAGGACGCCGCTGACGTCCCCGTTAAAGCCCATACCTATTCGGCGCCAGCCCTTGAAAAGGGCTTCAATGTCATTGAGCTTCTGGCGGACCACCCTCAGGGGCTGACCATCTCTGAAATAGCCAGCGGACTCGGCCTGTCCATGAGCGAGATCTTCCGCGTTATTATGGTCATGGAACGAAGAGGCTGGTTGAAGCGCAAGGCTGGTGACCGATTACGCGTCGCCACGAAAGTCCTCAACCTCGCCTTTAAGGCCACACCGGCGGAGGAGCTTATTCAGGCCGCCGCGCCGCTCATGCGCGAACTAGTTCAGCGTGTAGAACAGTCCTGCCACCTTGTCATTGGTAACGGCAAAAGCGGTCTGGTTGTCTTTCGACAGCAAACACCAGGACCGACCGTCTTCGCCGTCCGCATTGGCGCCGAAGTGACGCTTGAGGGCAGTTGTTCAGGCCATGTGCTGCTGGCTTTCAACGCTGTTGACCTGGACCCTGATCTCGCCCTAGCCGCGCAAAGTGGCCCCATGAGCGCCAGCCTGCAACGTGTTCGCGCGCGCGGGTATGAAATGATGAAAAGCACACGCACGCTGGGCGTCACAGACTTAAGTTATCCGATTTTCGATGGACAAGGCCATGCACTTGCCGCCCTCACCATCCCCTTTTTGCAGCTAGTTGATGGCACACAGAACGTGGACAGCAAGGAAGCCCGTCTTTGCCTTCAGGATATAGCGGCGAGAATTTCTGAAGAATTGAGCGGCGCGCGATAGGTCAGATCAGGTTGCCACAGTTTTAGAGTCAATTCTTTGCAGATCACCCTGCGCCAGCCTGATGAGCGATTCCATGGCCCAACGTGCTTCCGAGGGATTACGCGCAGCGATCGCGTCGTAAATCCTTTCATGATCGGGCATTGAATCTCTGTCGAGGGCATTGTGCCGCGCCTTGTAAGAGGTACTCCAACTGATCGCGGCTCCGATGGAACTGCTCAAACTCGCAAGCGCCGTGTTCCTGGCCGCCGCCAGCAAGATCCTGTGAAACTCAAGGTCGGCGGCGCGCCCCTCTTCCGTCATGAGCGTCTTGTCTTTCATGACGTCAAGCGCCCGCTTCATATCAGCAATCTCTGCTGCCGATGCTCTCAAGGCGGCAAACTCCGCTGCCGCAGGCTCAGTGATCAGACGCAGTTCAAACAGGTCGCGTGTAAACTGGGGGTTGGGGTCGCGATCGAACATCCAGCGCAAAACATCAGGATCGAGCACATTCCATTTCGAAGGATCATTGACGCACGTGCCGCGTTTTGTACGGCTCTGAACCAGACCCTTGGCCGCCAGGGTTCGGATCGTTTCCCGGTAGGCCGACCGGGAAATAGCCAGTGACGACGAGGACACCATTTCAGTAGGCAAAGTGCTGCCCGGTTTGTAAACACCCGACATGATGTCGGCGCCCAGACGATCTGCCAGCAACATGTGCAGAGGCCGCACGAAAGGCCCCGACGACGCGGGCGCCCGTAACGACGCCCCCTCACCTCGCTTCCATGGACTTGCGGCTTCGTAAGGCAGAACGGCTTTAGTTGTCATCATCATGACCCATGGACCAGGGGCGGCGGGATTGTCGCGCCTCAATGAGTATCAAATATAACACTTGGTTTCACAAATGTAATTTGATCACAGGCGGGCAGAAAATGGACGCAGCCGGACCTCACCAACCATCTGTGCGCCACGAAAACCGGACGCCATCGCTACCGTCGGGTAAGGGTCCGGGGCTGTCGGCGGTAAGGCTGAGGGTCACGGGATCAATGCGCAGGAAGCGGTCGCTTGCCAGCGACATCAGGGTCAGTTCTCCCGTCAGGGTTTCGATCCACTGGAAGGTTTCATTCGTGTCTGGCACGCCACTTTTCAGGGTCACACGCCCCGCCTTATCGACGCTGACAAACTGATCGCCGGCGCGAAGGGCCACACGGCCCGTCTCCCTATTGATCACGTCAAAGCCGCCCGGTTCGCCCACCTTCAGTTGCCCACCAACGACCGAAAATCCCTTGCCACTTTTCAGCGAGGTCAGGGCAATTTTCTTGGCATAGGGCACCGGGGTCATCGTCCCATGCGGGTGGGCCTGATAGAGATTGAACGCATCGAAATCGGCGTAACCGCCCGGCTTGTCCGTGCCGTTGTAATTGAAGAGTGCATAGCGAACGCCCTGGAAGGTTGTCAACTGGAACGCCATGATGAACGGGTCACCAAACGGCACATAGGTTTTGCCATCGACCGAATAACTGAAACGCGCCGTCTCGGTCATGAAGTCGCAATCGGCCCTGAGATAGATATGCGAGGCTGGCGCCTTGACGCGAACGTGTTTGTCTTTCGTCTGATCGTAAAAGCTCAAGGCCAGACCTTCGGCGGATTTTTCCAGCCCGATCCACGCATAGGGGTAGTTCAGCAAGGCCAGCCCTGCCACATCGCCGTCTTTAAGGTGGGTCGCATCCAGAGAAACCGTCGGCTGCGATTGCGGCCCGATCGCCCGTTGGGTCAGGCTGTTGCGCGCCTCCCAGAAGGATTTGGCCGGCAGGGCGTGCAAACGCAGGAAGCCCGGCCGCTCGGTCAGTGACCATTGGCCGTCGACAGGCACGTGGTTCCATTGCCAGAGCGGTTTCAGGGTCGGAGCGTCAAAACTGTCGCTGCGTTCAAACGGCACAGCAACCGGCTGCAGCATGGCAGTCTTTGGTTTTTGCCAGCTTCTGGGTGTGCGGCCAAGATTACCCGGCAGGCCGAAATAGGGCCAGCCATCTTTCCAGGTAATCGGCGACAGGTTGACGAGGCGGCCCACCGAATTGGCGTCCAGCATCGACATGCCCCACCATTCGCCCTGATCCGTCTGAACGATACCGCCCTGATGGAGCGACAAACTTTCACGCACCGAATGGTCTGGCGGCGACAAAACAAAGGGAGGCGGCTTGCCGTTCAGGCGATAGCCACGCACCAGTCCGAAGTCCTCGCCCTGGCTGATCGAGCGATTGACCTCATAAGGCCCGAAGACGGAATCCGCGCGCGCCGCCGACATACGCATCGGCCCGGCATAGTTGGCGCTCAGAATATAGTACTTACCGTCGAGCTTATAGAAATGGGCGCCCTCGCCCATGCCGGCGTCCTTGGCGAACAGCACTTTTTCCGTGTCTGGCACGATATCGGTCAGGTCATCTGTCAATTGGGCGATGTGCATGGCCTGATAATCCCACACCGCATAGACCTTGCCATCATCGTCGAAAAGCACCGACAGGTCGTGGAGTGATCGCTTCATCTCGCGATGCGTCCAAGGCCCCCGCGGGTCAGTCGCCGTAAAGATCTGCGTCATGCGGCCATTGACGTTCGAGAAGATGTAGAAGGTGCCGTTATGATAACGGAAGCTTGGCGCCCAGATGCCGCGGCCGTAGATATTGCCCCCTTCAAGACGATATTCCGGCCCAAGATCGAGTTTGTCGACGGCGTAGGAGAGGAACTCCCAGTTGACCAGATCCTTCGAGCGCAGGACCGGCAAGCCAGGCATGGTGTGCATGGTCGTGCCGGTCAAATAGAACCAGTCCCCCACCTTGATCACGTCAGGATCGGAAAACTCATCATAGAAGATCGGATTGGTGTAACTGCCATCGCCGTTGTCGGCGGTCCAGGTTTGGGTGGAAAGGACGGCTTTCGCTGTCTCAGCTCCGGCGCCGGTGGCGGATATGGCCAACGCAAGCCCCCATGCCATAAGCGCTGCGCCGGCCAGCAAGCCGGCCCGTTTGCCCGTGTATTTCCATGTCGCTGAGTATTGCATCACATCTCTTTCTGTTGCCGACGAGACTTGCCTTAAGCCGTAAACCGAGCCGTGCCATCAGCCCCAAGGGTGAGGGTCTTTGGCCCATCGCGATAGATGACCCGAACGGTGCTGCCCGGACGTCCTTTAAGGTCGCAGCGGGTCAGAGCACCGTCGCGCCATGCCAGATCGACCGTGATCGCACCACGTGCCTTAAGACCCTTTACCTCGCCCGATGGCCAGGCGGACGGCAAGGCCGGAAGCAACCGGATATCTCCGCCCCAGGATTGCAGCAGCATCTCTATGATACCGGCCGCCCCGCCAAAATTGCCATCGATCTGGAACGGTGGGTGGGCGTCAAACAGGTTGGGATAGGTGCGCTCTGGCCCCACCAGATCCTTGAGGATGCGGTAGGCGTGATCGCCCTCCCCCATCCGCGCCCACAGGCACAGACGCCACGCCGTGCCCCAGCCCGTGGCCATATCCCCACGCACCTTCAGGGTTTGTTGGGCCGCGCGGATCAGCTCCGGTGTATCTCGGACATTGATCTGGTCGCTCGGGTAGACGCCGTAAAGGTGCGACACATGGCGATGCTGCTGCTCAGGTGCTGCCGTATCCCAGTCATCCAGCCATTCCTGCAACTGACCGGCCTTGCCAATCTGATCGGGCGCCAGCCGGTCATGGACCTGTTTCAACTGAGCCAGGAAACCCGCCTCTTCCCCTGTCAACTGCCCACAGGCGATGGTGTGGGCGAACAGGTCGCGGATGATCTGGCGATCCATGGCCGGGCCGGCGCACAGGGATGAGCCAAACGGGTGCTGATTTTCAGGCGATACCGAAGGCGATGTCACCAGGCCGCGACCCTTCGGGTCCTCGATCAGGGTATCGAGGAAGAACAGCGATGCCCCCTTCATCAGGGGATAGAACCGCGCCGGCAAGGCCGGGTCACGGCTATAGTCGTAATGGTCCCACAGGCTATTGCACAGCCACGCGCCGCCGCATGGCCACAGGCCCCACATCGGCCCGTCGATCGGCGCACTGGCCCGCCAGATATCGGTATTATGGTGTGCCATCCAGCCACGGGCGTTGTACATCGTCCTGGCCGTCTTCGCGCCGGTCACCGCCAAGTCTTCCACAAGCCGGATGAGCGGTTCGACGCAGACCCCGAGCCCTGCCGGATCGGCCGGCCAGTAGTTCATCTCGGTATTGATATTGATGGTGTATTTGCTGCCCCACGGCGGGGTAGTCAACTCGTTCCATATGCCTTGCAGGTTCGCCGCCTGCGTGCCCGGCCGCGAAGAAGAGATCATCAGATAGCGCGCATATTGGAAATAAAGGGCTTGCAGCGCCGGATCATCCTTGGTGGCAGCCGCCTGCACCCGGCGGTCGGTCGGCTCGCCTGCCGGCTCTGCTCCCAGATCGAGGGACACCGTCCGGAACAGCGGCTGATAGTCGGCCAGATGCGCGCGTTTCAACGACGCGTAGGACTTTGAAGCCGCCGCTTCGGTTTGCTTGCGCACCTTCGCAACAGGGTCGCCGCTGACATCGGCATAGGTCACAAAACTGGTCGCCGCAGCGATCAGCAGGGTTACCGTCTTGGCACCGCGCACCCGCAGTTTCCCGTCATCAAACGTCACCCGTCCGTCCGAGATGATCTTGACGCGGAAGGCATAGGTCAGGGCCGCCGGTATCGTTGCGCTCTCTTCATTGCGGCCTGTGCAGAGGATCGCGCCCGCCCCGTCGGATGACATGACAGCCCCCTCAGGCAAGGGCTCAGCCGCCTCCGTCATCAACCAGTCGGTCGTCGCGGGCGGCATCAGTTTTGCGTCATGGCCGGCATAGACCGCACCGGGAATTTTCACCGAGCGCGGCCCGCGCCAGCTCAGGTCAAAACCGATCGCACCTTTGCGGGCTTCAAGCCGCATGACCACCACCTGATCCGGCGCGGACACAAAGGTCTCGCGCACGGAGTCGTGAGCCACCCCATCGGAAAGCGTTGTGGTGGCAATGGCGGTAGCCAGATCAAGCTGCCGTTCGTACGCCTCAGGCTTGGTAGCGCCCTCAAAGGTCAGCAAAAGATCGCCCAGCGTGCCGTAGGCCATCTGAGACAGCGGTCGCCCCATGATCTTCTGGCTGGCGAAATCCGTGGCCTCTTTGTACTTGCCGTCGACGATCAGCTTGCGCACCTCAGGTAGAGCGCCATAGGCTTCAGGACTATCCGCCCTATAGGGCCCGCCGGACCAGAGCGTATCTTCATTGAGTTGGATACGCTCCTGCGCCACCCGACCAAAAACCATCGCGCCAACCCGGCCATTGCCCAGCGGCAAGGCTTCCTCCCAGAAGCGCGCCGGCTGTCTGTACCACAGGGTGTTTTTACGGCCGCTTTTCGCCGGTATCTTTGCCATGGCGGCGGAGGACGCAAGGGCCATGGCCGCCGTGGCCGCCGTGGCCGTCAGTACATCGCGTCGGGACAGATGGCGCACAGGCATTTCTCGTGTCATTGTGTCACCGGGATCTCAAACGTGCTGACCGGCAATTGCGCTTCGTCGAACACATTGACGACCGCGTAATCGGCCCAGGCATATCTGATACGCGTTACCGGCTTGCCGTCTCCGCTTAACCTGACGGCCGCGCCCTCAGCGACGCCCGTTGTGTAGCGGCAGGTGCCAGGCGCATCACCACACAGTTCAAACCCGATCGCCTGGGCGCTGCTGCGTGTATGAAGCGCGCCGGTTACATCAGTAAAGCGAAGGGCGATGTCATGGCCGCTCACGCTTGCGGCAGCGATCCGTGGACCCGATGGTGGCAGGCTCGCGCCATAGGCCACGGCGCGCATGGCCCGCGCCATCCGCCGGCCAACCTCATGCTTTTCGCCCGGGTGAATATCGAGCGGATCACCCAGATCGATGGTCGACACAAAGGCCGCATGACCATCCTTTTCCGCCATCCGGCGCTGCGCGTCACGCACATTGGCCCAGCCGCTCTCACCGGGCTTTATCGCCGGCCTGCCGTAGCCTGAAAGCTGAACGATCACAAACGGCAGGTCCGCCTGCATGAACTGGCGACGCCAGTCCGTGGCCATGGCGCTCAGGCGGCCTTCATAGCCGGGGAAATCGGTATCGGATTCGCCCTGATACCACGCCACGCCTTTCAGGCCATAGGCGCCAAGCGGCGCAATCATGCCATTATAGGCCGTGCCCGCGCCACCCATGTCTTCCCAGGGCGTATGCGGCGGATTTTTCGGCGTTTTCGCAGCGATGCTATAGAGCCAGCCGTCGGCCAGAGCCTGCGTGGAGCCGTCAGCCATCGCCAGCTTCATGGCATCAGCCGGCCCGCGCATGCCGCCGTCGGCATAGGTGTTGTTGATGTTGACGATGATGACATTCTTGCCGGGCTTAAGCAGCCCTTTCGGCACCGTGAAGGCCTTCATCGGCCCCGTGTCCGCCGTATTACCAAGCGACTTGCCGTTGATCCAGGCCGCACCAAGATCATCAAGACCGCCCAGGTTCAGCACGGCGGGTTTGCCGGCGTCGGCCGCGCTGAGCTCAATTTCGCGCCGAAACCAGACCATGCCGACATAGCTGGCCAGCGCCGGATCCCCCCACTTTTGCCAGACGGAGATGGCAGGAACAGGCTTCCAGGTGAGTTGGGTTTGAGGTTGCCAGGGTTCACTACCGGTCTTGTCACCGGTGTTCGTACGCCACCAGGTCTCCCAGATGTCATTGGCCACCAGGGCGGCGGCGGCCGGATCACGACTGTAGAGTTTGAGCAACTCAGCGCGTGCGCCCAAGCCCACAGCCGTAAGCGCCTTATCCCCCATCCACGGACTTATCTGCGTGCCGCCCCAACTGCCGTTGATGGCGCCGATCGGTACACCTTCGCTTTTGCGCAGGTCCTTGACCATGTAATAGCAGTTCGCCGAAAAATCCTGCACGGTCTGCGGGGCCGCCACCTGCCAGGCCTGCGGTTTCAGGAAGGCCTCATCGGGCGTGAAGGCCACCCGTTTCTCAACCGTCATCAGCCGCAGATCCGGGTCTGCCGATGAAAAGAACGCACCAAAGGCATCCTGCGCATTCTTGACCGGCATTTCCATATTGGACTGGCCGGAACATAAAAAGACATCCCCCATCTGAACATCCTTGGCGACCGTCTGACCGGACGGGCTGTCGACCGAAAGCGTGATCGGCCCCGTCGTGGTGATGGCTGCGAAGCGGGCGACAAAGCGTCCCTTCGCGTCGGCAACCACGCTGGCGCTGTTCGTCCCGAACGTGACGGTCACCGTCTCGCCCGCAACGGTCGTACCGGTGATCGACACCGGCCGGCCGCGCTGGATAACGGCATGATCACCATAGATCAGATCGAGTTGCGGGGCAGCCATCACGGCCGAGGGCAAACCGAGGACACCCGCCGCCAACCACAAACCTGTTCTCTTCATTATGCCGTTTCCTTACCCGTTGTGTTTTATCTTAGGTCTTATCGCTGCAGCCCTTTAGGGTTCCAACGACACGACCGTGACCGAAGCCGGCGCCACGGTGATGGCGAAGCGGCCGCCGGACGCCTTGGCCAAGATCGGCTTAGGCGATACGGTGTTCGGCTTCTCATAGGTATTGGCGCTGTCGAACTTGGGGGCTGACAAGGTCAGGCCAATGGCCTTGCTGGCCTTCAGGCCCGCCGCCGACAGGTTAAAGGTGGCCGGCTTTGATGGATCGATATTGGTGATCGCCACCCAGACTTTGCCGTCAGTGCCCTTCGCCGCAATGGCATCAATACGCGGCAGGGTGATGCCGTCGTGCGTATAGGCGCCGGCATCGTACTTGACCGGAATGAAGGTCGCATCCTGGAACGGTACATACATATGGAAGACGTGATAGGTGGGGGTCAGCAGCATCTTCTCTTTGTCGGTCAGGATCATGGCCTGCAGGACATTGATCATCTGGGCGATATTGGCCATGCGGACACGATCGGCGTGACGCGCGAAGATGTTCAGGTTGAGCGCCGACAGAACCGCGTCGCGCTGGGTATTTTTCTGCATCAGGAAGCCGGGATTGGTGCCCGGCGTCGCGGCGTACCAGGCGCCCCATTCATCCACCACCAGCGCGATCTTCTTTTCCGGATCGTACTTGTCCATGATGACACTGTGCTTGGTGACCAGGTCTTCCATGCCCAAGGTGTCCTTGAGCACAACGGCATATTCCTTTTCGCTGAAGCCTTCCGACTTCTGCGATACCGGGAAACCGCCGCCTGTGGTGTAGGAGTGCAGCGACAGGCCCTCGATATTCCACGCCCAGCTATGGTCTTTCCAGGCCTTCATCACGGCTTCGGTATAGGGGGTGTCGCCACCGCTCGGCCCCACCGCGATGCGGCTCATGGTCTGCTCAGGATTATAGTTGCGGTCAAAGCGCGCGTGTAGCTTCATCTGATCGACATAGAAGTCCGGCGTCATGGCGCCGCCGCAATCCCAGCTTTCGTTGCCAAGGCCGAGATAGGCCACCTTGTAGGGCTTTTCGTGACCGTTTTTAGCGCGTTCGGCGCCGATGCCGTTCGCCTTGTCAGCGGTCATATATTCGAGCCATTCCGCCGCTTCAGCCGGCGTGCCAGAACCGACATTGACCGATACATAGGCTTCGGTGCCAATCTGCTGGACAAAGTCAAAGAACTCATCGGTGCCGAAGGTGTTGGGCTCGATCACACCGCCCCAGTTGGCGTTCATCGAGGCGATGCGATCCTTGCCGATACCGCGGCGCCAGTGATATTCGTCGGCGAAACAGCCGCCCGGCCAGCGCACGTTTGGTACTTTCAGTTCTTTCAGCGCCGCCACCACATCGTTGCGGATACCGCGCGTATTGGGGATGGTTGAGTCCTTGCCAACCCAGATACCGCCATAAATGCCTTCGCCGAGATGTTCGGCGAACTGGCCGAAGATCTGGCGGTCAATCTTCGCGCCGGGCTTGCTGACGTCAAGCGTCAGGTCAACAGGCGCGCTTTTGTCCTGAGCGGAAGCCGGCATGCCGCTCAGAGCGGCCAGTACGGCGATGAAGGATAGGGTGTAACGCATGGATGTTCCTCTTTATTATTGATTTCTATTTTCGCGGGATGCGCGCAGAAAGGTGTGTAAAGCCTGACCTGAGTATTGCGCGCGCCGCGGCCTGTTTATCCGCCATTTTCGACACGAATTGTGTGGTGTGTGTCGAGGACGGCACCCAAGCTCAAGCCAACGACAAAACCCAGCGAGAACGCACGGTCGCGTAGCATAAATGGCATGTTTCCATCTCTCCCGTATATGCCTGGCCGGCATGATCATCCTATTGAATCAGGCAGGCACAGGGGATCACGGAAACGACCTCAGCGACAAGAACCGCCGTCACCGCATCACACTCAGTTCGCCGCAAAATACGAGAAAAAGAGGCGTGTAATCGGCACCCTTGCCCCCTCTCTCCTAAAACGCTCCCTACCCGCCGACTATATGGCTGTCAGCTTTGACTAAATGCTAATGCATCTGTCAGACAATTGGAAGCGCTTTTACGCATGGCAGCAACTTTCTCAATAAAGCAGATAGACCCAACCAGTTAAATGTTAAAAATACCAGTATATTCAAATTCTTATTGCCGACATATGCAACGCACTAAAAATCGCATCGCGAAACGAGGCGCAAAAGTCCGACAACTTCTTCCCTCGCCCTTAAGTTTATGGTAGCGTTATCATGGCTGCCGGCCATTCCGATAAAAAACGGAGTTTGTGAGAGCTGTTATCATCGATAACCTGGGTCTGCCGTCTGCCTATAACAAACAATAAAATAAGAGGAAATGTCATGAGATTTGTAACCCGTCGAAACAACACCCCCTCGCTCCGAAACGCAAGCTCGGCTTTTGCGACCGTCCTTATAGCCCTCACCTGTGCGCTCGCCCAGCCCGTGGCAGCGGCAGATGACAAGATGACGCCCATCGAGATACCGGCACAGCCGAACGCTATCCCCCTGAAAACGGGCACCTTGCCGGACGCCAAGGCGCCGGAATCCTGGCACAGCCAATATGGCAGCGTCTTTGCCCGAAACGTTACCGACGCCACCCTCACCCCGTTCCTCCCGGACCCCGCCAAGGCGACGGGCGCGGCCGTCATTGTGGCGCCTGGCGGCGGCTTCCGCACGCTTTCGATGGAAAATGAAGGCTGGGATGTGGCGCGTGCGCTCGCCGACAAGGGCGTGGCCGCCTTCGTTCTGAAATACCGTCTCAACCAGACACCGGCTGACATGGCGGGATTTGAGCGCTCGATGACGGAAATGTTCTCTGGTGCCGCGCGGCCGCGCCCGGCTCAGCAAGACCCATCCGTCGCCTTGGCCCCTCAGATCGCCGACGCCCGCGCAGCCTTCGCCCTTGTCCGTTCGCGCGCCAAGGAATGGCATGTCGACAGCGACCGTATCGGTATGGTCGGCTTCTCCGCCGGCGCCATGCTGACCCTGTCGACCGCGCTCTATGGCCAGGATGCCAAGCCTGCCTTTATTGGCGATATCTATGGCCCCTTGGCGTCCGTCACCGTGCCGGCGGATGCACCGCCGCTTTTCATCGCCCTGGCCGCTGATGATCCCTTCTTCGCCAATAATGGTTTTGGTCTGATCGATAGCTGGCGGGCGGCAAAGCGTCCGGTGGAATTCCACCTCTATGAACAAGGTGGACATGGCTTTGGCATGTACAAAAAGGAAACCACCAGCACAGGCTGGTTCGACGCCTTCACGCGCTGGATGGACATGCACGGCTGGTTGAAGCCGAAAGCCTGACAGGGACCACGTGATGGCGCAGCTTTACGCCATCACGCGGCCTGCGTGGGATCCACCGCGCCTTCAGGTGGCTTATGGTCTTCGCTCCACCCCTGCCGCCGCTCTTTTCCCTCGTATTTCGGGTCCTGCCGCCTGCGTCTGTCAGGCCCGAAATAGCCAGCGATTTTGACGAAATGGCGCGGATGATCGATGACAGCGGCCACCTTCCTGAACAGTTCGGTAGCGGTGACAGGCTTGCAGCAGAATTCCGTTACGCCGGCGTCTCGCGCATCGACCACGTGTGACCTTTCCGAGTGCGCCGTCAGCATGATGATGGGTACGAAGCGATTGTTGCTGTCGGATGAGTTACGAACAAGATTGATGAACTCCACCCCATTCAACACCTCTAACTGGTAGTCGACGATGACGATGTCGACCGCATCATGTTTCAGCCGGTGAAAGGCTTCGATGGCGTCATGCGCCTCCAGAATATGCACAGCGCCAAAACCCCTCAGGATTGTTTTGACAATATTGGACATGTGGCCATTGTCATCAACGATCAGGAAGCGGATTTTTGCGAGGCTCGGCATGGCTGCTACTTGGACCGGCGCAGGGTCATCGACCGTGTGAGCATGGTGAGATCGCTCGGCTTCAGACGCAACCGCGCTATAGGCATGACAATCGCCGACAGGGCGGAGGCATGCAGGCGCAAGCGCACCGCCAAATCGTTCATGCTGGTCGTCAGGTCCCGGTCCATCGTCGCGGGATGACCGATCTGCGCTAAGGCTTCCAGCCTTGGCAAAATATGCCTCGAAAGATGCTGCTGGACGCTATGGCCATTGGCAAGTTTCAAAAGCACGCCGTCATAATCATCATTTTTATGCGCACGAAGTCTGAGCATCGGAAACAAATCATGGCTTTCGTCGTCAATTGACAGAGAAAGATCAGTCCTAAGCCATGCCACCACCCTTGCGGTATCCTCCGGCAGATAGTCGAGCGCCTTGGCCATGCGATCGAGGCAATCCGCTATGGTTCGTTTTGTTTCGCATTGGAGGGAAAACCAGCTTAAAGGATCCTCAAAACGCGTTTCCGGGCGGTCTCTCTCTAGATGTTTGCGCTTATCTGTCATGGTGTTAAGGCATCATAATGCCGAGTTCAGCCGTAAACTTGCTTCGACCTTATCCTCGATCCGTCGGTTATTCAGTCACAACTCGGATCATGCCTTTTACTCTCGAAAAAGGCGCTCAACTTATTAAGACTAACTATTTGAAATATATTACTGTTTTTTTCGTATACATACACCCCCTGCAAACTTTGAAAATGTCTGATCGTCATTTGATATTTATCAAGTAAACGCCTATACAGTCGGTAACCAATCGCAACTTACGGTTTGGTTCGAACTCGGTGTAGATAACGTCGATATGCAAAATGTTACGCGAACACGCGAACAGGCAAATCGGGGAAAGATATAATGAAAGAAAGCGATCTGGCGCGCATTCGTGAGCTCGGCCTGTTTAGCGGCATGGATGCCAATCGCTTTTCAGACCTGACGTCGGGCGCTTTTATGCAAAAATTCCCCGCCAATACAACCTTGCTTTATGAAGGCGACACGGTTGATTTCCTTTATATTCTTCTAGAGGGCGCCGTAGAAGTTCAAGGTGCCTGGCACGACAAGGAAACTACCCTGGCGGTTGTGCGCCCGCTTTCGGTGTTCATTCTGTCGTCCGTCGTGCTGGATGCGCCGGCCCTCATGTCGGCGCGCACGATCGACCGGTCCGAAATTCTGATGCTGTCGGCTGAAGCGCTCCGCAGGGCCATGCGTGACGACAGCCATTTTGCGCTCAGCATCGCCGAGGAAATGGCAGGCTGGAACCGTGCCCTGGTACGTCAGCTCAAGAACATGAAGTTGCGCAGCGCTGCCGAACGCCTGGCCAACTATCTGCTGACGCTTCAGGTGCAGCAAGGCGGCGGCACGACCCTGCATTTGCCGCATGAAAAGCGTATCCTGGCCTCCTTGTTGGGTATGACCCCCGAAAATCTTTCAAGGTCCTTCGCCGGTCTGGCGGATTACGGCGTAGAGATTCATGGCAACGAGATCAACCTGACTATGATGACCGCGTTGAAACGCATGGCCAAGCCCTCTGCGTTAATCGACAATCACATGCCGCCGCTCGATCATTTGAGCGGCAATGCGGAACGCGAACTGTGGCCACCCAATTCCCGCTCGGGTAAAATCATCTACGAATAGGCGAGTAAGGCGGCAGAACATCTGCCGCCTTCATGCCCCAACTCATGTACGCGCAGTTGGGCGGCACCGGGCCTCGACAGGGATGAGGTATGTCGTGGACCCGAACCAGGAACAGCCTTTAGACTACATCATTCCCGGCAAGGCGCATTGATACATGCTATTCGCACGCCTGATGTTTGCGCGCTCAACAAGCCACACTTTCCGACCCCTGACCTGACAAAAGTCAATCACTGACCCCACAGGTTTGAAAATCAGGCTTGATGTCAACCAAGGCGCAAGTCACCCGCGGCGCATAGAGTGCTCTCCCTACGGGAGACTCTTTATGCCGCCAGAGAAGATCGTCATTCTGCTAGTCATCACAGCCTTAAGCAAGGCGGGCCATGAGGTGGTAGCTTTGTGACCGATACTTTCCCCAAACTCAACCTGGCGATCCTTTGTATGTCCGACGGTAGCGATCTTGATATCGAACAACGTGCGGAACATTTGACCGATAGGGTTTTGAGTCAGGGGCATAAGGTTCTCGCTGTGAAGACCGTCAGCGCAGATAGGACGGCCGCAGTTGCGCAAATTCACACATGGGCAGACGACCAGCGGATGGACGCCATCCTGGTGATTGACAGATCTATCTTCGCCGACAGTACGCCGACGTCGACGATTTCATTTTCCGATGCTCCCGACAACGGCCTTGCCTATAGCCTCATTCTGACGGACGCCCCCGAGGGTTTCATCGGGGTCATAAATATCAAGGCCATGCGCGCTTTACCGGCCTAGATGTGATCCATTTGCCCTCGCTACAGCTGAGACACACGTGTTGGGTGACTCGCCTTATCGCATGAGGCTTGGGCTATCAGGCGCCGGTGCGGACACCCTCAGGAGCTTTCCTCATGATGGCCGGAAACCCTAAACCCCCACGTATAAAGGGTAAGGCCTGCTGCGGCCAGAAAAGCCACGGTGACGCTGCTAAGCCCCAAAGCGTGATAGGCGAGAGCGCCGGAGATACCCCCAACGATCAGCCCGATCCACAAGCCCAACCACGGCACCCAAGCCCAGGGCGCGCCACCCGTGACGGCCTGACTCAATTTCTGCGCCACCTTGACCAAAGTGCCCGTCATGTAGGTCACACCGACCACAACGTCGCCATTGCGGCTGAAAACCGCATTCTCAGCCCCCATGGCAAGGGTGAGACACGCCACGACCGCAAGCGGCACATGTAGAGCCAGATGGAAACAGGTGGCCGCGCCAAGGAGGACCGTCACCAGCCCCATGACGCCGATCATGCGGCGCGACGATTCGGAAAAGTGTCCGGTCAGCGTCCCGGCGATGACTCCCAATACAAACAGAGCGATGATGCCGCCCAGACTGGCCACCGCGCGAACATGCCCTTCGGTCAGCGCGACGGCAAGTTGGGTGGAGTTACCGCTCATGAAGGAGACGAATATACCGCGCAGTTCAAGAAAGCCTATGGCGTCTACAAAGCCCGCCAGAGCCGATAATCCAATAGCCAGTCCCGTAGCCGGCCTTGGCAGAGTGTTCATCAAGGCATCCTTTTGTTTAAGCGCAGCGCATTAAGCACGACCACAAGGGATGAGGCCGACATGGCGAGCGCCGCCACCAGAGGTGTGGCATATCCCAGTATGGCGACCGGAACGGCCACGACATTATACGCCACCGATAGAAAAATGTTCTGCCGCACCAGCCTCGCGGTCGCGCGGGCTGTATCGTAGGCGGTAAGCACGGGCTTCAGCCCTTCGCCACGGTAGACAAGATGAGCCGCATTTTGCGTAATGTCCACAGCACTCGATGGCGACATCGACACGAGCGCCTGCGCCAGGGCAGCGGCATCGTTCAGACCGTCTCCGATCATCAGCACATGGCGCCCTTCGGCGTTCATAGCGGCTAGGGCCGCCACCTTATCCACCGGCGATAACTCGGCGCGCACCCAGGCGATATCGAGCGCCTGCGCCACCCCACGCGCCACCGGCTCACGGTCTCCCGACAGCATGCAGACCCGTAATCCGCGCTGGTGCAGGCCAGCAATAACCAGAGCAGCGTCGCTTCGGAGGGTATCGGCAAAGATTAGACGGACCGCCGGCGACTGGCCGCGCTGGAACCAGAGATCCATCTGCGCATCGTCAGCCGACGGGATACCCAACCAAGAGGCCTTTCCCATCCACACCAACTCCTTGCCTATGACCGCTTTGAGCCCCTTGCCCGGATGGTCGGTGACAACCATGCCGCCCTTATCCGCCTCATGTGCTCCACGCGCAACCGCCACAGATAAGGGATGCTGGCTGTGCCGCGCCATGGCCGCGGCAATAAGGCGGCTATCGGGATCGAGAGCCTCAGGATTCACCCACAGGGGTAAGCCTTCCGTAAGCGTGCCGGTCTTGTCGAAAACGACCGTATCGACACGCGCCAGCGCTTCCAGCCCCATTCCGGACTTCAGCAAAATGCCCTCGCGAAAGAGGCGCGATGACGCGAGCACATGGACCACGGGAACAGCCAGCCCCATGGCGCACGGGCAGGTTATGATCAGCACGGCCATGGCCTTCAGGAGCGCGTCTTCCCAGATCATGGCGCCCTGCAGATAACCGAAGGCCATCCATCCAACGAAGGTCATCAACGCAAGACCATGCACAACCGGCGCATAGAGCTGCGCAACGCGATCGGCGATGCGAACATAGGGACTTTGCGACTGCTCGGCCTTCTCCATAAGGCTTACGATTTCCGACAGCAGACTGTCGTCCGCCGCGGCGCTGATGTCGATATAGAGAGGTGCCGACTGGTTGATCATGCCGGCGTAGAGCTTGTCCCCCGGCCCGGCCGATCGCGGCAGTGTCTCACCGGTGACCAGTTGTGTGTCTATATCCGACTGTCCCTGGACAACCATGCCGTCGGCAGCGATCTTCTCGCCCGCCGCCACCAGCAGCCGCTGTCCGGGCTTGAGGTCTCGGATACGGACGGATCGCGTATCGCCATTGTCGATAATCGTCGCCGTGCCTTCCAGCATGGCCAGCAGACCCTCGGCGGCCTCCCGCGCCTTCCCGCGCGCCTTCAGATCGAGATATCGCCCGATGAGCAGGAAGAACAGCAACATGACAGAGGCATCGAAATAGACATAAAGGCCGTGCGTCATGGTCTCATAAAGCGACATGGCGTTGGTCATGATGACCGCCAGTGAGATCGGCACGTCCATATTGGTGCGCCCATGGCGCACGGCGCGCCAGGCCGAGGCAAAAAATGGTCGGCCACACCAAATCGTCGTCGGCAGGGCGATCAGGCTCATCATCCAGTGCATCAGGTCGCGCGTGGCGCCCTCAACCTCATGAACCGACAGGAACCACAGTGGATCGACGAACAGCATGATGGCGCAACTGGCAAAGCCGGCAATCGCCAGGCAAGCCAGCACATCGCGCTCTTCCGCGCGTGCCTGCTGCACCTGGCTGGCCGCATCAAAAGGCGCAACATGAAAGCCAAGGGCATTGATCTCTTCGGCGAACTGGTTGGCGTTCTGATCGGCGGTTCCCGCCTTAGGCCAGCTTATGCGCAAGCGCTGCGTCGAAAAATTGACGCGGGCTTCAACGCCCGGATGGGCTTCGAGACTCTGTTCAATTTTCCATGCGCAACTGGCGCAGCGCATACCCTCAACCTGCATGTAAAGAGACACGCGCTCGGCCTCTTCATGGGCATAGCAATTATAATCGACGGCCCGGCTCATGTGTCGTCGTCCGGTTTGAGGATGCGGCTGGCCTGCCCCTCCAGATCTTCATATTGCCCACTGTGCAAGGCCCAAAGAAAGGCGCCGAGCGCTGCAAGACCCAGCAAAAAAGCCAGGGGCACAAGGACGAGCAGGATGGCCACCTCTATTCGACTTCAGTCGTGGCGACGGCCTGATAAGCCTGGCCATCTTTGTCCGCACTCACGTGAAGGGTCCACACACCCTTTGACGGCAGCGTAGCCTGGGCTGAATAGACGCCTGCCCCCGCTTCGCGCAGCTCGACGCTTTGGTCATCGGCCGGATTGCCCGGATGAACAAACCAAGCTTTGGCCACTGCGCCCTGCACGGGGTGTCCGCCGCGATCGGTCAGGGCGAACGTCAAACGCCCGCTCTTGTAATCCACACGCGAGGTCCACCCCAACTGGCGCTGTGCTTCGGCCTTGGCCAGGATATCATTATAGGCCAGACCCTTTTCATAGGCCTCTGCCGTCGATTCTGCCGGTGGATGCGCATAGGCTATAAACACAAAGCCGACCAGCGCCGTCATGAAGCTCAGGTAAAACAGGGCGATAATCCACGGCACCCAGCGTCCGCGACGCCGGTTGCGCTCGGCTTCGGCGTCTTCCTCATGGGAGGGAGTCTTTTTAAGGCTGGATGAAATAGCTGACATGACGCGCCGCCTTTCCTGTTGCGGAGTCGGTAAGGGTAAAGGTTACGGGTACGCGGGGCTGGCCGCTCTGGGGCGCGATGACCTGCACCCTGAATTCCCCCACGCTGTTCGCTGGCACCCTCAGCGTTGCCACGGCCGCGTCACCGGCCGCCAGCAGACGCACCGCACGCGTCGTAACCCCGGATATAGCTACTGTGTAATCACGATCCGCGTGCGATTTGTTCAGAACCTTGATCTGGTAATTGTTACGAATATCGCCATCGGACATCCGCACATAGAGCGGCGAGCGGTTGTGAATGATGTTGAGTTCGGTGTCCTTGCGCAGAACGATCGCCCCCAGCATCAAGGCACAAACACCGGCAAGAATGGCGGCGTAGAAGACCGTCCTTGGTCGTATCCATTTCATGCGTCCCCGAACGGGTGCCTCACCACGGCTGCGTTCGGCGGTACGCAGGTTTTGGTTGGTCTCGGTATCGTAGTGGATAAGCCCGCGCGGCAGGTCCAGCTTCTCCATGACGTTGTTGCAGGCATCAACGCACAGACCGCAGGAGATACACTCGTATTGCAGGCCCTTGCGTATATCTATACCCATGGGACAAACGACGACGCAGGCTGTGCAATCGATACAATGGCCCCTGCCCTCCCAGCTCTGCCCCTGCTTATGCTTGCCGCGAGGCTCGCCCCGCTCTTCGGCGTAAGAAATGATCAGGGTGTCGCGATCGAACATCGCGGACTGGAAGCGCGCGTAAGGGCAGGCATATTTGCAGATATTTTCACGCGCATAGCCCGCCATGAAATAGGTGGACAGAGTAAGGGCGCCGATCCAGGAGGCGGTGACGACCGGCAGATCAAAATGGATAAGATTGTCCAGCAGGGTCGGCGCATCATTGAAATAGAAGACCCACGCACCGCCGGTGGCCAGCCCGATCAGCAGCCAGATCGCGTGCGTGATGCCTTTCTTCCAGGCCTTCTCGAAGCTCCAGGGCGACGCATCTAGCTTTTTGCGCGCATTGCGATCCCCCTGGATGACGTGCTCAACCAGCACGAACAGATCCGTCCAGACGGTTTGCGGACAGGCATAACCGCACCAGACCCGCCCCAGTAACGACGTCGCAAAGAACAGGCCGATCGCCGACAGGATCAGAATACCGACCAGCAGATACACTTCCTGCGGCCAGATTTCCACGCCGAAGAAATATCCCCGCTGCCCTACCAGATCGATCAGAATGGCCTGGTCAGGAACATGCGGGCCGCGGTCATAGCGCAGCCAAGGCGCTGCATAATAAATGCCCAGCAGGACAGCCATGGCGGCCCACTTGAGGTTGCGGAAAAGCCCGTGCGTCCGTTGCGGATAGATCTTCTCCGCCTTGGCGAACAACTGAACCACGGTTACTCACCACCTCCGAGCGAATGGACATAGAGGGCGACCATCCTTTGGTTATCATCGCTGAGACGATGCTTCCAGGTGGGCATGACACCGGCGCGCGCATTGGTGATCGAACTCGACCACATCAGCGCGTTGACCGCCATAGAGCCAGATGGCGTCGTTCAGTCTGGGCGCCCCCATCTCACGGTTGCCCCCACCGCCGTCGCCATGACAGGAGACGCAGTTGGTGGCGAAAACCGTCTGTCCGCGCATCCATGCCGCCGTGGGTCGGGCCGGTGTCCCGTGGGAGAGCTGCATGACATAGGTCGCGACATCGTCAATTTCAGCCGGTTTTAGCACCGCGCCGAACTTCGGCATCATCGTCACATGCGTGTCGGGGTCGGTTGAGCGCGATCCCACCTGTATCGTGTGATAAATGGTGTCGACCTTGCCGCCGAACAGCCAGTCGTCGTCATTGAGATTGGGATAGCCTTTGCGCCCCTCGCCACCCGTACCGTGGCAGGCGGCGCAATTCTCCTTGAAAACGACCGCACCGCCGGCACGCGCAAACTCATAAACCGCGGGATCGGCGCGGATCTTATCAAAGCTCTCGCCATGGAAACGTGCCAGGTAAACGCCCTGACGATCCGTGATCTCCTTTTGCTCAGCCTTGAGTTTGGTGTATTGCGTCCAGCCGAACAGACCCTTGGTGTGGCCGGAGATGGTGGGCCATGCCGGGTAGACGACCATATAGCCAATGGCGAAGACGATGGAGACCAGCCACACGGTCAACCACCAGCGTGGCGCCGGCGTATCCAGTTCCTTTAGCCCGTCCCACTCGTGGCCGGTCGTTTCTGTGCCGGTCGCTGCATCCACCTCGACCTGTGTCGCCTCATCATGTCCTTCGTGATCATTCGACATTGTCATTGTCCTCTTGCAGGGGAATCAGTCCGTAGGACGTCAGGCGTTGGCGGTTGCCGGGCCAGAAGGCCCAGATGCAGATGGCGAGGAAGCTCAGGCTAAAGGCGATGAGTACCGCCATGCCGATATATGTCTGGTTCATCGGGCGGCCTTTGCGTTGGCGCCGGCAGGCGTGGCAGCGGGCTTCTGATGCAGTTCGTAGTCCGGGTCGTAGGTGGTGAAATCGACCTGGGTGCCGAGCTGTTGAAGATAGGCGACAACGGCGTCCATCTCCGTGGGCGTGCCGGGCGTGCCGCCAAAGGTTTGCGGCACGACCTTGGCGCCATAGCGCGCCTGCAGGCCTGAGGCGTCTTCGTCTGGCATGGTCTGCAACACCGCATCCTGCTCGGCGCTGTCAATATCGGCCTTAGTGTAGGGCACGCCCTCCAGCCTCAGGACCTTCATTTTTTCAGGCAGGTCCCAGGTCTTGAGATATTTTTTGGCCAGGAAGGCATAGTTGGGCATGATGGATTCCGGCACGACGCTGCGCGGATCGCTTAAGTGTTCGATATGCCAGGTGTTCGAATATTTGCCGCCGACGCGTGCCAGATCAGGGCCTGTACGTTCGGAACCCCATACGAAGGGATGATCGTACATGCTTTCGGCCGCCAGCGAATAATGGCCGTAGCGCTGAACCTCATCGCGAAGGGGACGGATCTGTTGCGAGTGGCAGGTGTTGCAGCCCTCACGAATGTAGATATCCTGCCCCGCCAGTTCGAGCGGGGTGAGCGGGCGTATACCCTTGACAGGCTCTATCGTTGTCTGCATCCGAAACAGAGGCACGATTTCGACAATGCCGCCGATCGACACGGCGATGACCGAGAAGACGAGCAACAGGATCGAGTTGCGTTCGAGTTTTTTGTGACCTTCCAGCATGATCGTTCCTTATTCCGCTGCCGCGAGGGCCGGCATGACGGTGGCGGGCACGGCGTCAGGCGACTTGATGGTTTTCCAGATGTTCCAGACCATGATCAGCGCACCGACCAGAAACAGGGCGCCGCCAACGGCCCGGATGATGTAATAGGGGTGCATAGCCTGCACGACTTCCACGAAGGAATAGGTCAGGAAGCCCATCTTGTCGTAAGCGCGCCACATGAGCCCCTGGGTGATGCCGGCGATCCACATCGAGGTGATGTAGACAACGATGCCGACCGTGGAAATCCACAGGTGCAGGCTGATAAGCCGTGTCGAATACATGGCCGGCTTTTTCCAAAGGTGCGGCACCAGATAATAGATGGCGCCAAACGAGATATAGGCGACCCAGCCAAGCGCACCGGCATGCACATGCCCCACCGTCCAGTTGGTGTAGTGCGACAGGGAGTTGACCGTCTTGATCGACATGAGCGGCCCTTCAAAGGTCGACATGCCGTAGAAGCTGAGCGCGATGATCATGAACTGGAGGATCGGGTCGTCGCGCAGCTTATGCCACGCCCCCGACAGGGTCATCATGCCGTTGATCATGCCGCCCCACGAGGGCATCCACAGCATGATCGAAAACGTCATGCCGAGCGTTTGTGCCCAATCCGGCAAAGAGGTGTAGAGCAGATGGTGCGGTCCGGCCCAGATGTAGATGAAGATCAGCGACCAAAAATGGATGATCGACAGTCGATAGGAATAGACCGGACGTCCGGCCTGCTTGGGGATGTAATAGTACATCATGCCTAGGAAGCCGGCCGTCAGGAAAAAGCCCACGGCGTTGTGGCCGTACCACCACTGAATCAGGGCCGACTGTACGCCCGCAAACAGCGAATAGCTCTTGGTCGATACCGGTGAGATGGGAATGGACAGCCCATTGACCAGGTGCAGAATCGCGATCGTAACGATGAAGGCCAAAAAGAACCAGTTGGCGACGTAGATATGCTTTTCCTTGCGCAGGGTCAGGGTCATCAGGAAGTTGATGAGGTACACGACCCACACGACGGTCAGCCACAGATCGGCGTACCACTCAGGCTCGGCGTATTCTTTGCCCTGGGTAACGCCAAAAAGATAACCGAGCCCCGCCATCAGGATGAAGGCCTGATAGCCCCAGAAGTGGAACCAGGCCATCTTGGTCGAGAACAGGCGAGTGTGACAGGTACGCTGAACGACATGGTAGGAGGTTGCAAACAGGATATTGCCGCCAAACGCAAAAATCACGGCCGAGGTATGCAAGGGGCGCAACCGGCCGAAATTGAGGTAAGGGCCAATATTGAAAACGGGAAACGCCAGTTGCAAAGCCAGCAGCAAACCGACGGCAAAGCCCGCGATCGCCCAGAACATGGCGGCGATGGTAAAGTATTTTATAACCAGCTCTTCATAACGCGGCGCCGCCCGCAAAGGCGGAGGCGCCACCGTTGGCACCGGCGTATCTGGGGTCAGGGTTTGCACGCTAGTTTCGCTCCTTGTTTCACGCCTTCAGCCGACCGCCAGGGCCAGTAGAACAACGCCATTTATACCAAGAGCCGCCAGGGTCAGGCCGTCCTGAAGTCTGGGGCTCGATTTCAAAAGATTTCCGGAGGCAAAACTCAAGCCGATCAGGGCCGGCATGGTGCCAAGACCAAAGAGCGCCATACCGAGGCCACCGGTGACAGGACTGGCCGTGCTGGCCGCCGCCAGAAGGGCGGCAAACACCATCGGGCACGGCAAAAAACCGAGTGAAACACCCAGGCCGTAACGCTTCAGACCGCCGGTCATCGTGGAGAGACGGCGCAACACACCCAGCGTGCAGCCGTTTGTCAGGCGCTGAAAAGGCAGGCGAAGCGGCACCACGATGCCCAAGCGTCGCAACAGGCGATCGGCGAACATCGTCAGGAACGCGGTCGCCACAAGACCAAGCATAAAATGCCGCAGCACGGGAAAGCCTTGCCAGGCTGACACCAGGTGGGCGCTGGCACCCGCTACAATCCCCAAGGCCATGTAGGTTGTGATCCGGCCGGCATGATAGGGCAGCAGCAAGCGCGCCAGGCGCCCCTTGTAAGCGACGGCGCCAGCTTGGCCGAGGACGAAGCCCGAACACATGGTCAGGCAATGTGTCACACTGCCGCCAAGGCCGGCTAAAAAAAGGGCGAGCAGAATCGGCCGTTCACTGGCGTTTATCTCACCGCAAATCTGTCCCCAGAACGCCTCGCCCACTTTTTATTACCCAAGCCTGTTCAATAGAACCGCCACGCTATCATCCCGCGACACATGACAACTCATCCGGCGACACGACTGCGCCCCTGACAACGGGCTAGGCAGACCATGGATGGGATGGGCTGTATTTGATCGCGGTCAAATTGAGGTGGCCAATGCGCGCTCGAACCGGGGATAAAGCCAGAGCCATTCTAAAGCGCGTTTCGGTTTGACAGAGCTGGATTCAGAACTACAATATTTTGTTTTTATGAGCTTTTATCCGAAATACGCATCACACGTTTCGCAAAAATCCCACTATCGCCATGCGGCGATCTGTCCCACCCGGCGGCCATTGGCGGCGGGCAACTTGATCTGAGGCACTTCGGCCGTCGGCTTGCCGAACAGATAGCCTTGACCAAACGTCAGACCAAGATCGAGCGCCAGGCTTTTTATCTCCGGCGTTTCAATCTTTTCTCCGATGGTCTGGCAGCCCAGTTCGGCGCACAGGACCGACACGGAGCGCAACAGCGCGCGTTCTCGCCGGTCTGCAGAAGCGCGCTGCAAAAAGGCGCCATCAATCTTCACATAGTCCACATCGAGGCGGCGTAAATAATTGTAAGCTGAGGCCCCTGCACCGAAATCGTCCAGACATACCTTGAAGCCACGACGCCTCAGACCGCTGAGGAATTGTGACGCTAGCTCCATATTTTCGATCTGGTGACTTTCAGTGACTTCAAAAACAAGACGCTCAGCCAAGGCCGCGTGGGCATGAAGGTGCGCATTTAGCTGACCACAAAATTCAGGATATTGTACGGAAAAACCGGAGATGTTGACGGCGAGATGCAAATGCGGATGATCCGCCAGTAAGGCGGTGACCTTTTTACAGACAGCCATGTCAAGATCAGCGATCAGGCCGATATTTTCGGCAAACCGGATCGTTTCAAAAGGCCTGTTATGTTTACCAAACCGCACCAGCGCCTCGTGATGAGCGATCTGACCTGATTTTAGCTCTATCACCGGCTGAAAGTGCAGATCGAAGCGCTCGTGATCGATGATATCGCGAAGGCTGGCCATCTGGCCGACAACCTCGCGTTCAGCCGCCTCGAAAGCGGATTTAAGAGATTGCGGAGCGACAAAGTCGGCCTTGGACAAATTATCAAAGATATAGGACAGAGCCCGCGCAATCTCCTTCTCCTGCAAGCCATCGCAGGTCAGGCTGACGGACGTCACCTGTGGCCGAGCAGCACGGGCGCTGAGACCGGCCGTCATCATGGCTTCTGCCAGGGATTCGGCCAGACGGACACCCTCATCAACAGACATGTCAGCTTGAGTAGACGTATAGGCACGCCCGATGAGACCAAAACTCTCGTCCCCGAGCCTCGCCGCGCTTGTATCGGCGGCGCTGGCGTTCAGGATGGCACCTATTTCCGCCAGGAGGTCCTTGGCACGCGTTTCCCCCAGGCTTTTCAGCCCTTTGTTCAGGCCGCCAATCTTGACGAGGCGCATTTCTCGTAACATCGCCGCGCCGGAGCCAGGATCGTTAGGGGAAATACCCTTTTCCGCCATATGCTGAAATTCGCTCATGGCGATCAGGCCAGTCAGATCGTCGCGTTTTGGCAGTTTGGCGGCTACCGCAGGGCTCAAGGCCGACAGCGTAAGGTAAGCATTGGCGTGTCGGGGGAGCGTGCAAAGTCCCAGGGTCACGGCGATGGTATCACCCTGCGGGCAGGCGACATGCATCACAGCTGGCTCAATGCGCCCCGTCTCCAGGGCCTTGGCCTGCAATTGCCTGATTAGAGCGCTCTCAGATTCAACAAACAGGCTTTCAATCGGACGGCCCGTCAACGACTCTTCACCTGTTCCGATCAGCGACTTAACAGCGCCCGTAATTGCGACGATGGCCCCGTCCTGTCCCACCTCGACCAGCAAATCCGCCGCGGCCAGGGCAAAGGCCATGTATTTGTCACGTTGTATTTTATGCTCTGACGCGACTGGCATTCTGCCCTGCCCCTTTTTTCCATCTATTTGGGCCTACAGATGAACATCACGTCTTAAAGAGTTGATAATCTTGCTAAAAAAGAGAGCGGCTTTTGACAAACATCGCTTCATCGTTTGATAAATATCAATAGGAAAGCGGGATGTCGCAACGGAGGCGTGGTCTACGCTTGTGAGCGAAACTAAGGGGATCGTTAGCGAACGAACAACGTAAACACGCGCTTAAGGTTTGAGGCGTAAGACGATATCAACGTTATCGCCCCCACTCAATCGGGTGATTCCATAACAGTTTTTAGGCTAGACAAATGCATAGCCCATTCGACCCAGGCACCTATAGTGCCGGCATAAAAGCGCCCCGGCCTCAAAAGGCACGACCCCGGTTAGGTCTGGTGATCGGCTACGCGTGTCTAATGTCTGTCACGATCGGCTATCTGTACACGGCACCGCGCGAGGATGCTAATGTCGCTGTCCTGGTATCGCCATGGTCACCGGCTTCTCAGGCCACAGACCTCATCAGTCAAGCCGACGGACGCGTCGTCGCCTCGGCACGTTGGCCGTTTGTTATCGTTGCGACCTCAAAGTCCACCACCTTCGTACAACACCTGTATCAGTCCGGTGCCTGGTTCGTGTTCGATGCCGGCCTCATTGCCGGATGCACAGAAAGTTCTACGCGTAATGCAAGCTCTTGAAGCCCTGCGGCTAAGGTTCGGTCAGTTCCTCATCCTGTTTCTCTGGGGGAATGTCGCGCTTTTGCCGATCATATCCATTTTGGCCAAGGGCCATGTCGATATCGCCGCGCTCGTCGCAGGGGTCGTGGTGGTTGGCGGTGCGACACTCATCTGGAGCGGCGACAGATCGGGCGTGACGACCCGCGCCGTCACGTCGTTTGCCATGGCGACTCTGGTCATCGTCCTAGTTTATGAATTGCGCGGGCATCCGTATCAAATTGATGTCCATATGTACTTTTTCGCGGCCTTAGCCTTGGTGGCGGGCTGGTGCGACTGGCGCGCCCTTCTCGCCTATTCCGGTGTTGTGGCCGTTCACCATATCGTCCTTAATTTTGCCATTCCAGCCGCCATATTCCCCGCGACCCATCCAGACCTTGTCCGCGTTCTTATACATGCCGTTATCCTCATCCTGCAGGCAGCGCTGCTGACATGGCTCGTGACCAGACTGGCAGCGATGTTCATTGCCTCCGACGGGGCCGTGGCGGCCGCCAACCAGGCTAATGCGGAGGCCCAGGCCCTGGCGAAAAACCAGGAGGTCACGCAAAACCGAGAGCGCGTGGAATTGGAACGCCGCGACAGATTGGCCGAAGGCTTTGTCGACCGCATGCAAACCATGTCGGAAACATTTCTTGGGTTTTCCAAAGAGGTCTCGTCCGCGGCCCAGGCTTTGTCGGTAAACGTCAGTGACACAACCGAACGCACACGGGCGGTATCGGCAGCAGCCGAAGCCGCATCAGGGAATGTCTACACCGTGGCGGCCGGCGCTGAAGAACTCTCAGCGTCCATATCCGAAATCAATCACCAGGTTACGCATTCTGCCCAGATTGTGGTTGGTACCGTCAACGAGGCGACAGGCATGCAGACGTCCGTAGAAGACCTGTCGCGCGCTGCCAACCAGATCGGCGGGGTCGTTGAGCTCATTCGGGCTATCGCTTCACAGACAAATTTGCTGGCGCTCAATGCGACGATCGAGGCCGCCCGCGCCGGTGACGCCGGCAAGGGGTTTGCTATTGTCGCCTCGGAAGTCAAACAACTTGCATCCCAGACATCGCAAGCCACGGATGAAATCTCACGCGCGATTTCTGCGATTCAAGCGACAACCGAAGGCACAGTCGCGTCTATCCGTCGCATCGTCGACACCATCAGCATGGTAAGGGACTCAACCCAGTCTATCGCCAGCGCCGTCGAACAGCAAAGCTCCGCGACCCGGGAAATTGCCTCGAACACCCAGCGTGTAGCCGCGGGCACGAATGACGTCAGTCAGAACATCGCCCACGTTACAGAAGCAACCCAAAATACAGGCACGGCTTCTGACAAACTGATGGGCCTTTCCACCGATCTGTCACAAAAGTCGGAAGACTTGCGGCGCGAAGTCGAGCTCTTCGTAGGTGATCTGAAAGCCGCATAGCACCAACAACCAATGCCTCTACAAGAAAGCCAGCACTGTCGGCTGGCATCTGCCGGTGACCTGAGGTGTCATAAACAGTCGCGCTGGGAGGGATTGCACCTCCCAGCCTCTTAATCGCCCTTATTCAGCGGCCTCGAATTTTGCTTCTTTGCGCAGGCGGCTGTTCCAGCGGCCGTACGAGAAATAGACCACCAGGCCAATCACCATCCAGATCAGGGTAAAGCCCTGGCTCTGTACCGGCAGGCTGGAGAAGATGAACGCGCAGCCACCGATGGTGATCAACGCGACCAGCCAGTGCAAGGGCACCTTGAAGCTACGCACCGCGTCCGGCAGCTTCTTACGCAGAATGATCATCGACAGCGCCACGGCGATAAAAGCGATCAGCGTGCCAGCGTTCGACAGTTCGGCTATCTTCTTCAGCGGCACGAAACCCGCAAAGACAGCGACGAAGATTCCGGTCAGGAGGGTAATCAGGGCCGGTGAGCCCTTGGCATTCACCTTGGCGACAGCAGCCGGCAGCAGGCCGTCACGCGCCATGACGAAGAAGATACGGCTCTGGCCGTACATCATGACCAGGATAACCGACGGGAGGGCCACAATGGCGGCGCCCCCGACAAGTGAGGCGACGAACGGCTGACCGAGGGTACGCAGCACGTGCGGCAAGGGCTCACCCGATGACGCTATGTCCTGGAAGCCGACAGCGCCAATGGCGACAGCAGCGACCAGCATGTAGATGAGGGTTGAGACGCCCATGGAGCCGAGGATGCCAATCGTCAGGTCGCGGCCGGGGTTCTTAGCCTCTTCCGCCGAGGTCGAAACGGCGTCGAAACCGAAGAAGGCGAAGAAAACGATGGCGGCTGCGGCCATGACACCAAACTTCTCGCCGCCAATTTCATGGGCAAAGAAACCAAACGGCATGAACGGATCATAATGACCAGCCTGAATAGCCGGCATACCCAGAACGATAAAGGCGCCCAAAGCAACGATCTTGATGATGACGAGGAGAATATTGAGCGTAGCGCTTTCACGCGCGCCAATCAGCAGAAGACCCATGACCGCCAGTGACACCAGAACGGCTGGCAGATTGACCAGACCACCGGCATAGGGCCCCGCAAGCAGGAAGGCCGGCAGCTTCAGGCCTACGGCCTCTTCAAGGAAGCCAACGAGGTGCGCTGACCAGCCGACCGCGACGGTCGAACAGGCCAGGGAATATTCGAGAACCAGCGCCCAGCCGACAATCCAGGCGACAATTTCGCCCATGCTTGAATAGCTGTAGGTATAGGCCGAACCGGCGGTTGGGATCAGGGTAGACATCTCGGTGTAGCAGAGGGCCGCGCAGGCGCAGACCAATCCGCACAGGGCGAACGACACGATGACGCCCGGACCGGCCAGGCCGGCGCCGACGCCGGTCAGCGTATAGATGCCGGTGCCGATGATGCCGCCGATGCCCAGCGCCATCAGGTGCGGCCAGCTCAGCGTCTTGGCCAGCGCCTTGCCGTCGGTCTCAGCGCGGTGGAGCGGCTTTAAAGGCCCGAATAATCCCATAGCTAAAGTCCCCAATACAGAAATGAAAAGGGCCATGACCGTCACAAAACGGTCATGGCCTGATAAGTGTTAGTTGGCTTTCGGTGTCAACTCAAGGGTCGTATCCTGTGCACCCAGTTTGACGATATAGGCGCCAAGCTCTAGCGGAGCGTTAAGTGTGTAGGCCTTGCCCTCCGCCGTCGTCGTCTTGACGTTAAGATAGGCGTTGGGCGTATAGGCATCGGAAGGCGCCAGCGTCGCGGTGACCTTGCCTGTGGCCGGATCGTAGGCGACCGCGGTAAACTTGCCCGAATCGAGCGTCAGCCACAAACCGGCGGGCGCGATAAAGACGCGGGTGCGGGCGCTGTCCTTTGGCATAAGTGTCACCACGCCGTTTGCCTCAGTGACATTGCCGCCGAAGCCGGCCCAGCCAAAGGTCGGGTGATCGACCAGATAGGACGAGGCCGCGACCGCATGGCCAAAGAAGCTCATGCCATAATCACCGTTCATGCCGTCCCAGTGCATAGCGTCGGGGAAGGAATGGAAGGCGGCCGAACCGAAGCCTTCAGAATCGATGTTGGTCAGTGAGCCCATTAAACCGCCGTAGGCAGCACGCAGAAGCTGGTAATCCTTCGGGTTGGCGCGGTAGGCGTCAAACAAAGGCACCGCATTGAGCGACGAGCCGTAATGATGAAGCTGGCGCTCGATGCGCGACTGCTTGCCGGCATAGAGGAAATCCCAGAAGCGACGCGCCGAACCATTATATCCCCAATGCGGGATGGTGGGATCGTAGGCCAGGATCACTTCGCGCGTGGTATCGGCGGCCTTGTCGTCGCCGAAATAACGCGACCACATATAGACCTCGGCCTGGCCGGTCGAATCCCATGGCATTTCCGAACCGAACGGGTATTTCAATGTCTTCCAGATGTCGGCGCGCCCCTTCATCATCGCCTCGATCTCGGTCGCTTCGGCGGTCATGCCTTCGCGCTTCAGATCTTCGAGGATATAGACGAAGACATCCCCTTCCATCTGGCCAAACTGCGTATAGTAAGGCGCCTTAGTCATCATCGCCTTGGTGGTTTCGGCGGCGCGCGTCAGATAGGTCTGCCAGGTTTCGGCCTTAGTCAGGCCATCGTGATAGCGGCCGAGGCGATACAGCGTCCACCAGGCGGCAGCGACGTGCGGATAGTTGTAGGAGCGCCCGAGATCGGCAGCGCCTTCGCGGTCCCATGCCGACCAGACATCCCATTTCAGCTTGGGATCATAGGTGCCTTCGGGCATGGTCTTCGGATCATAAAACATGACCGACTTGCGCACACCGTACTTATCGGCACCATCCGGCGTCTGGATCTGCCCCCACAGGGTGGTGTCGGCGAATTGCTCGAACTTGGCAACCTCTGCCGGTGAAGGATTGTCGAGTTGCTTCATGATGGTGGCCAGCCATGAACCGGCCCCACCTTCGTCGCTCAGGCCCGAAATCCACACACGGTTGTCCTGGGTAATGATCTCGTTCTTATCACGGTCATAACCCATAATTGACGGACTGCGCTTGAAGGGGTCGGACGGGTTTTCGTACCACTGCTTGGTGGTCAGGAAGTGGCCCATATCGGCCACCACCTGCTGTTCAGGTTTGGTGACGAGATAGTGCACGGTCTGCACCGAACCATCGGCATAGGTGAGGGTCATGCGCGCGCGCCCCTCAGTTTTACCGTTAACCGCGTACTTGACCCAGCCGCCCTTGACCTTCTGCGATACCCCCACCTCAAGCGCGCCCTCGGGGTAGATGCTGACCGACTTTACGGCCTGCGCCGAATGCACGAACAGCTCGGCGTTCATGTCGGTTGGCACCACATAACCTGGCAGGCCGACGGCGACCGGACGGCCATTCTGGATCAGGGTGGTTTCGATCTCGCGGATCGACGGCGACAGCACGAAGCGCACGCCGATGGTGCGGCTCTCGCCCGCTTTCAGCACCAAAGAGGACGGCGCGTTCCACTGCTGGATGCCCTTCCAGTCCGTATCGGCAAAGCCCTTCGAGGCGACCATCCAGTCGTAAAAGCCTTCAAAGGTCATGTTACGCTGTTCGGGATCGTTATAGATCTTCAGTGATTTGTCGGCATTGCGCTCGTTGAGGATCGGCTTGTACAGCTCAAACGGCGTGTTCTTTTCCGGTAGAACCAGCAAAGACGGACCGGCGCCATTCAGGCGATTGACCTGCAGATAGCCGGCGTCCTTGCCGACATAGGGATCATAGAAGGAGGCGGTTTCATGGGCGTCATCAAGGTGACGGCCGGTGATGATGTTGTCGAACACCATCGGCAGGCCAAGACCACCGATCTCGATCGCCGTTTTGCCGGGATTGCTGAGCGTATAGCGCAAAACCAGCTTGCCCTCGATCACCGACCAGGTGCGCGTTACCTTCAGCGGCATGCCGGCACCAAGCGAGGGCGTGATATCGGCGGCCGCAAGCGCGCCTTTTACCTTCAGCGGCTTCACTTTTGAGCGCTTGAAGGCCGTTGAATAGTCCTGCCAGTCGGCCGCGCCTACGCTGCGCAGGCGCAGGTCGAGATCACCGATACGATAGGCGCCGTCGCCGAGGCGCTGCGTGAACCGACCCGATGGCGCGAAATCGAAGCCGTCCTTCGCCGCCTTGGGGGCGAGCGACACAAGGGTTTGCGAGGTCTGTTGCAGAGACAGCATGAAATCCGGTGTCTCGAAGACCTGAATGTCGGCGTCGGGGCTATTCCATAGCGTGGTGGCGGCGGCCTGAGCCGTGGCCGTCAGTGCAAACGATCCGCCCATCGTACCTGTCAGCAGGACCGTGGCCAGCACCAGCAGGCTCGAACGACGGCGGACGGAAGACGGACGAAGGGTCATGAGTGGCACTTTCGCAGGATAGGGTCATAAAGAGACGTCCGCCGCGCAAAGAAGCCGTTGCGCGGGCGGACGCTATAAGTTGATCCCGGCGCGCCGGACATGAGATCACGGGAGTGAGACCTCAAGACGCAACCAGAAAGGAGATCCGAAATCAGATCAGGGCACGAAACACCCCGCTAAAGGGCGCTTCATCAAAAGACGGACTCTATAGGGACACAACCCGTCAATTGACTGAGTAATCTAAAACACCCTTACGCCCATCCGTCAAATATAAATTATACGATTATGTGACGGTCCTCTTTATTTACGCTTTTTCAACGACTTGCCAAAGGCTTGCACAGGGCGAATGATAGCGCTCCCACCGCCGGCGCCGGCCAATTTGAGCGTAATGGTGTCGCTGGCCCTCACCTTTTGCGTCCCGGCAACAAGTGTCGTTGGCGTCGCGCCATCCTGCCAGGTGGCCGCCGTGTAGGCACCTTCTCCAAGGAAACTGAGTGGTATGGAGAGCTCGCGGCCCGCTTCATTGGTCATAGCGCCGATATACCAGACATCACCCTTGCGGCGCGCCGTTACGATATATTGCCCGATATCGCCTTGCAGCACGCGCGTCTCGTCCCAGCTCGTTGGCACGGCCTGGATAAAATCCACGCCGTCTTCCCATTTGCCGTCGGCCTTCTTATAGGCCTGTGGCGCATCGGAAACCATGACAAGCGGGCTATCGTAGACGACATACATGGCGATGGCCTGACCGCGCGTTGTCTGGGTTAGCGGATGGCTTTCGTGTATCTCGAAGGTCTGCGGGGTGCGGTTGCCAAATCCGCCCGGCGTATAGTCGATCGGCCCCAGAATCATGCGCGTAAACGGCAAGGTGACATTATGCGTGGCGGTGATCCGCGTCGTCCACTTGTTGTATTCCGCGCCCAGCACACCTTCTTGCGTGATGTAGTTCGGGTAGGTGCGTAGCAGACCAGACGGCGCATAGGCACCGTGCAAATCAACGAGCAGGTGGTGATCGGCCGCTTTTGACAGGATCTTGTGGAAATAGTCGACCATGTCCTGATCAGATCGATCCATGAAATCGACCTTGATACCGGCGATGCCCCATGTTTCGTAAGCCGCCAGCGCTTCATCCATCTGCCAGTCTAGCTGCTCCCATTGCAGCCAGATCATGACGCGGACATTGCGCGCCTTGGCGTATTTGATGATCGCCGGCATATCGACGGCGGCGATCGGTTTGGTCACGTCCGAACCCGGCTTGGGGCGCGTGGATGAGCCGGTATACCAGCCCTCGTCAATCAGGATGTAATCAAGCCCCATCTCGTGGGCAAAGTCGACATAGGCCTTGTAGGTGTCGGTATTGATGCCCGGATTAGCCACAGGCGCACGAAAACCGTTCCACCAGTCCCAGGCGCTCTTGCCCGGCTTGATCCATGATGTGTCTTTGATCTTGGACGGCGCGCCGAGCGTGGCGATCAAATGAGATTCGACCAGCTTGCGCGGACTATCCCCCACCATGATGACGCGCCACGGCGTGCGGAAATCATCACCCGTCATGGCGATCTTCGCCACGTAAGGCTTGATAGAATCAAAATCGAGACGCGGCGGCAGATGGACCGCGACGCCCAGCTTATTGTCGCCGGTGCGCGAATAATAGGTGGCCGGATAGTGCTCGATATCGGATTCGGCCAGCGCAAAGGTGGCCTCGCCCTCACCGGTTTTACAAACCAGCGGTGAATCGAACAGGCTATGGTCGCGGATCAGCGACGCCTTGACGGCATCAAATTCACCCTCGTGGGCATTGTGGAACTTGCCGAGGTTGAGGCCCCAGCAATTGAAATCGCTCGCGAAGGCAAATTCAGTCTTCTCACCATAGACACCAAACGATGCCAGATCGGGCTGTTGCGGCAGGACGTAGCGCAGGGCCACGCCATTGTCATAAACGCGAAAAATCAAACCGATGCTGTGCGTGCCGCCGGTTTCATGAAAGGTCAGGTTCATCTGGTTATAGTGATCCGGCGCGCTGGACGCCTTGCCCACCACGATGGAATAGGTCTCGTTGACAGCACGTGTCGTCACGACAGGGGCATCGAAGCCCTTGGCCCCAAATCCCGGCACATCGAGGCGCAGGCCCAGTTCGGACGGTGCGATAAAGGTCTGGCCCTTGTAGCTGACGCTGTATTTCGGCAGGTCGCCATTGGCCTTGTCAACGATCACGGCAATCTGGCCGTCCGGCGATACGGCTTTCCACGTCTCCGCGTGGACAACACCAGCCGCCATTAACGCAAACAGGGAGGCACAAAGCCCGGTCGTTTTCAAAAGGGTCATCAAAATCTCTCTAATGGGCTTTGGGAGCAGTTTCTGGAAGGGCGTTCCAGTTGGGCGTGCTTTCACCCTGCAAATGACGCACGAAGAAATCATATTGGCGGCGCAGACCGTAGCCAAAGTCGCCGACATTTCGCAAGGCGCCATGGCCCTGATTGGGGGCCACGATCAGATCGAAGTCCTTGCGCGCCTTGATCAGGGCATTCACCACCTGAAGCGTCGAAGACGGATCGACATTTGTGTCCTGCTCACCGACGATCAAAAGCACGTGGCCTTGCAAGCGCCAGGCGTTATCGACACCGGATGACTTCGCGTAAACTCATCGACCGGCCAGCCCATCCATTCCTCGTTCCAGCTAATCTTGTCCATGCGGTTGTCGAAGCAGCCCGCATAGGCGACGGCGGCCTTGTAGAAATCAGGATGGAATTCCAGCGCACCGAGCGAACTTTGGCCACCAGCCGAGCCGCCATAGATGCCGACGCGGCTGATATCGTACCATGGGTATTTGGCAGCGGCCGCCTTGTGCCACAAAATGCGGTCGGGGAAGCCGGAATCGCCGACATTCTTCCAGGCGACATCATGAAACGCCTTGGAGCGATTCATGGTGCCCATGCCGTCGATCTGCACCACGATGAAACCAAGATCGGCCTGGGCCTGCATCCCCACCACCTTGTCACCGCCGGAGTGCAGACCGAACGGCCAGAAGGTCTTGGGCACAAAATTATCGTGCGGACCGGCGTAGATGTTCTCGATCACCGGATATTTTTTGGTCGGGTCGAAGTTGCGCGGACGCACGATGATGCCCCAGATATCGGTCTTGCCGTCACGCCCCTTGGCGGTGAAGACTTCCGGCGCCTTGAAACCGGCGGCCACCAGCTTCGAGATATCGCCATGCTCGATCTCGGCAACCAGCGCGCCATCGGCACTGTGCAATTCGGCAATATTGGGCAGGTCGATACGCGACCAGGTATCGACATAGTAGGCCATGTCGCTTGAGAAGCTGACATCGTGCCAAGCGTCTGTTGTGGTGATCGGCGTCAGGTTTTTACCGTCGAAATCGACACGGTAAAACTTCTGGAAATAGGGATCGCTGCCAGCCATCATGCCGCTGGCGGCGAACCAGATCTGGCGTTTTTGGTCATCGACCTTGATCACCTTGCGCACCACCCAGCCGCCCTTGGTGATCTGGTTCTTCACCTTGCCCGTCTTGGCATCATAGAGATAAAGATGGTTCCAGCCGTCGCGTTCCGACATCCAGATCAGTTCGCGGCCCAAACCGCCGACATCGTGGCTGTAGCGCCGCTCGATATTGACGAAGGTGGAGGCATGATCCTCGGCAACAATACGCGCCGCGCCAGTTTTGGCGCTGGCCTCGATCAGTCGGTAGGCTTGATGACCACGCTGATCATATTCAAAAGTAATGGCCGAGGAATCCGCCCGCCAGCCGATATCCGACATGGTGTAGGGATTAGGAAACAGATCGAAGGGCACATTGATCTGGCGTTTAGCCGCCACATCGAACAGCACCGGGCGGTCGATATCGACGGCATCGCCGGGCTTCGGGTAAAGCTGCGTGGCCAGCTTCGGCTGTAACTCGCCTTCGGGCGATGATACAACGCGCGTGACACGACGCGCAAAACCGGGACGGACGCGATAGGCGGCCAGCTTTTGCGAATCCGGCGACCAGATGATCGACTGCGGATCATAGAACTCGCCCTCAGAGCCATCAGTGCTGAGAACGGTCACCGCACCGCCGCCAGCCGGCCGTACGACGATATTGAAGCCCTGCACAAAGGCCACCCACTTGCCGTCCGGCGAAGGTTTGGGCGTATTGTCGGCAGGGATGGCCAGGTCACGCACCACGCCAAAACCACGCGGCTGACCGCCCGCTTGCGGCACACGGGCACACACATAATCCGTCAGGGTACAGGTCCAGGCGTCATCCTCACCGAGGTAGGCGAAAAGCCCCTTCCCGCCTTCGGTAAAGCTGACCGAGGCCATGGGCTCGGTGAAGGGTAGATGCAGGCCACTATAGGTTTTTCCGAGCGCTTGACTGAGTGAAGCCGCCAGCCGGTCCTGATCGAACGCGGGGGATTTTGCCTTCGTATCCGCATCCATCATGACGAACTGGAAACCACCCGGCACGGTCTTGCGATAGATGAAGCGGTGCGTGCCTTCGATCCACTGCGCCGGTTCGGCGATGTTTTCGGTCAGGCCCGACCAGTCATCGCGCAAGGATAACGATCGCTGATAATCGGCCACGTCTGGCGCTGCAGCAAAGGCCGGCGACGCTATCACCAGCGTGAGCACCATACTTAAGAGTCTCAACGGTGCGCCCATGATCAAACTGCCTCTTGCCATTTTTACGATACCCGTCATGATGTATACTATATACTTTTTGGCAGGCAAGCCATTTAACCGGAGTGAACCGCATGCGGAAACTGTTAGCCACCACACTTCTCAGCGGTTTCCTGCTGGCGCCTGGAGCTTTTGCCGAAACACCCAAGGGCGGCTGGGTGTTCGATTCGTCGCCCGACTTCCCGGGCTTCACCCGTCTCGTGATCGAGGACAAGGCTGGCAAGCTTTCCGGCAAGCTGACCTCGCACTGGTATGGCGACCTCCCCCTAACCGATCTGCACAAGGACGGCGATAACCTCGTCTTCAAGCTCTACAACGGTAATCCGCGCGTTACCATGACGGATATTGTGGTGAAGCCTGAAGGCCAAACGGTTCGCATGACCGGTAAGGTCTGGTATCAGGACTTTGACCTGACCGCCCATAAGGCCAAGCGCGCCGAACTGAAGGCGCTCGATTTCCCGACCTACCCCCTCCCCGCCAAGGCCGTGGTGCCGCAAAAGCCGCTTAGCCCCACCCCGCCGATGGGCTGGAGTTCGTGGAACAAGTTCGCCACCGATATCAGCGACCAGACGGTCCGCGAGATCGCCGATGCCCTGGTAGCCTCGGGCCTGCGTGATGCCGGCTATGTTTATGTCAATATCGATGACGGCTGGCAGGGCGAGCGTGACGCCAAAGGCGTGCTGCATCCCAACACAAACTTCCCCGACATGAAAGCGCTGGCCGATTACGTCCACGCACGTGGCCTCAAGCTCGGCCTCTATTCCTCGCCCGGCCCCAAGACCTGCGCCGGCTATGCCGGCTCCTACGGCCATATCAAACAGGACGCTCAGACCTTCGCCGACTGGGGCGTCGACTATCTGAAATACGATCTTTGTTCCGGCGAAGCCTTCTACAACAACGCCGAAACGGTCTACGCCACCTATCAGGAGATGGGTGAAGCTCTGAACGCCACCGGCCGCGACATCGTCTATTCGCTCTGCCAGTATGGCCGTTTCGACGTCGGTTCCTGGGGTCGCGACGTGGGTGGCCACCTCTGGCGCACCACGGGCGACATCGAGGACACTTACGACGTCATGGCGAAGATCGGCTTCGACAAGAACGGCGTCGCTAACCATACCGGTCCCAACGGATGGAACGATCCCGACATGTTAGAGATCGGCAATGGCGGCATGGGTTTTGATGAATACAAGACGCATATGACCCTGTGGGCCATGATGTCAGCGCCGCTGGTGCTGGGCAATGACGTCCGCAGCATGACACCGGAAACCCTGTCTCTGCTGACCAACAAGGAGGTCATCGCCATCGATCAGGACAGGTTGGGCGCGCAAGGCCTGCCCGCCAGGAAAGACGGCCAGACCGAGGTCTGGACCAAAAAGCTGGCCGATGGCTCAACGGCTGTGGGCCTGTTCAATCGCGGCGACACGACCACCCTGATCAGCGGTTCCTGGGCCGATATCAAGGTGAGCGGCACGACGGTGCGAGACCTGTGGGCCGCCAGCGATCACCATGCCGATGACGGCTACACCTATTCCGTTCCGAAGCATGGCGCTGTCTTGCTCCGCGTCATTCCCGAAGGCAACGCCCGGTAGGGCAAAAGTTTGTCCTTGTAACGAGGTGATGCTTGGAACGTGCAGGTTCGTTTTCCATAGGTTCACCTTTACATGCCGCGAAATTTTTGTCGTCAACCGGAGAATTTTCGGCTAATGTGGAATTATATTCCATATTAGCCGGAAGCCCATGCAGCACATACACCGTACATTGGCCGAAACCCTGAAGTCTGTCTCAACGGTCTTCTCAGTTGTGCTCGTCACGGGGCCGCGACAAGTCGGTAAGACGACCTTGCTTCGGGACTGTGCGGAACCTGGCCGCTCCTATGTCAGCCTGGACGATCTCGATCAGCGTACTCTGGCCCAAACAGACCCCGCCCTGTTCCTGCAACTGCACAAGCCACCCCTTATCATCGATGAGGTACAGTATGCTCCGCAATTGTTCAGTGTCATTAAAAGCCTGGTTGATCAAACGCAAACCCGTGGCCAATACTGGCTCACGGGCTCGCAAAAATTCCACCTGATGCACGGCATATCAGAAACACTGGCGGGCCGGATCGCCATTCTCGACCTGATTGGCCTTTCCCAGGCCGAACGCGACGACCGCGCGGCTGACCAGGCCCCCTTCACCCCAACGCGAGGGTGGTTAGAGGCGGCAAGAACGAAGACGTCAAGCTCTGCCGTCATGGATGTATACCGCACGATCTGGACTGGAAGCTTCCCGGCGATTGCTCTCAATCCAGACATGCCGCGCGATATTTTTTACAGCTCGTACATTCAAACCTACATTCAGCGGGATGTCCGTGACCTTACGAGGGTGGGTAATGAGATTGCCTTTGCCCGCTTCCTGCGCGCCGTGGCCGCACGTACCGGCCAGCTCATCAACTATGCGGATATGGCGCGGGATGTCGATGTTGATCAGAAGACGATCAAGGCCTGGTTATCGATTCTGGAGACGTCCGGCTTGGTCTTTATGCTTCAGCCGTACCACAACAATATCACCAATCGCCTGGTGAAAACGCCGAAACTCTATTTCCTCGACACCGGCCTGTGCGCCTACTTGACCCAGTGGTCGACGCCCGAGGCCCTCGAAGCTGGCGCCATGTCGGGGGCCATCCTTGAGACCTACATGATGGCCGAGATCCTCAAGTCGTACTGGAACCGAGGCAAGGCCGGACACTTCTATTTCTACCGTGATCGTGACCAAAAAGAGATCGACCTCATTATTAGTCAGGATGGGATGCTTTATCCGATCGAATTTAAAAAGACGATGACACCCAGCCTCGGTGCCAGCAAGAACTTTGCGGCCCTGGAAGCGCTTAAACAGCCAGTCGGTGACGGGTGCGTCCTGTGCCTCAAGGACGCGGACATCCCGTTATCGAAGTCGGTCTGGGCCATTCCGGTCGGATACCTGTAGCACCCGACCGGCGTATTCATCCGCACCGTGTCACATCCATGGGCTATACCGCCTATTGTGGCGGGGTTTCGCCGATCAGATTGACCGTGAAATAATCGCGCAGTTTCTTCCAGAAGTAGGGCTGATAGACGGCGTGTGTCGTGTTGGGCAGGATGACCAGCTCGTGCGGTTTTCCGGCATCGATCAGGGCCTTATCGAGACGCAGCGAGGCAGCCACCGGCACGTTGTCGTCGATATCGCCGTGGATCAGCATGAGCTTGCCCTTGAGGTTTTTGGCGACAGAAATATTGGAGTTGCGCTCCCAGGTCGCGTCATCGGCGATACCCATGGAGACTTCCGGCCACCACGCCTTATCGAGACGCAGGTCATGATTGCCCGACGAGGCCACCGCCACCTTGTAGAAATCCGGGCGACGCAGAATGAAGCGCGCCGCGTCGTAACCACCGGCCGAACCGCCATAGACGCCGACACGGTTGAGATCGAGATAGGGATACTTTTTCTGCATCGCCTTCAGCACCCAGATATGGTCGTCCAGACCTACCTCGCCGAGGTTCTGGTAGGCGGATGAGCGGAACGCCTGACCGCGCTGCGAGGTGCCACGCCCGTCAATGGTGACGACCACGGCGCCCAGTTGCGCCATGGCGTTCAGCGAGCTTCGGATATTGCCATTAAAATCCTCATCGAAACGGTGGGTCGTCGGCCCCGTATAGAGGTTCTCAATGACAGGATAAGACTTCGACGCATCGAAAGTCTTCGGGCGATAGATCATGCCGTAGAGCTTGGTCTTGCCATCGTCGGCCAGGGTCTCGAACGGCTCTGGCAGGGTAAAGCCGGTGGCCAGCAGGGCTGAAATATCCGCCTTGCCCAAAGTCTGCACGATCCGCCCATTGGCCGCATCGCGGATGACGGTCTCAGTCGCCACGGTCGGGCTCGACATGCGGTCTATTATCCATTTGCCATCGTCGGAAACGTCCGTTTCGTGGTGGAGTGGCTCCGGGGTCAGATTGAAGATCGAGCCATCAAGACCGACGCGATAGAGGCTGCGGAAATAGGGATTGACGCCGGGCTCGCGGCCGATGCCGGCGATCAGGATCGGTCCGCCCTCATCGATACGCACAATCTCGGTGACCTCCCAGTTGCCTTTGGTCAGGGCCTTACCGCCGTCCGGATTGGTGCCTTGAGCTATGTAATAGAGCTGCGCCCAGCCGGTGCGCTCAGAAATCACCAGATCGCCCTTCAGCTCCGAGGCCGGACGAATTGAGGATGAGGTCACCGTCACCAGCGGCTTCATCGCCTCGTGCACGCGCACCCTTGCCACGTTCGTCTTGGGATCGATTTCGAACAGCTTCAACTGGGCGTAACCGCGCTCGGTCCAGTCATAAACGATATGATCACCTTCCCAGTAGATAGAGATATCGCCGGGATAGAGCATTTCGGTCGCTGGCACCTTCAGATCGGTGACCGTGGCCTTGTCGACATCGACCAGCACCGGCTGTTGCAGCGGCACATTCTTGGCGCCGGCTGTCGGGTAGACGTAATCGAAAGTACGCGGAAACTGACTACCCGGAGGGCTCTGCTGCACGCCATGCCAGATATAGCTGCCGTTGCGTGTCAGGCGATAGGTGACAAGCGACTTGCCATCGGGCGACCACTGGGCGCTAAGCGGCATCTCCAGGGCAGGATTGTTGGCGGCGGCCATTTCGCCCAGTAGCGGATAGGTGGTGCCGTAACGCAGGTCATAGGTGCCATCGCTGGTCAGCGGCGTTTCCTTGCCACTCACCAGGTCAATGAGCCAGAGATTATAGTTGCGCGCCACCACCATGCGCTTGCCATCCGGCGAGGTGACGCCCTTTGGGCGCTCTGCGCGTGGCGGGTTGGCGCTGACTGTGCCGGCCGTAAAATCATAGGTCCATTCACGCCCCAGCGCGCCGAAGGTCAGGGTCTTCTTGCCGGCATCATAGCCGGTCGGGCGGATATCGGCCACGCCCTCGATTTTTTCTCCGGCCGCCACCAGCTTTTGCGTCAGATCGGCCTCGGTGATCAGCGCGGTTTGCGTGGCCCGGGCGGTATCGGCGAACATCATCGTGCCGCTTTTCTTAGGCCCGCGCCGGAACAGAACACCGCCATCGACAAATCGCGCCGACAGGTCGAGATCGACGATCAGGCTGTCGATCTTGCCCGACATGTACTGATCACTATCGACATAGCGCTGGGCCATATCGACGCGCGGCGCTGCAACCACAGCAACCGGGTCGGCGGCAAAAACGGGCACGGCCGTGGCCAAGCTGAGGACGAGAGCGAGAGTGATGTGCTTGAAAGACATGGGGCCACTTAACTGTTGAAAAGCCGAAAAACAAAAAAGACAAATGCCGGTGTAAGCGGCAGATGCCGGATAATGAAACGGGCTCTGCACAGACGCGCAGAGCCCGCAAGCTTTGACTAGCGCGTGAAGCGCAGGTTGATCCAGCCGGTGCGACCGATCACATCGTAGACCCCGGCCTGCCAGCCCTCGTCACCGAAATAGGCACCGCCGGCTTCCGCGCCCGGATAGCGAGGCGGCTGCTTATTGAAGGCGTTCGAGAGACCCGCGCTGAGGTTGATGGTCGGCTTCAGCCAATACGACACATAGACATCGTCATAGGCAATCGGCTTGGTCTTGTAAGGCGTGTAGGCATCCGGCGTAATGGTCACCGTCTGGCGCATCCCCGAATAGAAACGTGAGGTCCAGCCCAGCGACAGCTTGTCGCGCGAATAGTTGAACGAGGTGCGTCCTTTGAGTTTCGGGAAACCGAAGATGCCGACCGTATCGGTGACGCTTTCGGGGTTGTCCGGATCGGGGGTATATTTGTTTTCGAACAGACGCGTCCAGATGCTGTTGACCGATAGCATTCCGGCGTTGCTGCCCCAGCCCCAGGCAGCCAGATTGACCGAATAGTCGAATTCGGTATCTATGCCGCTGGTCTTGCGATGCGCCAGATTGATGTTCTGCTTGATAACCGAAACCAGATTGTTGGTCACTGGATCGCGGATGATCTGATCGCAGTAGTTGTTGTCAAGGGTCGGTGCATCCATGCACTTGTTGAGAATCTGCTGCGGCTCGACCGACGAAATGACATTGGTCATCTTGATGTCATAATAATCGACCGTGGCACTGAAGTTCTTCATGAAGCGCGGTTGCAGAACCACACCCAACGTAAAGGTCTTGGCCGTCTCCACCTTCAGGTCCGGATTGCCCTTCTTAACGACATCCAGCCACAGCCAGTAGTCGTTCTTGTTGGCCGGCATGACGGCGGCGCAGTTAGCTGCGGTATACTGGGTCTTATCTGTGCGGTAGGGCAGATTGTAATAGTTGCATGGATCGCTTAGCCACTGACCGCTAATCGAGGAGGCCGTAAAGACCTCGCTGATGTTTGGAGCACGCACAGCCTTGCCGTAAGTAGTGCGGAAACGAATATCCTTCACGGGCGCCCACTGCAGTCCGTATTTCTCGGCCGTCGTCTTCCCGGCCGTCGAATAGTCGGCGGTACGAACGGCCGCGTCGGCGGTCAAACGATAGGCGAACGGCAGATCTTTCAGGATAGGCACGCTCAGTTCGGCGAACAGTTCCTTCACGTCGAATTCACCCTTCAGAGGTGTCTCAACAACGCCGTAATCGGGCACGAAGTTGGGGCTGTCGGGGTTATATTCGTCACGTGCACCGATATTGTTGGCCTCGCGGCGATATTCGGCGCCAAGCGCCACCTGAACCTCGCCGGCTGGCAGATTGAACAGGCCGCCGGTCACATAGCCTGACCAGACATATTGTTCGAGCGACGTCGTCGAGGCACTGCTGTCATATTGCAGATAGTTGATGACCTCCTTCGTCGCCGGTTTGAAGGGATTGAGCGGCACGCAGGCCGGGTCGTCGTTCGATGTATCAGCGTCGGAGTTCACCCAGCAGATCGGCGTCCCGCCAGGTCCCGTTACCGCATCAAGCGCGCGCATGTAACGTTCATTGGACGTGTTGTTGAAATCCTGGATGGTTTCCTCGGTCTTGCCGTAGGACACGTAGGTCGACCATGCCCAGTCATGCTCACGGAACAGGGCCGGCAGTTCGCCCTCGAAGCCAGTCACGACCTGCTGGAGTTCACGACGATAATTCGAGCGTGACTTGCCAAATTCCGGATAGTTGCGCACGAAGGACAAACCGTCAGGGAAACCTTGGCCACCATTGGCCGCTATGATTTCCGGTGTAATGAAGGGGTTGCCGTCCCACAGCTTGTTCGTACCGCCTTCCCACCACAGGCCATATTCACCGTGAGACTTGTTGGTGGCGTAGTCGAGTTCCAGGAAATAGCGCAGGTTGTCGTTGAACTGATAGCCAAAGGTGCCGTGGGTTATGAAGCGCTCGCTCGGCACCGACAGGAGCCAGTTGTCATAGCGGCCATCAAATTCGCCGCCACTATTGGTAACCAGAGACGCGACGCTGGAGTTCTTGGCCATGTTTGCTGGCGAAAGCGTGGAGATTAGCCCGGCCGTGCCGAGGATTGGGTCACGCATAGTGCCATCATCATTGAAGACGTAGGGCTTACTACCCAGAAGGACGACAGCGCGCGGCGAGTATTGCAGGCTGTGTTGGTCGTCAAGTATCGAATAGGGCATCGACGAATTCGCACGGGCCCACCATGGATTGCCGCGCGAGGTTGACGGGCGGTCCTGGCCGGCGACCACGCCGTTGGACTGGCCATAGGTACCAAAGAGCGTGACATTCGCCTTGCCGTCGGCGAAATTCTTGCCCCAGAGAACATCGGCGTCATAACTCGGCATGTCGCCATAGGTCGAATTGCCATAGCGAACATTGGCGTCGAGACCCTGATAATTCTTCTTCAGGATAAAGTTGGCAACGCCAGCCACGGCATCAGCGCCATATTGTGCCGAGGCGCCGCCCGTGATGATTTCCACCCGCTCGATCAGGCCGCCTGGAATGGTGCTGATGTCGACAGCCGAGGTGCCAGGGGCACCGGGCACGTGGCGACGGCCATCGACCAGAACGAGCGTCCGTTTTGTGCCCAGCCCGCGCAGGTCTAGCGCATTCAGTCCTGGATGACCCTGGTCAAGCGAATCCTTATCTCGGTTGGCGTTCGACGTCTGGTCGCTCTGGCTGATAACGAGCGCGGGCATTTGATTGACAAGATCAGCCACCTGGCGCGCGCCGGACTTGCGGATCACATCGGCATTAATGACCGTGGTCGGCGTAGCGCTGGCCGCACCCTTATGACGGATGCGCGAACCCGTCACGACAACAGTCGTTTCCTCAGCGGCTTCATCGGCTTTATCACCTTTCGCCGTGGTCTCCTGAGCCAGCGCGGGCGCGCATATCATGGCGGCTAGAAGGCCGCTTGCCGCGAGCAAAAGTGCCTTGTGATTACGTGTTTTTATCATGTCATCCCCTTACAAAACAGACCTGACACAAAATGGACACGAAGTCTTCGCATCGTCAAAATATTTTATATGGTATACTATTTTAAGTTTACCTTATGTTTCTATTTTGCAACAGCACCCTTCTCGCCACCCGCACAGGTAGCGCATAAAAACGTTTTAAACATTCAAAATGTTACCGCATACATCCGCGATATTTACTGGTCAGGTATGGTGACGGTGACACTTAGCGTGCCACTGTTATCCTTGAAGCTTACATCGTTGAAGCCTAGCGCCAGGCCAGTTGCCCCCTCGGGAATCGGCACGCGTACCCCTTCGCCTACGACGAACGGCCGGCTGACGAGTACGCCCTTGTCGTCGACAAAACCCATGACCAGGGCATGCTGATAAGCCGGATAAAGCAATTTGGGCGTATAGAAACTCGGATAATATTTCCCCCTCGCCTTGCTATCGTTGACCTCAAAGTCTTCGAAACCCACCGGCCCAACCTCAACCTTGCCTTTAACCGTCGTCACGCCATCGGCATAGACCTCTACCTTATCCACCGAATCGACCGGAATGCCGGTGATGATGAACGGCGGGGCCTCATCACCAACACCATACTTCATCTTGCTGTTGGCCTTGGTGGACCACGGCCCTGATTTCGCATCGACGGCAACTGTCACCGTGCGCGCCTCAACCGCCACGGACCCGGCCGAGAGCAGGGTCACCGCAATCGTGAAAAGATACATATTGTGCTTAAAAATCATTGCCCCCTCACAACACTTATTTGTCGGACATTTCGACACAATAGTTCGAATGTGTCAAATATTTTATACGATATACCGCTCAATTGACATCACACGACTACACGTCATAATCGGTGTTTCAGGCGTGAGGGCATAATGGGTACAGCTAATATTCGCAGACTGGTTATCGTGGGGGGCGGCACCGCAGGCTGGATGGCCGCAGCGGCGCTTTCCAAGGTTTTTGGCACGCAGAACTATACGATTACGCTCATTGAGTCCGACGAGATCGGGACAGTTGGCGTGGGTGAAGCCACCATCCCGACCATTCAGGAGTTCAACAAACTTCTGGAAATCGACGAAAACCAGTTCATGAAGGAAACCAACGCTTCCTTTAAGCTCGGCATCCGCTTCATCAACTGGAAGCGAGAAGGCAGTGATTATTTCCACCCGTTCGGTGTGTATGGCGTCGATATGAACGTCAACTTCACCCATTATTGGATGCGGTATCATCTGGCGGGCGGTTCGGGGGATTTCGGCCTGTTCAATCCCCAGACGCTCGCGGCGCGCATGAATCGTTTCGGCCGCATGGCGGAGATCAATCCGAAGGCGCCAAATGTCAATTATGCCTTTCATTTCGACGCCTCACTCTACGCCAAGTTCCTGCGACGTCACAGCGAAGCGCGCGGCGTGATCCGCCACGAAGGCAAGATCACCAGCGTCAGCCAGCATCCCGAAAGTGGCGACATCGCGTCCGTCACGCTGGAAAACGGCCAGATCATAACCGGCGATCTGTTCATTGATTGCTCCGGCTTCCGGGGGCTTCTGATCGAACAAACCCTCAAAACGGGCCATGAAGACTGGTCACAATGGCTGCCATGCAACCGCGCCGTCGCCGTGCCATGCGACAAGGTCAGCGGCATCACCCCCTACACCACCTCGACCGCCCGCGAAGCCGGCTGGCAATGGCGCATCCCGCTCCAGCACCGCACCGGCAACGGCTACGTCTTCTGCGAATCCTATCTGTCTGAAGACAAGGCCATGGATCTGATCGTGCAGCGGCTGGATGGCAAGCCGCAGGCCGAACCGCGCGTCATCCGCTTCACGACCGGCCACCGCAAGAAGCAGTGGAACCGCAACGTCATCGCCATGGGACTGGCGAGCGGCTTCCTTGAGCCTTTGGAATCGACCTCCATCTATCTGGTGCAGGAGGCCATCATGAAATTGCTGCGCTATTTCCCACGTGACCAGATCACCGAGTCCGCGCGTTCCAGCTTCAACCGCGACATGCTGTTCGCCTATGACGACGTGAAGGATTTCCTGATCGCCCACTACAAGGTCACCGAGCGTGAGGAAACGCCCTTCTGGGCCTATTGCAAACACATGGATGTACCCGACAGCCTGAAAGCACGTCTGGAGAGTTTCGAACGGCACAATCAGCCGTTGGTCAAGGCGGATGAGCTGTTCAAGGAAGCGAGTTGGTTTGCTGTCTTGGCCGGACAGGGCCTGATGCCGAAATCCTATCATCCCGTCGCCGACCTGATGCCGGTAGATGAGTTCCGCTGGCGCATCGACAAGATCAAGGAAGGCAGCGCCGGCCTTGCCAATGCCATGCCTAGCCACGAAAGCTATATCACAAAAGTCTGTGCATCAACGCAATTGGTAAGCGTCTAAGTCGCTATGCGTCAGGGATCACCAGGAAAAGGTTGGCGGTAAGTCTGCCTTTTCGGGGGTCAGCGCTATAGGCGAAATCGCTTGGCACCTGTGCAGTGTGAAGCAGCGCGCCCGAATAGATCAAGACACGATTGAAGATGCCTTCAAAGTAACCGGTTTGCTCAAAGGCCTGGCTTGAACCGCTCATATAGGCCTGTTCAGGATCACCATAGGCGGCCCAGTCCTGACGTAGCCCTTCATGGAATTCATCTTTGCGGTCCGGTGTTATCTTTTCAAAGCCAGTGCGTTTATGGCGATAAAACCCTGTGCCGCCCTGAGTTCGCGGACTCAGAAAATGCAGAAGGGCGTATTTGGTTTTTTTAATCTCGTCATAGTGTGGAATGCGCGTTAGCGGATTGGCCTCAAACGATCGCTTGGTCATTAGCGAAAGAGAGGCGTGATCAACTAAGAAACGCTTTGTGCCAAAAACATCGTGCATGACCGGACCACACAATTTGCAAAGGAAGTTAACGTAATCCCTCTCCGCTTCAGCATTTGGATTTAAGGAGCGACGTATGCCGGGGTAGCTATTTTTTGCACTTTCACTAAATGGCAGGCCATTTGAAGCCATCGTGATCAGACCTTCAGCAGCGGGCACCGCCTGATCAATAACGATCACCTTGTTGCGCTCATCGCCAAGTTCCCGAATGCTGATTTTCATGCTGCGAACCTAGGTTAGTCATGGATAAAAGCAAGATTTAGAAAGCGAATCTGACAAATTCGCCACCTAAAAAGAACAACCCGCCGTTTCCGGCGGGTTGCGATCGATAGACTTAAATCAAGCGCTTAGTAACGGAAACGGGCGCTCATCTGGATCGTACGAGCCTGGACGCGAATACCCATAGGCAAGAGGCGTTGCTCTCCCCACCAACGCTTGGTGTTATCGTGAAGCAGGTTCGTCGCTTCAAGGCTGAGTGTGAGTTGCTTGATCGGCGTGTAGCTAATCGATGCATCAAGACGCGACGTCGGTTCAACATACAATGAATAAGCACTATATTCATTATCGATGCTATCACGATAACGGGCACGGTAATTATATGCCACACGAGCACTCAATTGGGGAGTATCATAATAGAGAGCAAGGTTATAAGTATAGGGCGAATTACCGGTCGCGTTAAAATCACCACCTGCGACACAATCAGGATAGTCATAACAATACTTGATCTTTGCGACCTGGTTATAGGTGTAGTTGAACTGTCCTCCAAAATTTGCCCACTTACCTGGAAGGAAGTCAAAGAATCCTTGTGCTGTGAATTCATAACCCTGGAACGTGCCGGGGCCTGCATTCATAGGGTGATCCCAGGTGTAAAGTCCTTCATAGCCTGGAACCGGGGCATCTACGTCGTGTACCCAGATGATAAAGCCATCCGGCTTTTTGAGATAAGCGGCAAATGAAACCACCCCGCCGCGACCGAAATAGTACTCCAACGACGCATCATAGCTGGTTTCGTGATTTGGCTTGAGGTCGGGATTCCCTCCCCATCCACAACGACATCCGTTCTCGCTGGTATCAATAGAAGCCCACGAGGTTGCAAGATCAAAACCTGGGCGCTCAACATTCTGCGTATAAGCCAGACGCATTTGCAGTTTAGGCATAAAATGGATAACCGCGTTTACGCTTGGCAGGATATCAGAGTCCGAACCGTCAACTGTACGTGAGCATCCAAGAGCCCCCACTGCAGTACCTTCAGGGCAATAGAGGCCGCCATCTAGCACGACACCAGTTTCCATTGATGCCAGGCGAGGAAAGCCTTTACTGACGCTAGTATTGTGACGTCCCGCTTGACGTACGCCAACAACACCGTCAACCGGGAAATTGAATGCGTTGAAGCCATAAGTAAATTGGGCATATATAGCAGACGTTTTCTCCGTACCCACAAAAGAGCCGAAGCCATTTTCTGTATCAACGATCAGATCATCCCAACCGCCCGAACCACCTGAATAAGAAGGGGAGTTGGCTGCCAGCGCGAGAATATCGTCGTAGTTGTTCAAGATGCCATCGAGATTGAGACGGTACCACGTCGGAGAGTCAAGACCTGGGACCTTAATAGTAACAGCATCCAGAGAGTCGCCAGATGGGAAATCAGACAGCGCAATAGTTTTGGCACCATTCCAGCCAGCATAGCGGTAACCATAAGCGCGAGAAATATCACGAGATGTGTGGCGAACACCGAACTGGAAATCCCGGAAGAACTTATCATCACTGAAATGATAGGTCATATCCAGTTGATAGCTCATCTGCTTACTGTTTTCGAAGCGTTTACCGTTTTCGAATTCACGCAGAATATAATTGTCAGGATTACTAAGATCTAGTCCATTGTACTGAACGTAAGGCGCGCCGCCTTCCGTCTTGTCTGAATCCATATCGATCGAATAGCCTGTCAGGTTAGTAAAACGTAGTGTCTCACGGTACCATTGAGCGTTATAGCCGTTTTCATCGCTTGTAATTGCAGCATTGACGTTCCAACGATCCTTATGCCAATGCACTTCAAAATTCAGGTGTGTGTTTTCTGTCTTGCTGACATCGTCGTTAGCATAAGGCCCAATCTGCAAATTTGCGCCCGTGAAAGTCGCAGATTTCATGGCCAAACCGTTAGGCATCATGACGACATTCGACAAGACTGCGCCGGTGTCACGGCCACGGGCTTCCAAAACGTCAAGCTGGCGATGCTCTTCTGCATTAAAGATCGTCCCCTCAACGAGGAAATCGAGATGCTCATTCACGCGCCATTGAAAACCAGCATTGATCGAAGGGCGCTCGACATAGCCACGTTCGACGCCATAACGGGTCTTGTACGTGAAGAAGGGCCCGAGGCCGCCATTCATGCTCTTCAGGTCAGCGGGCAGGCTATTCAGCTCAGTGCTGTTGGCAAAAAACGGGCGTGGCGTTTCGCTTTCAGCATATTGTTCGTTGTAGTTATTCTTCTGATAAGACAAGTTCAGAAGGAAGCCCATTTCGCCCATGGCCGTATCCCAACGGTTGGCAACTAAGGCGCTAAAATAAGGGCTGTTTGTATCGCCCACATCACTCATAACCGTGCGAGCACTACCCGCAACCGTCCATCCCTTAGGTAGATCAAGCGGACGACGTAGATCAACGTTGACAGTACCCGCAATACCACCTTCAACTTGATCAGCGGTTCTAGTCTTGTAAACTTGGACTGACTTCAGAAGTTCGGCCGGAATATCGTTCAGGCCCGCCGAACGGCCAATTCCGGAATTAGCTTCCTGACCGTTAATCGTTGTTGAAATATCGGTCTGTCCGCGAATAGCAACACTACCGCCTTCACCACGCTCACGTGTGATTTGTACACCCGTAACACGCGAAATGGCTTCGGTAACGTTATTGTCAGGCAACTTGCCTACGTCTTCGGCATCGATCGAATCGACGATTTGGGCCGACTTACGCTTGCGGTCGACAGCCGACTTCAGGCTCTTCCGCAACCCCTTAACGATAACAACCGTATCGGCATCTTCAACGGGTGCTGCGGTTGTGCTGGTTGCTGTCGCCGGTGCTGCATCCTGAGCCAAGGCAGGTGAGCAGATCATGGCGACTGCCATGCCGGTTGCGGCTAGCAGCCATGTTTTACGCGTAGTGGTGGTCAACATATGTATTCCCCAGTTTCAAAAAACTTCACCGTTGCAACAGGACATGAAAATTGGGGATCGTCAAAATATTTTATACGATATACGACACTCTTTTGACGTTTTTAATAACATGACAAATTAATGTTGCCAATCTGCCACAACATTTTCACACCGCAAAATATTGCCGCAACGCACAATCCCAGCGGGCGAAATAATCCCTATGCATTTGAATTTGATGATAATTTTTTGCACCAAACCCCAGTTCGCACTCTATAACCACTTTCAGACAACTTCCATTTTATAAGGCAGGCGCCCGCCCTCTCTCAACGTGAATCAGGCAAAAGGTGGCAAAAATCGCCTCAATTTATGCATCACACCTTGCTATTTGGCGTATATTGTATACCAAATTGTCAGACAACAGGAGCGTAACATGGCCATTTTGACCGCCAATCGGCGACAGCTTTTAACCGCAACGGCAGCTTTGACAGGTTTTAGCCTCATTTCAACGCGGTCATCTCTGGCCTCAGATCTTACCCAAAAAGCGACCGCCCTCCCCCTGTCCGATGTCCGTTTGCTGCCGTCCGATTTCAAGACTGCGCTCGACGTCAATCACGCCTATCTGGTGACTCTGGAGCCCGACCGCTTCCTGCATAACTTCCGCAAAGGCGCTGGTTTAAAGCCCAAGGGCGAATCCTACGGCGGCTGGGAAAAGGACACCATCGCCGGCCACAGCCTCGGCCACTATATGTCGGCCATCTCGCTGATGTACGCCCAGACCGGCGATCCGGTGCTCAAAGCACGCGCGTCTTATGTGATCGACGAATTAGCTCTGATCCAAGGCGCTCAGGGCGATGGCTATGCCGCCGGCTTCCTGCGCCGTCGCAAGGACGGCACGGTTGTCGATGGCAAGGAAATCTTCCCTGAAATCATGGCCGGCGATATCCGCTCGGCCGGTTTCGATCTCAACGGCTGCTGGGTGCCGCTCTACAACTGGCACAAACTCTATTGCGGTCTCTTCGACGCCCAGACCTTCTGTGGCCTCGACAAAGCCATCCCCGTCGCTGTGGCGCTCAGCGTCTATATCGACAAGGTTTTCGCCGCTCTGTCAGACACCCAGGTGCAGGAGGTGCTCAACTGCGAGCACGGCGGCCTCAACGATTCCTTCGCTGAGCTTTATGCCCGCACCAAGGATCCGCGCTGGCTGGCGCTTGCCGAGCGCCTGTACCATCACAAGGTGCTCGATCCGATGGTGGCGCGTGAGGACAAACTCGCCAATATTCACTCCAACACCAACATCCCGAAGGTGCTGGGCCTGGCGCGGCTCTATGAAGTGACCGGCAAGCCGGACTACCGCACGGCGACCGAGTTCTTTTATGAACGCGTCACGAAGCACCATAGCTTTGTCATCGGCGGCAACGGCGACCGCGAGTATTTCTTCGAGCCCGACGCCATCTCGAAGCACATCACCGAAGCGACGTGTGAACACTGCGCCACCTACAATATGATGAAAATGTCGCGCCAGCTCTATAGCTGGACACCGGATGCGAGCTACTTCGACTATTTCGAGCGCGCGCATCTCAATCACGTTCTGTCGCAGCAAAACCCGAAGACGGGCATGTTCAGCTACATGACGCCGCTCTTCACCGGCGCCGCACGCGGCTTCTCCGATCCGGTTGATAACTGGACCTGCTGCCACGGCACCGGCATGGAAAGCCACGCCAAGCACGCCGAGTTCGATCTACTGGCAGGGTAATGACACCCTGATGGTCAATCTCTATATCCCTTCGACCGCCAAGTGGGCTGAAAAGGGCGCCAGCTTGCGCCTCGATACCGCCTATCCCTATGACGGTGAAGTGAAACTGAGCCTGACTTCAATACGTCGCCCAACCCGTTTCAAGCTGGCCCTGCGCGTGCCTGGCTGGGCGAGAAGCGTGTCACTTAAGCTCAATGGCAAGCCAACAGAAGCTACGCGCGACCGTGGTTATCTGATCGTCGATCGCGTCTGGCAGGCCGGTGACGAACTCGCCCTCTCCCTGCCGCTCGATCTGAGCATCGAACCGACCAACGACAATCCTGGCGTCGTCGCCATCCTGCGCGGCCCGCTGGTGCTGGCCGCCGATCTCGGATCGGTCGATGAGGATTACAAGGCCACCGATCCAGCGCTGGTCGGCAATGATTTGCTGGCCGGCTTCGCACCGGTCACTGTCGAAAAAGCGCAGTTCAAGACCGTTGGCATTGGCCGCCCCGGCGAACTGACATTCGTCCCTTTCTACAGCCAGTATGAACGCCGCAGCGCCGTCTATTTCAAGGCGTTCAACGAGGCCGACTGGAAGGTCGAGGAAGCCGCCTTCCTGGCCGAACAGGCTCGACAGCGCGATCTGGCCGCCCGCTCGGTAGATGTCATGCACCTTGGCGAAATGCAGGCCGAACGCGATCACAATCTCGAATCGGACATCTCATGGCCCGGCACCTATCGCGGCCGCAACGGTCGTGACGCCCGTTCCGGCGGCTTCATGTCGTTCAAAATGAACGTCAAGCCGGGTCCGTTAGTGATGCAGGCGAGCTATTGGGGTGATGACCGTTGCGAATTCGATATCCTAATCGACGGTGAAACCCTGACAACCGTATCGCACAAGACGCCGGTAAAGCCCGGTGAATTCTTCGATGAGGAATATCCGGTGCCGGAAGCGCTGACACGGGGCAAAACCTCGGTCACCGTCAAGTTCGTGCCGAAGGAAGGCCGCTCGACCGGCATGATCTTTGGCGTGCGCCTCTTCACGGCCGCCCCTTCGACCGCCGCATAATTAAAAATACAAACAGAGAGCCAGTCC